>JBFLZG010000137.1:0-93351 GCA_040756235.1 bacterium | reverse complement strand
CAGCCGGCAGGGCGCCGGCGCCGCTGCCGGCTGCGCCGCCTTGACATCTCGGAAGAATCTGAATTATCGGTATGCACGGGTCTTCTGAGATTCGAGCGGGGCATGACCCCTGATGGACCTTCGGATTGCCCCCCGAAGGAGAGGAGGCACCGATGAAGCTGCAGTCTCTGTTCGATCTTCATGGCAAGGCGGCACTCGTGACAGGCGGCGGTCGCGGCCTCGGGAAGTCCATCGCGACTGCGCTGGCCGAGGCGGGAGCCGACCTGGTCCTCGCTTCAAGGAAGCTCAAGAACCTGGCGGCCGCCGCTGACGAGATCGAAAAGAGCTGTGGGACCCGTGTCCTTCCCGTCGCCTGCGATGTGGCCAAGGAAGAGGAGGTCGACGCCCTCCTCGAGGGGGCCATGAAGACCTTCGGCGGCATCCACGTCCTCGTAAACAACGCCGGCGCCGCATGGGGCGCCCCCACCCTGGAGTTCCCCCTGGAAAGATGGGATTACCTGTTCAACGTGAATGTGCGCGGCGTCTGGATGCTGACCCAGAAGGTCGCCCGGGTCATGAAGGAGCAGGGAGGCGGGAACATCGTCAACATCTCCTCCGTCTGGGCCTCCCGCGGCAGCGAGGAGGCGCTCCATCCGTCCGTTCCCTACAATTCCACAAAGGCCGCGATCAATCTGCTGACCATGAATCTGGCCGTCAAGCTCGCCCCGTACAAGATCCGCGTGAATGCCATCGCGCCCGGATACTTCCGCACGGACATGATGGCTTACATGGACAAGCCTGAGTCCAGGGGCGTCTACGAGCAGCTCATCCGGATGATCCCCATGGGGAGGATGGGCGAAGTCGAAGACATCCGAGGAGCGGCAGTATTCCTGGCTTCAGAGGCGTCCGCTTACCTGACAGGCCACGTCTTGGTCATCGACGGAGGTCTGCTGGCGAGATAGTGTCTTTCCGGCCACCGGAGCGGCCCAGGGACGTGCGGCCCGAAGGCGGCCATGCGGCCGTGAGCCTTCCGCCCCCTGCGGCATCGTGCAAGGAGAGGAACCATGTCCAAAACGACGCTCGAGACACTTTTTTCGTTGGGCGGCCGAAACGCCCTGATCACGGGAGGCTACAAGGGGATCGGCCGCCTGTTTGCCGAGACGTATGCCGGGGCCGGAGCCAACGTCGCGATCGTCGCCCGCAACCTGGAAGGATGCCTCGGCGTGGCGCGGGAAATCGAAGGGAGGCACGGAGTCAAGGCGATCGGCATGGCCATGGACGTCACGAATTCCCGCGAGGTGGACACGGTGGTCGAAGCCGTCGTCCGAGAGCTCGGAAAGATCGACATCCTGGTGAACAGCGCCGGGATCGCCGGCAGCCAGAAGCCGGTCGTGGAGATGACCGATCAGGAGCTGGACGAAGTGATGAACGTGGACTTCCGGGGCACCTTTGTCGTCTCCCGGGCGGTCGCCAGGCAGATGATGCGGAGCCAGAGCGGGAGGATCATCCACATCGCGTCATTGCTGGGCAAGGTCGCGGCGCGCTACATGGCGGGCTACTGTTCCAGCAAGGCCGCGGTCATCGCTTTCACCAAAGTCCTGGCGCTGGAGCTCATGCGCTACAACGTCCAGGTGAACGTCCTCTGCCCGGGGTACTTCGTGACCGAGTTCAACCGGGAATTCCTGGCGTCGGAAACAGGCGCAGGAATGATCCGAAAGATGGTGCCTCTCAATCGGCCGGGCGATCTGGCGGAGCTGAGATCTACGGCCCTGTACCTCGCCACCTGCCCTCCTTACCTGACCGGCTCCGAGATCTACATCGACGGCGGGCACACGCTGCAGTGAGGCCCTCGACCAGGACCGCCGGTCACGGATTCGAATGCATTCTGTTGGGCGTATGGCCATACGCCCCTACGCGGCTCGCACTCTCCGGGAAATTCACGTGCAGGCCGTTCAAGGACTACGTCACGCAAGTACACTCACCATTCAGTGGCCAGCTCTGTCGTTCCAAGCATGCGTGGCAACGATGGCACGCGACGGGTGAATATCGCGAGACCGGGCGTGGCGACCTCCATGGCACCGGGAGGTTGCCACGGACCTGCGGTCCTCGCAATGTCCGCCGGTTACAGCGGGTCACCAGCGCTGCCGACCGGACCGGTCCTAAAACGAAACGTCAGGGTACTCGCCCCGACATGTACTGAGTTTCGAGGAGCGAGAGCGACGAGGAGACCCCCGCTACAGCTCTCCGCCGCGGGAATCGCCCGCGGGGATTGCTTCGCTTCGCTCGCAACAGGCTCCGCAGATGGGCCTTTTTCAACGGCCTGCTACCGCTCCGCGTCGAAGGTGCCCGCCGTCACTCCCACGGCCTTGAGCTCGTGCTTCTTGACCCGGAAGGTCTCGGTCCTCGGGAAGTCGTCGACGATCCGGATGTAACGCGGGATGGCGAACCTAGCGAGCTTGTCCTGCAGGAAACCCCAGAGCTCCCCGGCATCGAGAGTCTTCCCCTCCACCGGCCGGACCGAGGCCATGATCTCGTCCTCGGTCAGCTCCGAGGGCACGCCGTAAACGGCGCACTCGAGAACGGCCGGGTGCTTGAGAATCGCCTTCTCGACCTCGAACGCCGAAACGTTCTCCCCGCGCCTCCTCATCGAGTCGGTCTTGCGCCCCACGAAGTAGAGGTAACCTTCGGCGTCCCGGTAGAGGAGATCGCCCGTGTACTCCCACTCGCCCCGGGTCTTCTTCTCCGAGGCGGCCGGGTTCTTGTAGTACTCGACATTGCTCTTCCTGTCCGGCGCGACCTTGAAGAGGAGCTCGCCCGGCACGCCGAGCGGCACCTCCTTGCCTTCCTCGTCGACGAGCCGGATCTCCGACCCCAGGGGGTTTCCGATCGACCCCTTCGGCGCGTTGCCCAGATTCATGATGGTTCCGGAGCCGTCCACGGCGCCGTAACCCTCCCAGAGGGTCACGCCAAACCTCTGCTCGAACTTTTCCCACATCTCCGCAGGGCATCCGGCGGACAGCACGGTCTTCACGCAGTGCATTTTCTCGTAGGGACTCTCGGGCTGCTTGAGCAGAATCGGGATGATGGCGCCGATCGTGTTGAAGATGGTGGCCTTGGAGCGATAGACCTGTTCCCAGAAGCGGCTCGCGCTGAACCTCTTGCTCAAGGCCACCGTGCACCCGGCGATGAGCGACTGGGTGGTCGTGATAAAGAGAGCGTTCCCGTGGAACAGGGCGAGCGCTGTGAAATAGATTGAATCGGGGGTCAGGGTGAAGGCGGCCAGGGGCCGGATCCGGTCCACGAGGTTCTTGTTGTACCTCGAGACGACCCCCTTGGGCAGGCCGGTCGTACCGGACGTGTACATCAGCAGCAGCAGCGAGCTCTCGTCGAATTCCACACAGGGCCTGTCTGCCGAGACGCCGCCTCCGTAAGCCGCGCGCAGGTCCAGGCTGCCGGCAGGCATCTGGAAACCCGCAGGTGCCTCCAGGGTGTTGACCACGACCTTCTGCACCCGAGGCAGCTCCTGTTGCACGGTCCGGTAGACATCCATCAGATCGTGGTCGACGATCAAGAACTTCGCGTCGCTGTTGTCGATGATGTAGGAGAGACTGTCGCCTCGGAGCGAGGTGTTCACCGGAACCATGTACATCCCGAGCCGCTGCATGCCGAAGAACAGGTCGAGGAACTGCGGCGAATTGCCCATCAGCGTGGCGATCCCGTCTCCCGGCCTGGCGCCGAGCCGAAGGAGGTAGTCGGCCGCGCGGTTCGCGTTCTCGTTCATCTCGCGGTAGCTCACGGTCCGATCCTGATAGACGAGATAGAGGAAAGGCTTGTCTCCGAGCTTTTCGGCCTGCTCGTCCAGAACGGTCGCCCAGTTCGATACCGAAGCGCTCATCGTTGCCTCCGTGGTCACACAAGCCCTCCCAAGATCAGCGTGTGCCCTAGGAAGGGGTTCCCTCTTGCCTTTCACCGATCTTCTTCAGAGCCGTGGTGGCTGAATGTCACCCTGGTCGATCGTCTTGTAATAGCCCGAGTAGCTGTACCCCGCCTTCAGGGCAATGGCGCCCTCCGGGCAGATGGCCGCACAGTCCCCGCAGGCCATACAGTTGTTCTCTCCGAGTGGCTTCATCCGCGGCCGCTTGTCCTCCAGGACGATCGCCTTGGCCGGGCAGGCCTGGGAACAGATCCCGCAGCCGCTGCACTTCTCGTAATCGAAACCGACCTCGCCCCAGCGGATCTGCTGCGGATCGTCGTAGGTCGGTATCCGGATTCTTTCGGACACAGTCAATCTGGCCATTCTTGACTCCCATTCGTTCAGTAAAGGATCTTCTTGCTTCCGCCCTCGTACCAGTCCACCGCGTGGGTCTGCCTGCCCACCATGCCGTCCGGCTTTCCGACCGGCCAGCCGACCGCCAGGCTGCTCGCAAACTGGTAGGGGAACTCGATTCCCAGCCGCTTCTTCCACTTGTCCGTGTAGTCGAGGGCCATCTTGGCAAACCCGACCCAGCAGGTCCCCAGCCCCATGCTGTGGGCGGCAAGCACCATGTTCTGACCGGCAATGCCGCAATCCAGGTCAGGATTGGAGACGCCGCGCACGTCCTTGAAGATCAAGATGGCGGTGGGGGCGCCGTGCCAGAGCCCCAGCTCCTTGTCGGCAATCATGCCCACGGCGCCGAACGGCACCGGATGCAGGTCGTTGGTCCGCATGAGCCGGATGAAGCCCTTTACCAGCGGCCGGCTCCAGGCGGCCTGCGGCCGCCGGTAGTCCACCAGGTTCCGGAACTTGGTGCAGACCTCGATCACCGTCTGCGTGATGCCGTCGATGATCTCCGGGTCCCTGAGGACCACGAACTTCCAGGGCTGGGAGTTTCCGGCCGACGGCGCGAACCGTCCCGCCTCGAGGATCCGCTTGACCATGAACTCGGGCACCTGCTCCTTCTTGTACAGGCGCACGCTCCTGCGGCTCAGGATGACCTTCTCGGTCTCGGTCCAGTCTTCTCTGAGTCGATCGATCGCTTCGGCCCGCCGGGCCTTGGTCACTTTTTCAGCCATCTCGTCCCTCTTTCGCTCGCGCTCCTAGTTCGTTTTTTCCAGGATATGGATCGTCATCGCCGCCTCTCCCAGTCCCAGGAAGCCGCCGCCGTTCTCCGCCATGGCGATCCGGGCGCCGGCGACCTGCCGGTCGCCCGCCTCTCCCCTCAGGTGCAGAACGAGCTCGTAGATCTGCGCCAGTCCCGAGGCGCCGATGGGATGGCCCCGGGCCATGAGCCCGCCACTCGGATTCACCGGGATCGTTCCGTTCAGAGCCGTTGCTCCGCTCTCCGCAAAGGGCCCCCCTTCTCCCATCGGGCAGAAACCCATCTGCTCCGTCTGGTACAGCTCTCCGAAGGCCGTGGCGTCGTGCACCTCGGCCACCTGCACGTCCGACGGCCCCAGCCCCGCCGCCTCATAAGCTGCTTTCGAGACGCGGCCGCAGATGTCGTTCTCTCCTTCCCTCCTGCCGGACCGAAGGGCCGAAGCGCGGATCCGCACGGCCCGGCGCCTTCCTTTCTCCCTCAGAAAGCGCTCGCTGCACAGGATGGCCGCCGCCGCCCCGTCCCCGATGGGAGCGCACATCGCCCGGGTCAGAGGAAAGACGATCGGCCGGTCCGCGAGGACCTCTTCGACCGTCATCGGAAAGTTGTACTGGGCCAGGGGATTGCGGACCGAGTTGTGGTGCGCCTTGGCCGCGATCACGGCCAGCTGGCGTTGCGTGGTCCCGTACTGCTCCATGTGGCGGCGGGCGCCCATCGCGTACAGGTCCATGAAGGCCGAATGCCCTCCCGGCTTCTCCTGAGCCCGAGGCGCTGCGCCCTCTGTCTCCTTTGCCTCCCGCTCCTTCCTCCTGGCCTCCTCGGCCTGGAAGTCGGCCAGCATCTTCGTGGCGACTTCCACGTCCGCGCCTGAAAGGAACCCCATCATCACCTTGGCCCGGTCCGTGTCGTAGAGCTTTTCGACGCCGATGGCCAGCACGCAGTCGTAGAGGCCCGCCTTGACGGCTGTCCAGGCGCCGTGCAGGGCGGTCGAACCGCTGGCGCACGCGTTCTCCACGTTGGTGATGGGGATCCCCTCGACCCCGTTCGCCGAAAGGGCCACCTGGCCCCGGATCGAGTGCTGGAAGCTGTAATAGCCCCAGTTCGAGTTCGAGAACCAAGCGGCCTGAAGGTCCCGGCGCTCGAGCCCGCAATCCTTCAAGACGAGCTCCAGCGCTTCCCCCGTGAGCTGCTTGACCCCCTTTTCGAGGTACTTCGAAAACCGGATCATCCCCGTGCCGATGATGAATATGTCATCGCCCATCCGGGCTCTCCCTTTGAGGCGGTCTGCGGCAGATGAATCGATTTCACTCCCCGAAGGTCTCCGCCGCGCTCCTCGGATACGTTTCCGCGACGATGTGGCCGCCCGCGGCCTGAAGGGCCTCGTTGGCGCCGTCCTCGATGAGCGCGGAGCGAGCGTCGCGGAAGAGCTTCTCGGTCAGGTACTCCTGAGTCAGGCCGTTGCCGCCCAGGACCTGGACCGCCTCATGAGCGACTTCGAAGCACATCTGGGTGCAGCGCGTCTTGGCCACGAGCGAGTACTCCGGCAGAGGCGGAGAGACGTTGAAGTTCAGGTTCACGGCGGCTCTGGAGATGGCCCTGCACGTCTCCACCTTGGAGAACATGTCGAACAGTCTCTGCCGCATGGACCGGTGCTGGACGATGGGCACGCCGCCCTGGACCCGCTCTTTAGCGTACTGGAGCGCTTCCTCGAAAGACGCCCTGGCACACCCGGTGGCGAAGATTCCCATAGCCGCGTTGGCGGAGGCGAGAATCATCTCCAGCATCTGGGGATAGAAGTCCGGCTCGCAGAACATGTAGTGCTTCGGGATGCGGACCCCGTCCAGATAGATCTCCCCCTGGTTCAAGTCGCGCTGCCCCATCTTCTTCAGCGGTTTGCCCCTGGACACACCCTCTCCGGTCAAAGGACACACACAGATGCCGCCGCCGGCCATTCCCTGGCTCGGATCGATCTGGCAGAAGAGCAGAGCATGGGTGGCGATCGAGCCGCCGGAAACCCACGCGGCCTTCTGGCCGCTGATCACCCACTCGTCTCCTGCGAGCCGGGCTTGGACGTTGCCGCGCAGCTTGGGGCTGCGGAAGAAGTCCTCGTAGGCCAAGTAGTCGCAGCCGTGCTCCGGCTCGGTGATGGCCCAGCAGCCCCTCATGCCGGCGTCCGTGCAGGCGCAGAAGGGCGTCACGAACTCTTCGATCAGGGCATCGTCACCGGTCAGGCAGGCCGCGAAGAACGGGAACGAGCAGACTCCCAGGAGCACGCTCAGGCCATAACTCCCCCAGGCCAGCTCCTCGTTCACCAGGTGGATTTGCATGGGCGTGAGCCCCAGGCCTCCGTACGCTTCCGGGAGCAGGGTCTTGTGATACCCGAGCTCGTAGGCTTTCTTGAGAAAGGTCCACATCGGCGACCCGGGGGCGATCACCTCTTCCGGGCTCATGACGTCCAGCTGCTTGGAGATGGGCCGCATGACCTCCTGAGCGAATTTCCGGGCCGCGTTCCTGAGCTCGATGTCGTCATCGGTCAGCTGAAGACTGATGTCGAAGTAATCCATGAGAGCCTCCCTGCGCCTCGTGAGAAGCTGCCGAGGAACGCCCTTTGAGGGCAGCCGCACGGTGCCGTGCGGGATTTCTCGGCAGCCTCTGCCGGGTGTCCTTTTCGACACCGTGGTGAATGGATGGAACCGTTCGACTTTCAAACATCGGTGGGGATGTTGTACTTCCGACACGCTTCTTCATAGAGGGCATGGCCCGGCTTGAGGAGGGGCAACAGCTTGAGCATCTTGGGCACGGGCCCCTTGGCCTTGATCTGCCTCAGGGCGAGCGCTTTGGTGACGTTGAGCTTCTTCAGCCAGAACTTGTGGACCGTGTCCCCGGACATGGACATCGTGATCACGGCGTCCTTGGTCCGCGCCTCTTCACCGAACAAAACCCCGTTCCCGTCGACGTACATGTAGACGTCCGGATCCTTGGTCACGTAGAGCACGGACAGGCCGGCCTCCCGCATCTGCGGACCGAAATCGGTCTTTTCGATGAGGTGATTCCACAGATCGATGAAGACTTTTCGGATGAGCTCGACGTCATTGAAGATTGCCATCACTCGACTCCTTCCTGCAGAGGGGTAGCCTGGTAAAGACCCGGGAGGAGACCCGACCGATGCCCCTGAGTCACCCGAGAAGCCTCCTGCCCTTCGCGGTCAGGTAGTAGCGCAGCATGGCCGTGCTCACTTCGACCAGCGTCTCCAGCGCCTCTTCCCGGGTGAACTTCTTCTCCACGATGTAGCTGTGAGCCACCTGCAGCGTCATCCCGTTCACCATGTGGCCCAGCACGGCGGGGTTGCACTTGCGCAGAACGCCCAGCTTCTGCCAGCTCTGGAAGTCCTCGGCGATGTCATCGGCGAACCGGGTCAGGTAGCGCCATGCGGCCCCGTCCATGTCCTCGTCGATGCCGTAGCTGCCCCTGAGCACCATCAGGAGCTGCTCCGGGTTGGCCTCGATGTAGTCGAAGTAGGTCGTGTACGTGTCCCGGATCCGCTGCATACGCTCCCGCAGGTCTCCGGACGCGCGCGGCTGCCTCAGCCTCTTCAGGTTCGTGCGCACATCCTCCAGGGTCTCCCTGGCGATGTGCTCGAAAAGGTCCCTCTTGTTTTGAAAGTAGAGGTAGAAGGTACCGGCGGAGATGCGTGCCTCGTGGCAGATATCCATGACTTGCGTATTGTGGTATCCCTTCCTGCTGAAGAGCCGGCCGGCCGCGCTCAGGATCTTCGCGCGCGTTTGTTCTCTTCTCTGCTCTGCTCCCTTGGCCATTCCGCTCCCGCCGGCGCGACACAGTAATGAAATTTCATTATTCAAGGCCGAGGCAGCATACGGCCCCGCCTCAGCTCTTGTCAATAAAAATCTGAAGGTATCGACTTGCCCTCGGGCCCCGATCTTTGTCGCGCTCGGTCGGCGGTGCTGATGGGGAGGACGGCCTTGTTCCGGTATCCGGGGTGGCAGGCGAAGGCGGCCGCAGCCGGACTCTCCGCGCTCGGTCACGAGCACCTCAGCCCGGTCCCGTTGGCCGCGGCCCGAGCATTCCCGGAGAAGGATGTGCCCGGCTCGGCATCCGTTCAGCGCTGGCATCTCCTGCAGAAGTACGTGGAGCGCTGTCCCTGGGCGATCTTGGCGACCGGTGAGGCGCAGACGCGGCAGGGTTGCCCCTCCCTGCCGTATACCATCAGTCTCGGCTGAAACAGGCCAGGGCTCCCTGAGGGGTCGTGAAAATCGCGCAGCGTGGTGCCGCCGCAATCCACGGCCTCTTCCAGCACCTCGCGGATGGCCCCGGCGAGCCGCTCGCAGCGCGGCCGGGAGATGCGTCCGGCGGCGCGGCCGGGGTGGATGCCTGCGGCAAAAAGCGCCTCCGCGGCATAGATGTTTCCGACCCCGGCCACCACCCGGCCGTCCATGATCAGGTGCTTGACCGGCGCCTTGCGGCCCCTGGCGCACCGGTACAAATGGGATCCGGAAAAGCCGTCGCCCAGAGGCTCGGGGCCGAGACTCGACAGCAGTTGGTGGCGAAGAGGGTCTTCGCGGGTCCACAGCAGGGCCCCGAAGCGGCGCGGATCGCGCAGCCGCAAGGCCCGGCCGCCCTTGAAAACCAAATCGATATGGTCGTGACGATCGTACACGGCGTCTCGAGAGCAGATCAGAATGCGGCCGGACATGCCCAGGTGAAGGATGACGCTGCCGGCTGCAAACCTCAGGATCAGATACTTGCCGCGCCGTTCCACCCCCCGCACCCGCTGCCCGGCCAGCAGGGAGGCGATTCCCCGGGGCACGGGCCAGCGGAGCTGCGGGCTGCGCACCACGACGGAATCGACGGTCTTGCCGAGAATCAGGGGTGTGATGCTCCGCCGCACGGTCTCCACTTCGGGCAGCTCGGGCATGGGTGCGTTTCCTCAACGACAGCTATTGGATGGTCATCCCATGGCAGACTAGACCATCTCGCTCCGGACGGCAATCCGGGGTGCTCCGGTCGGACCCGCGGTCTCACGGATGCTGCTTTCCTCTCGCCGGCGGCGCCCCCGCAGCGCCGGCGGCGCGAAGCACGCTCAGGCCGCCCACGGGCTCGATGGGCGCATCCAGGGGCAGCCCGAGGCGGTCCAGATGCAGCTTGCAGTAAAGGGTGCTGCAAACCGAGCTCAGTGCCGACACGTGCGCGACATACACGTTCCCGTGCCTGTCGGCGCAGGCCGTGGTCTCCACAACGTCCGGGACCGGGAAGGGGCCGGCCGCCATCTCCCCGTCTCTGTCGAGCACGGCCAGCACGGCCTGGGTCGGCCAGAGGGCCACGCTGCTCCCCTGGTCGGGGAGCAGGTACCCCAGCGTCAGGGGCAGGAGCACCCGGTTGGGCGAGGTGACGGCCAGTCCGGCCGGCATGGCGAACCGTACGTAATCCTCGACGCCGTCCCCGTTCTCGTCCACCTTCTTCACCCACTCCTCCCGCCGGGCGTACTCGTGGTAGGTCTTGGACCAGAGGACCGTTCCGTCCGGCAGGAGTTTGTGCAGGCGCTCGTCGGTCGCCACGTAGATCGATCCGTCGTCGCCGGCCGCCGTGGGGCTGCCGAGCATGTTCCCCAGCTGCGGGGGATTCTGCCAGAGTCGGTGTCCGTCCTCCGCGTCGAAAGCGTAGAACGAGCCGCGGCTGTCCCCCGCGTAGACGGCCGAACGGTCCGGGGAGATCGTGGGGCTCGTCGCGCACCCCTCGGCGCCCGCCATGAGCCCATCGAAATCTTCCTGCACCGATACGGCAACCCTCTGCGCACGCGCATCATAGCTCACGTCCACGCGGAAGAGCCGGACCGAAACAGGGCTCTCCGGGCTTTCCGGCGCGAGCCGTGCTGCGACATAGACCCGCGTGCGCGTCGGGTCGTCCGGGTCGGGCAGGACCGCCGCGGCGTTGGCCACGGGGCTGCCCGCCCCAGAAAGGCCTGACCGAGGGCTGCGATGAGCGTCGGGTCCATCATGTAGGGGTTCTCGGGGTCGCAGGTGTTCCAGAGGAGCCGGCTCATCAGAAAGCCGGGAACGGAGAATTCGGTCTCGTCCTGAACCTCCACCAGCCCCGGCAGCAGGAGCCCGCCCTCGTTTCCCGGGACGGACGTGCCGGTCGCGCGGTCCAGGATCACGACCCGCCCGGCTGCGGTCACGCCGCCGACCTGTCCGGTGCGGGTGAAGAACGGGGTGATGAACGGGTAGCTTTTGCCGTCACTCTCTTCCACCGGGAGAGGCGCTAACCAGCGCAGGCGGCCGTCGCGGGTGGAGGACCAGGCGCGCTCGGCGTCGCACAGGTAGATGTTCCCGTCTACGTCCACGATCGCGGTGCCGCTGGTCGCCCCGGAGCCGAGCCGGGCCCCCGGGTCCCAGTTCGACGGGTCCCAGCCGTCCGAGGTCCACTGGAGCTTCCCCGCCATGTTGAAAGCGAAGAGGTTGGGCTGCTCCGCCTGGCCGGTCGTCACGTAAACGCGGTCGTTCGCATCGTCGAAAGACATGCCCGTGAAGAGCGCGTCGCCGGTGATTTCCTCGAAACGCACGACCGACGCCTCGAACCGGTCTGCCGGGTCGTACCGGGTGTAGTCGGAAAGGGAGGGGTCGTGATGCGTGTTGCACCAAGCGGTCTGGGCGTAGGGCCACCAGAAAATCCCTTCTGCCTCGGGCCCCGCGGCTATCGACGGGCCGTCCCCACCGCCGCAGGCGGGCACACAGACCGTCAGCGCCACGACCGAAAGGGCAGTGAAAAGACGGCATGCGCATCGATTCGGGAGAGGGCTGCAGGTCAAGAGATCCACGTCTCGTTTCCCCCGCAAATCGGCTCGTTCGTTTGCCTGCGGTCTCCGGAAGGCAAGGGCAAGGGCATCCGACATGCCTCCCTGTCATCGGCATGTATACATCAGATGATGAGCGGTTGCCGCAGCTTCCGCGCGACAGCTCATTCTCATCCGATTCGATGGGTGCAGCGACCGGGAACCGCCTGATTTCCGCCGGATCGGGTCCGCGCCCCGGGGGCGACTCTTCAGGTGTCTTGATCAACTTTTGGACGGAGCCCGCCGATCCATAGGCTCGTGAATCGATCAACTTCTGGCAGGAGCGCCTTGCTTTCACCACCCGCGCGAAGGGAAGCTCGGATGACGGCTGGCCGACGGATTTCGCCGCCTGGATTTCTTCTTGCCCTCCTCGCCGCCACATGTCTTGCCGGTTGCCACTCGGATTCCGGCCAGCTCGAAAGCGCTGACCCGCAGGCGCTCCTCGCGGCCAACGACTGCCCGGACTCCCTGGACGGGTCAACCATTCGCTGCTATCTCGACCGTTCCTACCAAGGTCCGTTCGGAGGAGATGCGGGCGACTTCCCCGTCACGCGCATCGACACGTACTGGACCGACGGGGGACAAGAAGAACCCAAGAACTGCTCGAGCGTCCTGGGCAACATCCAGGGAGAGGCGCACGCGGACGGGAGCTCGGCTGACCCCCAGGACCAGGAGCACTACAGGAACTGGGAAAACAAACCAACCAGGAAACTGGACATCTACGTTCCTTCCGACGCGCCGGCCGCAGGCCCCAGAAGGGTCTTGTTCTGGGTCCACGGGGGGGCCTGGGCCGATTCGACCAAGGAGATGTACTCCTGGATACCGAAGGTCTTCACCGGAGCCAGGAAGTGGATCACGGTGGTCACGGAGTACCGTGAGGTTGATCCGAAGATCTTCTCCGCGGCGGCCTGCAAGACCAAGGAGGAGTGCCGGCTGAAGCTCGACGCGGGCGAGCTGGGATTCATGGACAAGGCTGCCTGGTATCCGGACGCCATGCAGGACGTGGCGGATGCGTTCAGCTGGACCGTGCAGAACATCGCCGCATACGGGGGAGACGCGAACGACATCTACATCGCCGGGCAATCGGCCGGCGGGAACCTGGTCTCCATGCTGGCGCTCCACGCGGATTATGCTTCCGTCCGGTCGCGCATCCGCGGTGTCGTGACCATGAGCCCGCCGTCCGACCCCTTCTGGCTGATCTATGGAACCGACCCGGTCGACGTCAACCTGGACCCGCCGCAGCCCTGCGGTTTGCTCTACCGGGCTCTGTTCAACAACTTCTTCGAGCCGTGCACGACCCTGACGCCGGACATCGACCCGGGTCATCGGGCCGCATCCTGCACCCGGGCCGACCTGGACGCCGCTTCTCCGACCCGGCAGATCGTGCCCGGAATGGCCGACCTGCCGGACTTCCTGGTCATGCAAGGAGGCAGCGGAACGGATGAGCTGCTCGATCGCGACATGCCTTGTCTCAAACAAGACGTCGATCGTTTCGTGGCCGAGATGGAGGGGAACGGGTACGGTGCCAGGGTCACCAGCCGGGTGATGGACGGCTACGGCCACGCGAGCTCGGTGGCTTCCCTGGAATACGAGAGCGCCACAGTCGAGCCTGAGCGCGCACCGTTCGGCGACTACGGCGACTACGATGCCTGCTACGTACCCCTGGGGCCGGAGGACAAGACGCGCAACGTGACCGAGTGGATCCTCAACTGGATCGAATGCCGTCAGCCTTCGGGTTGCTGATCGGCCAACGCGGCGGACAGGAACATCTCCCCGGGTTCCTGCAGCGGGCTCCTACGGGTTCGTCTCGGGCAGCTCCACCCGCATGACGCTGCCGAAGGCGCGGCCCGTGAGGTCGTAGCCCCGGCCCATCCAGGCGGCCCTCCCCTCCAGAAGCGAGAAGCCGGTGACGAATATGGACGTGGCCAGGGGGCTGCGGTTCACCCTGTGATAATGGGCCTCCATCCGGGTGACCACCGCGTCGAGCTTCCCTTGTTCGCTTCTTTCGGTCACACGGATCTTGTGCGGGTAGACGATCCCCCCGAGATTCCTCTCTTCCAGCACCTCGAGCGACGCCGACGTGAAGTCGGCGAAGGTCTTGCCGTCTTCCGTAAGAAACACGAAGCTCAGGGGCTTGCGGCCGCCCCGGAAGGCGCTCACCCCCAGGTTGAAGGCCAGCCGGTGCGGTCCGGCCGCGGGACACCAGTACCAGATCCACCCGCTCGACTCGAGCGGATTCAGGAAACCGAAGAAATGCTCGTAGTAGCCCGTTCCCCGGACCTCCCAGCTCTCCTTTCCCAGGGTGATCGCTCCCCGGACCCGGCTCCGATAGACGACGTAGTGATGCATGTAGGAAGGGGGAATGTCGTAGGTGCGGCGGTCCGCGTCCACCCCGGCCTGGTATTCGAGATCGGCCCTGCAGAGACGCCCCGAGTCCTCTCCCTCCAGGTGCAGCCTCCATCGGGGGTAGCGGCCGCGCAGGTAGTTCTTGCGGCAGCCCACGCGCAGCTCCTCCTGGCTGCTCGAAATGGTCCCGGGTGGCAGCTCGTAGCCTGAAAAATCTGCCAAGGACCCTTTTTCGGGCGAAACGATCAGGCCATGGCAATACTCGGCCATTTGCCTCTGGATCGTGAATGTCCCGACCAGAGCGCAGCCGTCGATGGGGGAGCCGGGCGCATCGAGCAGCGCATTGGCGTACCACCACTCGACCGGCTCGAAGGGATGGGCCGTTTCATCCACGCCGGGCGGGTCTTTGATGATCTGCGCGGTCTTCTCGTGGGCCATGACGCTTGCTCCCCTTCAACAGGCTGTTGAAGAAGCCGATCCGCTGCTTCCGCTCGCCTGCCACGGTGCCTGTTCTTCAGCGGGCTCTCATCAGGCCACCGCCTGGAACATGTGAGCCACCTCCAGGGGGTTGGTGACCGGCCGGGCGTTGAGGAGGCAGCAGAACTCGAGCATGCATTCCAGGGCCAGGACCACGTAGTCCGTCTCGTCCACCCCCACCTCGCTCATCCGGATCGGGTGGCCGATACGTTGCATGAATCCCTCGACCTCGGTTACAGCGGAATCCGCAGCTTCGTTCTCTGTGAGGCCGCGCGTATCGACGCCCAGGGCCTGGGCGACACGGGCCAGCTCCGGGGCGCAAACCTCCTTATTGTAGCGCATGGCCACGGGCAGGCAGATACCGCAGCCGGTTCCGTGATGCACGTGATACAAGGCCCCGAGCGTGTGCGCCATGGCGTGTCCCACGCCCGCCCCTGCAGAGCACACCGCGATGCCGGCCATGGAGGAGGCAATCTGCATGTTGAGTCGCGCGTCGAGATCGTCCGGGTGCTCCGCGGCCCGCGGAAGGTTCTCCACGATCAGGCGAATCGCGTGGAGGCCGTGGGCTTCTGCCACCGGGTTCCTGAGCTTGGAGAGGATCGCCTCGATGGCGTGGGAGAGGGCGTCCATCCCGCTGCCGACGGTAAGGCCCCGCGGAAGCGTTCGGGTGAGCACCGGGTCCAGGATCGCGGCCCGGGGAAAAACGGCCTTGTCCATGAAGCCCAGCTTGCGGCCCAGCTTCCTGTGGGTGAGGATCGCTCCGCAGGTCACCTCGCTACCGGTCCCCGCGGTGGTGGGGACCGCGATGTGCGGCGTGACCGGCCCCTCGAGGCGGCTGGCAAAGATATGATCGAGAGCCCTGCCTCCCACCGTAAGAATCACCGACACCGATTTGGCGGTGTCGATGCAGCTGCCGCCGCCGAGGCTGATCAGACAGTCGGCGCCTGCCTTTCGGCAGAACTCCGCGGCCCGGTCGACCGATTCGAAGCTGGGGTCCTCCTCGCAACCATCGAAAACTCCCGCGCACGAGTCGCCCACGGCTTTTTGGACGACGTCCACGAGGCCGGCGTCCCGGACCCCTTTGTCAGACAAGATGACCGCCCGTCGGCAGCCCAGTTGGAACATCTCGCTGCCGATGTTCTGAACCGCTCCCGGTCCGACGTCGATCCTGGTGGGGCTCTGAAACTGGAAGGCCTTGCTCGCCGGGTAGTCGAACATGAGCTGATACGTGACGCGGCTCTCCTTGTCCGCCACCCCGGAGACGTGCAGATGCTTGACCTCGGTGTACGCGGCGAGCCCCTCGTGTCCGAATTCCCGTCCCAGGCCGCTCCGCTTGTATCCGCCGAAGGGCGTGAACTGGTTGAAGGCGTTCCAGTCGTTGACCCAGACCGTGCCGGCCCGAATGCGCGCGGCGATGCGTTCGGCCCGTGCGGTGTCACGGCTCCAGACCGCGCCGACCAGCCCGTAATCCGAGTCGTTGGCGAACCGAAGCGCCTCCTCGTCGCTTGCGAAGGGTATGACGCAGGCCACGGGGCCGAAGATTTCCTCCCGGGCGATGGTCATTCGATTGTCGACATCCGCGAACACCGTGGGTTCGTAATAGAATCCGCTGCTGAACTCCTGCCCCTCGGGACGCCTGCCGCCGCAGACGAGCCGCGCCCCTTCCCGCCTGCCGATCTCGACATACCGCTCGACCCGCTCCCTTTGCCGTTCGGAGATGAGAGGTCCCATGTGCACTTCGGGGTTCAGCTGGTAGCCGAGCTTCAGGGCCGGAATGCGCGCCTTCAACCGTTCGACGAACGGCTCATAGACGTCCCGGTGCACGAGCAGCCGGCTGGCTGCGGCACAGACCTGGCCCGAGTGGAGGAAGATGCCGAAGACGGAACCATCGACGGCGATGTCCAGGTCTGCGTCCGGCAGCACGATGCCGGCCGACTTGCCGCCCAGCTCCACGGTCACTCTCTTGACGGAGTCGGCGCCCATCTCGAGGATCCTGCGCCCCACCTCGGTGCTGCCGGTGAAGCTGATCCTGTCGACCCCCGGGTGGCGGCAGAGGGCCTCGCCGACTTCCGGACCGGGACCCGTGATCACGTTGACCACTCCCTTCGGTATGCCGCTGGCGGCCACCGCCTCGGCCAACAGGAGCGCGCTGATCGGCGTGTCGGAGGCGGTCTTCAGAACCACCGCATTGCCCATGATGACGGCGGGAACGATCTTCAGGATCGCCATGGAGAAGGGAGCGTTCCAGGGGGCGATGCCGGCGCAGACGCCGACGGGTTCTCGAACGACGTAGTCCCGGCACGGGGTCGGAATGAAGCTGCTCAGACGAACCTCTTCCCGCCAGGCGAATTTCTCGGCCGCGTACCAGGCCAGGTCCCGGATCACCACCGACGTCACGAGCACTTCCCCGCCGATGCGGCGTACCGTGGCGCCGGAGTCCTGGCACTCGTACTGGATGATGCGCAGCGCCATCTTCCCCAGCCGGTCCGCGAGGTCGAAGAGGAATCGGGATCTGTCCTTGGGAGCGAGACCGCTCCAGTCGCCTTTGTCGAAAGCGCGCCGCGCGGCCATTACGGCCCGATCGGCGTCTCTCACGCCGGCCCAGGCCACGGTGGCGACGGGCTGGCCATTGCCCGGGTCCAGGGACGGGCGCCTGGCGCCGCTTTCGGCCTCGACGAACTCGCCATCGATGAATAGCCTGAAGTGCTCCATGGTTTCTCCCCGGGACCCCGGAAAGACCCGGTGATGTAACCTCCGCCCGACATAGACCGAGTCGTAGAGGGCAGGCTCGAGGCTACTGCACCCTCTCCAACTTCTTCATGACCTCGTAGTTCCAGTTGCCTTGACGGTACCCCGGTACGGAGACGGAGGAGATCGCCATCATCGGGTAGAACAGACGCGGGTGACGGAGGGAGAACTCCATCGCGGCCAGGTTGGGCGGCAGGCTCTTCTGAAACTGCTTCACGTAGTACGCGATCCGGTAGTAGCGCGTGATCCTGCGGAACTCCGCGAGGCCTTGATCCGGGCTCTCCACCGCCGTCGCCGCGACCTTGCCCGAGAGCAGCGCGCCATGGATGCCGAACAGGGCGATCGGGTCCATGGCGCCGGCCAGGGTGCCGGCCAGGATGTAGCCGTCCTGGAACAGCCTCGGGTTGGTGGCAGAGGCCGTGGGCACCCGCACCGTGAAGTACTCCCAGTTCTCGAGCTCCAGGCCGAACTTCTTCCGGATGTCCAGCTTGCAGGCCTCCAGCCCCTCCACCGTCACCTTCCTGCGGCCGAACAGGAGCCCGTACATGAGCTGGTTGACGCAGTTGGCGTAAAAGTAGTCGTCCGTGTAAGAGGCCATACTGCCCGCGCACCAGTTCTCCCAGTCGATCTTGCGGGTGGAGGCAAAGCCGCGCGGGACTTCGGAGGGTATGGCCAGGTAGTCGTACATCTCGTGGTGGAGTCCGGTGGCGATGATCGAGCCCTTCGGAAGCTGGCGCAGGTCCTTGAGGTAGACCCCGAACTGGAACGCGACCCCGGCCGCTTGGGCCTCCTCGTAGAGCAAGGTGTCGATCGAGGTCTTCCTTGCGCCCCGCTCCACGGAATGCATGGGGCCGGGGTCGAGCTTGAAGGTCTTGTCGCCGAGGCCGAGCATGAACCCTTTAGGTCTGTGGAAGACCGGGGTCACGTCGATACCGATCTCCCGGCTCATCCAGGCCGGATCGATCGGGGTCGTGTGCACCGAGGGGTGCAGCCCGCCCATGCCGCCCAGGCCCTTCGCCCCCTCCAGCACCAGAACCTCCCGGCCCTGCCGAGCGAGGTTGATCGCCGCAACCATCCCCGACAAGCCTGCCCCGAGAATATGGATCTTTTCGGCCATCTGCATCCCCTCCGGAGATCACGGTTTCGCACGTCCATCCCGCCGGACGACGACCAGGAAAACGAGCATGGCGATCCAAAAGGGGCCTGCCACCAGCACGCTGTAGACGACGTTCTCCGGGGCGGAGGTGTGGCCCTCGAAAGGGACGCTCAGGTACGCCCAGACGAGCCCGATCAGGTACATGAGCAGAGGCCAGAAAGCCATTCTCCGCCGGGCTCTGTCGGCGCCGGCCGAATCCGCATCCGCAACAGGGTCCGCATGATTCATCTGTCTGCTCCCGATGGCTGCTCTCCGACCGAGAGGATGGCCGGCTCCTGCCGGGGCGAGCCGGCCTGTCCCGCTGCAGGAATCGTGTACTTTTCGTGAATGGCCGTGGCCGGAAAGACGTTGTGGTAGGGACCCCACCGATTGTTCCAGAGGGTCGTCGTGAGCAGCGAGGCGATCATGGAGACGGCGAAGAACACCGGCAGATAGGCCGCCAGGCGGAAGTAGAAGATCCTCCCGATTCTCCAGGTGTCCATGCCGGAAAGGTCCGTGGTGTCGGCCCGGAACAGCATTCTCTCCAGCCAGACAAGCCCTCTCACCCCCTTCTGCTGCAGCACGGTGCGCTCGTAGAGGGCGCCGAAAAAGAACAGCAGGAAGAACCAGCCGATCCAGTTGCTCAAGGGGACCCCGCGGATGTACAAGGCCGGCGTGGTCCAGCGCCACCACTGGTTGACCACGGCCAGGGGGTCGAAGAACACGTCGTAGCTCACCAAGATGAGCCCCGCGAAGGCGGCCTTGAGCCAGATGTTGGCCCGGTCACCCAGCAGGCGGATGGAGACCATCAGGGCCGGAAAGCTCAGGAAGAACCAGCCCAGGCAGATCGAGACCGGGACGAACAGAATCCAGGCGACCCAGCCGCCGTAGCCCTGGATCACCCTGCCACCGAAGGAATAGTAGTTGGCGTAGGCGAAGTAGTCGTAGGCCCCCAACATGACCGCCAGGTTCTCGATCGTTCCGGTCCACAGGATCGAGCCCCAGAAAAAGATGCTGGCCCGCTCCCGGCCGTAAACGATCCGCGCCTCGCGCATGACCAGGTACACGAGGGGCAGGAAGAACAGCTCCATTACCCAGGAATCCAGTCTCATGTGCTTGCCTGTTTACCTCCGGCGGGTTGTACTTCGCGCAAGTGCCACGCTCGCGATGCGGCAGCCGTGGTTGGTGGACACGCCTTCGGCTTGGTCCACCCTACCGAGTGCTCATGGTGCTCGCTCCGGCCGCCACCGTGGCCTCCCTGCTACGAATGAGCACCTCAGCCCACTGCTCGCCCGTGCTCGCGCGAGATCTCCGCGGCCGGCTCCCCGGCCTCTCCCGCGAGCCAGCGGTCAGCCGGGTGCGGCGCCACGCGCTGCTTCAGCAGAAAGATCTTTCCGAAAGCCAGGACCAGGAATCCTCCCATGCACATGACCCCGATCATCGCCACTTCCGGCCGTTTCAGGAAGAGCAGCATCGAGCTCAGGGCGCCCAGGAACAGGTGCAGATAGAGCATAAGGGGACCGTAGACGCTCAGGTAAAGAGAACGGCGGGGCTTGGGGTGCGTCTCCAGGATGAGGCGATAGACGAGGTGACACACGAAGGCCACCTTCCACCACCCGAAGAAGTTGCTGATCGGAACGCCGGTCGCAATGTACGGAGTGTACGGGCCGCCCTGTTCCCAGATCCACCAGCCCTGATCCACGGCGAACGGGTCGATCATGAGGTCCCAGGCCGTGGTGGCCATGCCGCCGAAGGCCGCCATGATCAGGTAGGGGAAGATCCGCCGTACGAAGGAGCCGGATTTCTTCAAGTCCGACGGGATCAGGAAGTCGGTGAGGCAATAGGCGGCGTAGAGGATGGGCTCCCAGGCCATGCACACGATGATCGGCACGGCCCATACCTGCACCCCGAGGATTCCGGAGTAGTGATAGTGGCCGAACACGTAGCCGTAATGCACGCCCAGCCCCTCGGCCACGAAGGCGATGAGGACCGTGATGAAGAAGGCCGACAGGGTGCGCCCCCAACCCTTGGCCAGCGAGGAGCTCCAGAAAAGGAACACCAGGTTCAGGCAGATGTTGACCAGGGCCGAGTACTCCAGCGGTCCGGGCGCGTCGCCGGCGCGCTGGTAGGACTGCTGGAACTGAACCGGGTCCACGAAGAAGTAGTTGTACAGGACGTTGCCCACGTTGAAGACGGTGACGGCCGTCATGTAAAAGAAAGCGCCTCGACCCAGCTTGTCGTCGTTCATGGCTTCTCCCGGTTTCAGGTCCGTTACCAGCCCCTGGGCACGTGCACCGCCTGTTCCACTCCCGCCCAGGAGAAGAGGCTCCCGAGTACGAAGAGCCACAGCCAGATGAAGAAGAGAACGAGCCAGGGAACGCCGAGCACGATGGCAAAGAAACGGTTCGTCGCTCCGGCTCGGCCGTACCGCGCCTCCATGCCGGGCAGTTTCTCCCAGAAGATGGCGAACAGGAAGATCAGGAGGAACCAGCCGATGAAATTGTAGTGGGGAATACCGAAGAACAGCAGGAAATCGCCCTTGGCCCAGACCCACGAGGTGACCTCGGGCGCCGTCTGCACCGGATCGATCCAGAGATCGATGGACATGGCGATCAGCCCGCCCACGGTGGCCCGTCCCCAGAGGCCCATGCGGGGGAAGACCTTTCCTGCGGTGAGCACGCACGAGTAAGCGATGAAGAACCAGCCGAGGCACGCGGTGATCGGGGTTTCCAGAAACCAGAAGATCCCGCGGGTGAACCAGTAGGTGCCGTGAAAGGTCTCTCCCAGAGGGTTGTGGACCATCCCGCCGAAAAACCGTCCCGAGAGGATCCAGAGGGTCTCCTCCAGGCCGGTGAAGACGAAGGACCCCATGAGAAAGCACGAGGCCATCCAAAAGCCGAAGTGCCGCAGGGCGTGGCTGAAACAGACCCAGGCCAGGGCCATGGTGAAGAGGTCGCCCGCGAGCTGCATGCCGAAATCCTTACCCAGGACCACGCCCCGTGACCGGATCTCCTGCCTCTGAGCTGCGGTCATCTGGTCGTGGATCAGGGTCTCCTCGAAGGCCGGACGCTGCCAGGAGGACACGCTGCCGTTGTCGGGCACACGCAGGACTTGCGGCTGAAAATGATGCAGGTAGCTGAAGAGGAGCAGGACCGCCACGAGCGATCCGTAAGCCACGGCGCCGAAGCTCCGGTCATAAGAAGGCCGCGGAGGCGCCGGGAACGCGAGGGGAACGGAGGGTGCCGGCTTCATTCGGTCCTGCCTCCCTGGTCACGGGGAAAGGGTCAAGTGAGGCGGCTCAGGCAGACCCGGGGAGCCCTCTGTACGTGCGGACCGCTGCGATCGTGATCAGCGTGAGCGAAGGGACGGTCACCACGCCCAGGGCGACGATCCCCGGCCGGTTCTGGATCCCGAGCGATCCCAGGAAGGCACCCATGAACCAGAAGAGATAAATGGCAAAATAGGGATAGAACTCCACCCGGTTCCTCCAGATCTTCTTCCACATGGAGCGCTCCTGTCTGATTGCGAGAGGTCTCACCAGCCCTGCGGTATCTGGATGCCCTGCTGGAAGCCCAAAGCAGCGAGCAGGGACTGAAAGGCGCTGCACCATACCAGCATGAAGATCAGAATCGCCGCCTCCGTGGCCACGACAATGCCGAAAAACGCCAGAGTCGCCCTCCCCCGACCCCAGCGGCGCTCCATGGAGGGCAGCCATTCCCAGAAGATCGCGAACAGGAAAATGAGGAGAAACCATCCCAGGAAGTTCGTGTGGGGAATCCCGAAGATCCGCAGGAAATCCCCTTTGGCCCAAACCCAGCTCATGAGCTCCGGCGAGGTCGCGACCGGGTCTTCCCACAGGTCGATGGTCATGGCAATGAGGCCTCCCACGGCGGCCCGGCCCAGCAGCCTCGTAGCCGGGAAGACCCTCGAAGCTATCCACACGCATCCGTAGGCGACAAAGAACCAGCCCAGGCAGACTTCCACGGGCGTCTCGATGAACCACAGGGCGCCGCGCGTGAACCAGTAGGTCCCCACGCTCGGGTCCTGCGCCAGACCGCTCATGGCCGAGCGCCCCATGAACCGGCCGAATAGGATCCACATCGATTCCTGCGCGCCGGTGAAGACAAAGGAGCCGAACAGGAAGCACCAGGCCATCCAGCGGCCGTAGTGCTTCCGGGCGTGAGCGAAACAGAGCCAGGAGCAGACGACCGAGAAGAGCGCGGCCACGATCAGGTTGGAGACGGTGTTGAGCGGGATCCCCTGCTCCAGTACCCTTTGTCGCTCTTCCGCAGTCATGCGGTCGTAAATGCAGGTCTGCTCGAACGCGGGGTTCGTCCAGCTCGAGACGTCGGTGTTGCTGGGAACGCGCAGGATCTGAGGCTGATAGAAATGGAGATAGGTGAAAAACACGATCGCCGCGCCGAGAAGAGCCAGGACCGTGGAGATGAACTTCCGATCGAAGGCGGACTCCGCAGGCGCATGCGTCCTGCCGTGCATCCGGGTCTCCGCAGGCACCGCTTCGCGTCCCGGCTGCCCTGCCTCTGCAACTCCTCGTGTCATGGTCGTCCTCACTCCCGCCCGTCTCCGGATGCTTTGCGGACCGGAGCCGCGCTCGGTGCGCACATCGCGGGACCCGCTTCCTTGGTTCTGGCGTCGAAGATGTACACCAGGGTGGGCATCAGCACCACCGCCCCGATCATGTTGCCGATGAACAGAAACCCGGTCAGGATGCCCATGTCGGCCTGAAACTTCAGGTCCGAGAAGATCCAGGTGAACACGCCTGCGGTCAGGGTCATGGCGGTGTAGAGCACGGCCGCGCCGGTCGTGTGCAGGGTGGCCTGCACGGCATCCGCGAAGCGCGCGTGGACCTTTCTCTCCTCTCTCAGCCGCGAGTAGATGTAGATCCCGTAGTCCACACCCACCCCCACGCCGAGCGAGGCCACCGGAAGGGTATTGACGTTCAGCCCCAGGCCCACGGCCTTCATGAAGGCGGTCGAGAGCACCGAGACGAGAAACAGCGGCGCCATGATGAAAAGTGCGCCCTTCACCTCCCGGAACATGACGACGCAGAGCAGGAACACGGAAGCGTAGACGAGCGCGAGCATCGGGACCTGCTCCCGGCCCACGACCTCGTTGGTCGCCGCCATCACCCCGGCATTGCCGCCGGCGAGGACGAACCGGGCCCTGTCCATGGGATGGCCGGCAATGAACTCTTTGGTCCTGGCGACCACCCGCCGGATCGTGTCTCCCTTGTGATCGCTGAGGAAGATCCGGATGTTCATGGACTGGCACCCCATGCTCATGAACTCGCTGTCTTCGTGCGAGCCCGCGTAGTGCATGGCGTAACCCAGGTCCTTGGGCTGCTTGGGAAGGCCCCTCCAGCGGATGTCCCCTTCATGGAGCATCTCGTTGACCGCCTTCGCCAGGATCAGCGGGGAGAGCACGACCGTGACCCCGGGTATCGAGCCGATCTCCCACTCGTAGTCCTCCATCTTCTGCAGCACGCCGTAATCCTTGCAGAGCCCTTCCTCCGCGCCCGTCACCACGACCGAGAGCCAGTCGATCCCCAGCATGAAGTCCGCCATTATCTTGGCCGCGTCCTGGTTGTAGACCGAGTCCTTCCACAGGAGCGGCTCCCCGGGATTGACGTCGCCGACCGTCATGTCGCGGGCGTAGAGGAATCCCATCACCAGCAGCGCCAGGCACACGACCCCGACCCGGTAAGCGTTGCGGCCGTGCGTGAGGGCGGCGACGCGCGTGAGCAGGCGGCCCACCAGGGGCCGGGTCTGCTTTTCGGCCGGTTCCACACTCCACGTGAGCAGGTTGGGAAAGAAGGAAAGGACCAGGGTCAGCACCAGGATGTTGGCCACGATGATGCAGAGGACGCCCAGGGTCGCCGTGAGCGCCAGCTCGCGGATCACGCCGATCGGCACGAGCAGGATGGTCAGAAAGCCGAAGGCATCGGTCCCGAGAGCCACGACGCCGGGCACGATCAGGCCGGCCAGCGCGTGCATCGCGGCGTCGTACCCCTCTTTGTGGACCGCGCACTCCTCCAGATAACGCTTCACCATCTGGATGCCGTGGCTCACCCCGATCGCGAGCACGAGGAACGGCACGATCGTCGTCATCGGATCCAGGCTCAACCCCAGCGCGCGGGCGATCCCCAGAGACCAGAGCACGCTCAGCGCGCCGGAGGCCAGGGGCAGCACCGCCAGCCTCAGGTAGCGGAAGCAGCGGTACAGGATCAGGATCGTGATGAAGATGGAAGCGCCGAACAGCCCCAGGATCTTGGGCAGGGCGTCTCTCACGAAGCCGACGACCATGGCGAAGCCGTTGATATGGATCCCGACCTCGTCGCTCGTGTAGGTCCTGCGGATCTCGTTGAGCTGCCTGTAAACCGAAAGATAATCGACGCCGCTCTCGTAGATCTCGCCCGTGATCAGGGCCGACTCCAGGTCCATCGAGACCAGCCGGCCCTTGAGCTGGGCCAGCAGGATGTTGTCATGGATCTTGGCCAGGCCTTCGTCCGTGTCCGGGATCCTGGGCGGAACGACCGGCCCCAGGTCGAACCCCTCCTCGTTGATCATGACGAAGCGGGTCTCCGGCGAGACCAGGGACCGGACGGTCAGCCGGTCGACGCCCTTGACGAACATCACATCTTCGTTGACCTTCCGGAGCAGCTCGAGGAACCGGGTCGTCAGGATCGTGCCCTGCTTGCTGGAGACCTCCACCCGGATCAGGTTGCCGCCGCCGAAGATCTGCTTGTAGGGCCCGTAATCGACGATGTATGCATGGTCGTCCGGGACCATCTTGGAGAAGTCGGTCACCACCTGGAGGCGGCTCGCTTCGTAGCCGAGCAGAAGCGTGGCCAGAGCCAGCACGATGAGCAAAGGCAGTCGAATCTTGAAGATGGTCGCTGCAATTCGTTTCAAAGGCCCCCCCGTCTAGTGTGGTGTCTCACAACCGGCTTGCCAGGCATGCTCTCGTTGATAGAATACCCCTCCCTGTCTTTCCTCCCCTCTGAGCGCGGTTTGACAAGCCCTTCCCGCCACAGCCCAACGGTATTGTCCCGCTCCGGGACAAGAGCAAGGCGTAACTAGAGCCTGTCCCAAAACGCCCATCTGCGGCGTTGCGCTCGTCCTTCGTCACTGCGGCGTACTTCCATGTACGCCTCGTTCCTCAGGACTTCGTGCGCCTTGCATCTGGGCATTTTTGAACAGCCTCTGAAATCGAGCCTGTTGGGACAGGCTCTAACTACATCCCCAGCCCCCCCAGGGAATCTCCGGCCTCAGGAGGGATCCACTCAGAACGCCTGACCATGGTCAGACACTCCGTAGGGCAAGCCGATACGCAGTTGCCACAGCCCAGGCACTTGGACTCTGCCACGGAAATTACGTCCTCGGCCAGACTCAGTGCACCCACCTGGCAGCGCTCCACACAATCCCCGCACCCCACGCACTCCGCCGTGTCAGCCTGGACCCTGAAGTTCGAGAAGGACAGCATCGCATTCGTGCCCATGAGCTGCATGCTCTTCAAAAAGCCGCAGCAGCAACCGCAGCAGTTGCACACGAAAACCGTGCTGTCGAGCAGGTTGCTCGTATTGTGCACGAGGCCCGCCTTCTCCGTGGCCTCCAGGATCCGGTACGCTTCTTCCTTGGTGATCCTCTTGCCGAAACCTCGTTCCGTTACATACTCGGCTGTCTTGCCGAACATGAGGCACGAATACTCCGGGACGCCCGGGACCTTGCACGGTTTTCCCACCAGGTATGCGTGGTGCCTGCAGTAGCACTTCGCCGCGCCAAAGAAGTTTTCCTGCTCGACGAGCTGGCTCAGCTTCTCGAAGGAATAGACCTGGGTATTGGGAGGTAGCTCCTTCTGCACCGTGACCGTCCGAGCCGGTGGAACGGGGATCATCTGTTTGGCCACTTCCGGGTCCTTGAATGCCGCCCGGGCCAGGTCGGCCATCTCCCCCTCCATGAACTCTTCCAGCATCTTGGCAAACTTCCGGTCTTTGGGCGTATCCGTGCCCCGCATGAGCTGGAATTCGACCACGCCGGGAACGAACGGCGTCAGGGCGTATCGGCTCACTCCGTCATCGCTCTTCGTAACAAAGATCGTGCCCTTGTCCGCCATCCTCTCCAGCAACTCCGCGAGCGGCTTCTCCGGCCGGCCGAGCTTTTGGCCGAGCTCCGGAGCCGTGTGCGCTCCCAGGGGGAATTCAGCACCGAGCTGCGCTTCTTCATCCGTGTAGATCTCTCGGAGAATCTTCAGATAGGGCTCCACCAGCATCATCTTCACCTGATACTCGTTCAGCCGCTCACCGAGTTGGAAATAGGCATCCTGGCTCATCATGGACTCCTCTGGCGAGTTCGAACCGCCCCCTCATCCCGACTGGCCGGATGAGCCGATCAGGGCTGCAGATGAACGATCTTCCCCGTGTCTCCGAGGCAGAGGAAGCCTCCGCCCGGGTGTGGGCACACGCCTGCAAAGCTCGTGAGATCCTCGTCCTTCCTTGGGATGAAATGCTTCCCGCGATCCCGGCTGCAGAGGATCGTTCCGGAGTTGCCCGCCAGGACGACCTCCTCCCCCTGGGCGGCCCCCCGGAACAGGGACTGGTCTGTGGCCGACGGGATCCCGCTCCACGTCTCGCCCGCGTCCTCGCTCCGCAGGATCTTGCCGGCGATCCCGCAAACCAGGATTTCCTGCTCCGACAGGAGCGTGATGCCGAAGAGAGACCCCTGGTAGTCTCCCGTATCGAGCTTCTCCCACGAGGCTCCCCCGTCCCGGGTGCGAACCACGGTCCCGAACTCACCCACCATGTACCCCTGTAGTTCATCCGCAAAAGCCATCCCGTTGAGCATGATGTCCAGGCCGGTCGGGATCTCCTCCCAACTCTTGCCTCCGTCAGCGGTTTTCAGGAAAGTATCGAAGGCGCCGCAGGCGTATCCGGCCTGGAACGTCGGGAACTGGATGTCGAAGAGGGGCTGGTTCTCCGGCGCGGACTCCCTCTGGACCTCCCAGGTGCGCCCGCCGTCTGTCGTGCCGAGGATGATGCCTCCGTGCCCGGCCGCCCACCCGTGCCGTTCATCCGCGAAGCTCAGGCAGGTCAACAGCTCGGTCGTGCCGGATTCCCGCACGGCCCACAGGTTGGGGTAACGCTCGTGAGAGGTGAGGATCCGGCCCCGGGCTCCCACGACCACCCCCCAGTCCGGCCGCACGAAGGTGGCGTCATAAAACACATCACGAAAATCGAACCGCCAGATCGCCCCCGCGCCCTCGGCGGCGCGGGCGGCCGGAGGCGAAGCCAGCGCGGCGGTCAGCGCACAGGCCAGAAAGGCCAGGCGCAGGAGCAAGAGCCCTTTCCGATCACCCACACCTTTCTCGGGCAATGCGATTCTCCTTTCGGGCCCGCAGAGCGCAACGCCTGAGATGGCCGTTTATCGACAGCCTCTCACAACGCCTGATAGACTAGCTCCATGATGTCTTGCACCTCCATGCCGTAGCGCTCGTGGGTCCGCTTCGCGTTCTCACCGAGGTTCTGCTCGCAAAACGGACAGGCCGTGACCAGTGTCCTGACGCCGGTCTCGTGCGCCTCTTCCAGCCTCGCCTCGGCGGCGAACCCGGCCACCTCCTCCGGGAAGGCGGTCCTGCACCCGCCCCCAGCGCCGCAGCACCAGCTCCACTGACGGATGCGGTTCATCTCCTTGAGGGTTACGCCAGGCAACGCCTTCAGGATGTTGCGAGGCGGTTCATAAACGTCGCAATATCGGCCTACATGGCATGGATCATGATAAGTTACTTTAAGATTAAGGTCCTTTCTGAATTGTAATTTCCCAGCCTGGATGAGCTCGTCCACGAACTGGACGATGTGCTTGACCTCTGCCTTCAGATCTCCCTCGTACTCGTGGGTGAGTGTGCTGAAGCAGCCCGCGCATGCCGTGACGATCACCCGGGCAGAGGTGGAGTTCAGGGATTCCAGGTTGCGCCGCCGGATGGTGCGGAAGGAATCCAGGTCCCCGACCCGCAGGACCGTGGACCCGCAGCAGATCTCGTTCTTGCCCAGGATGCCGAAATCCACGCCCGCCGCGTTCAGCACTTCGGTCACCCAGCCGGCCACCGGCTGGATGTAGGGGTCATAGGAAGCCGTGCATCCGGGGTAGTAAAGCACTTCGACCTTTTCCGTGCCGGCGTCCTTGACCTTCCTCTTCTTCGCCCACTTCTGGCGCGCCGCCCGCGGCTGCATCCAGGGGTTGTCGTAATTGAGGATGCTCTTGACCAGCGGCTGGTGCTCCGGAAGCGGCCCGAGCCCCTGTTTCACGAGCCACTGCCTGAGCGCCATCGAGGCGTTGGCCGGCTCCAGGAACTTGGTGGGGTTGCAGTTCACCTGGCAGGCCCCGCATTGCGGGCAGGTATAGACGATCTTCTGAATCCTCTGCGCGGTCTCCGGATCCGCCAGGTCCAGTTCGGGAGGATCACACGTCAGGGCGCGAACGAGCTCCTGCGTTCCGGCTCCGTAGAAAGACTCGAACCGGTACCGAGTCCCCCGGGGGCAGTTGTCCGCGTATTTGTGGGTGAACTGCTCGTCCGGGTGGGACATGCGGCAAAAGCCGCACTTCCAGCATTTCCAGGCCATGTTCCGGTATTCCATCAGGGGCTTGATGTCCCGGGCGATCCTGGCATCCCTGGCCATGGTCGACTCCCTCTCGGTCAAGATTGGAGGAGTTGTCAGTTACCCGTTTTCAGTTGCCCAGTGTCAGCTTTCAGTGGCCAGTTCTCAGGGGCGAAAGAGGGGGTCCGACACCTGAAACCTGACACCTAGAACCTGCTTCACACATAGTCTTCGGTCGCCGGCAGCACGTCCGGGTGCATGAGGTTGGCCGGGTCGAAGACGGCTCGCACCTTCTTCAGGATCTCGTTGTACACGGTGAGCCTCGGCAGCAGCAGCTCGCCGAACCCGAACATGTTCCGGATCGGGATGACCCCGTGCCGGAACATGAGCTCCGTGGTCTTGCGGATCATGACCCCTGCCCGCTTGACCGATTCCGGATTCCCCTGGTCCCACCAGTAGTCGAACTCCACGGTCCCCATCCGGGCGTAAGGGAGCGGACCCTGGATATCGGTCCCGGTCAGCGCGGACTCCTCGGTCATGGAGATGTCCGAGGTTTTCCAGTACTTCCGGATGAGCTTCTTGTATTCCTGATTGATCCCCGGCACCTTGTCCACCTGTATGTAGCCGGCCTGCCACTGGAAGGCACCCCGATAGGCCCCTACGGTCGTGTTCTTGAGCCCGAGGCTCGCCTTCATCGGCTCGGTGGACATGAAGTCCGCAAACTCGGGCGGCAGCATGCTCACGTCGAGCTCCAGGACCTCGTGCCTGGCAAAGATCTCTCTCACCAACTCGGCCCGGATCGCCAGCTCCTCCTCGTCCATTCCGGTCAAGATCATGAAGAGCGGATGCCTGGGGGTCATCATCATGTAGTCCTGAGGCTTGCCCCCCATGAGACCGGCCAGGGTCACGCACATGACCCCCGGATGGCTCTTGTAGATGAACTCGACCAGGTTGTCCTGGCAGACGTCGTACATGATGTCGCACGCCTTGCGGCAGCCGACCGGGTCTTCGTCGAAGACTGCGGTCTGGACGATCTGTTCCTTGGGCATGTCCGGATAGAGCTTGGCCGTGATCTCGGTACAGATCCCGAAGGCGCCGTCCGCGTTGAAGAACATGCCGGTCACGTCCGGCCCCGGCCCCCAGTTGAGCCCGAGGTCCCCCACACCCGGGACCGAAGACGGCCCGGTCCTGAAGATCTCGCCGTTGGGCAGAACCCAGGTCATGTTGACCGTGAGGTCGGAGCCGAAGCCGTACTTGACGGCGCTGCCGGGTCCCCCCCGGGAAACGTAGTTGCTCAGGAGGGAGACGCTTCCAAGGGTCAGGGGAAGAATCGGCTTGAGCCGGATCCCGCCGAAGGTCTCCACGTTGTGCGTCTCGTACCACAACGAGCGCATCCGCACTCCCGGCTCGAAGGTGGCCGTCATCGTCTCCTCGTCGATCGACACCAGCCGGTTCATCCGCTTCAGGTCGACCAGGATCCCGCCCTTCCTCGGCACCGTGAGCCCGCCGTGGTTGAACCCGGTCGAGAGGGGTACCACGGGGATCTTGTGCGCGTAGGCAATCCGCACCACCGCCTGCACCTCTTCGGTCGTGCGCGGCAGGACCACGATGTTCGGCCGTTCCCCGGAGAAGACGGTGAAGTCCCGCCCGTAGGCGGACAGGTCCGCACGGTTCGAGCTCACCCACTCCGTCCCCAACGCCGCCTTGACCTTGCCTTCCACCTCCTCCAGGTTGGCCGCCTCGACCCCGGTGTCTTCGGCGCACGAATATGCCACCGCCAGGGGCGCGTAAACGGGATCTTCCCGGCGCACGTACCGGCCCGGGTTGAGGATTCCCTGCGGGTCCACCACCGCCTTGATCGTGGCCAGCTGTTTGCGCAGGTTCGGCACCCGGGCGAGCACGTCGTCGGCCACGGCCCCGCGGGGGCGGTCGAAAAATGCTCCCAGGCCCGCAAGCTCACGTTCCAGGCCCTCCATGAGAGCCTCGCGCCCCCCGGCGTCCATGAACAGATCGTGCTGCGCGTACAGGCAGCGGCCCCGGTTGACGGAAAGCAGACAGCGGCCCAACTCGTCCCCGGTGGCGCCGGCTCCGGAAAAATGGCTCCGGGCCACGCGGTCCAGGTCGGCGGCGCGGTTGCACGCGCAGTAATATCCCGTGTGCAAAGGGGAAGCCTGGAACCAGACCTCGTCCAGAAGCCGCGCAAACGCCTCCCGGTAATCCTCCAGAGGCCGGCCGTCCAGCCCGCCCACGAGCTCCGCCACTCGTCGCTTCTGATACTCCACCATCTTCCGGCGGTGATCGAACCCGACCACCACCGTCCAGGCCGGCAGACGAGGCTCCTTCTCCCCGAGCAGGTGCGCGGCGAACCGCCGGTCCAGCGCCAGCCACTCCCACCCGAGCTCGGTCCGCGGGACGTTGCGCAGCACCCGGACCGCATCCTCCAGCCGGTCGAACCCGAACAGGAGTGCGTCCCGGCTCTCGGCCTTGGGGTACAGCCACACCGTCGCGCGGGTCACGATGCCGAAGACGTCCTCGCTCCCGATGTGCCAGCGGCTCAGGCTCGGCCCGCCGTCTTCCCGACAGTCCTCCAGCTCGTTCAGGGCGTGGCTGCCGGTCCTGAAGAGCCTGCCGTCGGCCATGACCACCTGCAGGTTGTAGACGTGCACCTCCGGGTAGAGCGTCGCCTTCTTGAGCGGCGCTCGATTGACGAAGTTCTGCAGCACCGAGTCCGACGTGGCCGCCAGCGGCGCCGCGATCTTGACCCCCTGACCGTCCAGGGCTTCCTTCAGGGCCGCGAACGTCACCCCGCGTTCGACGTGGGCCAGCAAGTTGCGCTTGTCCACGCGCTCGATTCCCTGCAACCGGCTCAGATCCAGCAGGATGCCGCCCCGGCCGAGCTCCAGGGAGGGGTCCGGCGTGCGGTCGGTGAGCGTGAACACCGCCGAGCCTAGGCGAGCGGCCAGTGCGACGACCTCCTGCACCTCGCCGGCATCGGCCGGCTCCACACAGATCAGGGCCGGCGCCGCACCGGCAGGCCGCCCGAGACGAGACGCGATCCGCCCGGGGTCGGTCGTGACCCGCTCCGGTCCCACGATCCGGCTGAGTCTTTCGGGCAGCGTGCCGCCTTCCGGCGCTGCCGCGGACACGGTGCTCTTATGGATTTCCATATCCTCTCTCCTCAAGGGTGAAGCCTCCCGCGCTCACTCGGCTCTTGCGGCCTTCACCCGTCCTTTCAGCTCCTTCAGGTCGTTCTCCACCCCGGCGTAGAGCTCCTCGAACTGCTCCGGAGGGATGTGCTTGATCTCGACCTCGGCCGGCTGCTTCCACCAGTCGGGCCGGATCTTGATGTCGGGCCTGCCCTCTCCCGGGAAGGTGCCGAACATGGTGGGATAGTTCTGGTGGGTGCGGCCGAGCCAGAGGTCGTAGTCCATCATGGCAGAGACGGCCTCACGGGAGTACCAGTGCAGGTCCGTGCACGGCCCCAGCGGCAGGCCGTGGACCACGTCGCAATCCTCCAGGTATCCCACCTCGCGGGACGCCCAGCCCGAGGCGATCTCGATCCGGTTCGTGACATTGTGCTGCCAGGCGGTCGCGCAGGCCCAGTCGCAGGCCCCTGCATAATCGATCAGGCGCCAGATGCAGACCGGTCCTTTCACCATGATGTAAGGGGGCGGAGTCACGGATTTGGAGTGTTTGTTGAACTCGCCGCAGGTCGGAAAGCCGCACGCCCCGCAGTTGTAGTTGAGGTCGCTGTGGCGCACGTCCGCACCGATGAGGAGCAAGACCGGCATCTTGCCCTGGGCGGCCGCGCTCTGCCAGGTGGCGAAGCTCAGGAAGTTGAACATGTCGATCCGCCCCAGGATGGTCAGGGCTTCCATGATCGGGTTGAGCTCCTCACCGGTCAGGATCTGCATCTTGATCTCGACCTTGCCGGTGATCTGGGGCGCCTTGAGAGCTGCCTGGGCGCACGAGACGGCCACATCGAAGAGCTTTTCCTGAGCGAGTTGATTGGCATCGTAGACAGGCATGGGGTCCCCCTCACTCGGAATCCTGGTCCGCCTTGAGAGCCTTCTTTCTGGCTTTGGCGGCATCGAAGCCCGGATCCGAGACCCGGTAGTCGCCGCCCGCCTGCCGGCCCAGGGCATAGTGCTTGCGGAGACCGTCCACGTGCCGGCCCAGATTGAGCACGTGGTAGTCGGTGTTGACGTCCACGTACGGGTTCTTGGAAAGCGCGGCAGCCAGGACCCCGATGCAGATCGAGGAGTCCTTCAGATAGCCGACCAGGAGCGCGGCCATCCCCACCGTCATATAGGCCCTGGCGTCGATCATCAGCCGGTTGGCCATCCAGAGGGCCGAGCCCATGGCATACCCGAAATCCTGGCAGCGCACACCGCAGAGGGGACCATCGATGAACGTCTCGTGCTGCCGGCGGGTGTGATCGATGATGCCGCTCGGCGCATCGCGCCTGCTGTACAGGAAAGAGCAATCGCGACGGCCGCCGCAGGCGCCGCATTTGGCGTCCATGGGCGTGTCCTTGGCGCGGAAATTCCCGAGCAGCAGCACGGCGTCCGACTCTCTCACCATGACGGCTTCGTACAGGAAGCGGCGGCCGAGCATCGTGTCGGCGTAGCGCGTGTGGGCAATTTCCTCCATCTTCCGTGCGATCTGGTCCTGCTCGCGGTAGCCGTAAACGATGGAGGCCTCGATCTGGGAGACGCCCCCGGCGTTCGGCGCGGTCTGCGCCGCGTTGGCCATGAGCTTGACCGCCACGAGCGTGGCCTCGCGCCGGTTCTGGTCGTCGGGCGCGAACGGAGGCCAGTCGTTCATGTAGATCTCGGGCATCTGGTCTTCCCCTTATTTCTTCTCTTCGTAGGCCTTCTCGATGAACTTGGTCTTGTGGGCCGCCCGCTCGAGCGTCATGGGCGGCACCCAGGTGATCCGCGGGCGGACCTTGAGCTTGGCGTGCATCTCGGCCTCGAGCTCCTTGCCGAGCCCTTCCAGGTCCTCCTCGCGAACGCCCTCGCCGTACTCGACCTTGAGCTTCAGGGGCGGCTCCACCCGGGGCGGCGGCGCATCGAGGACGATGCGGAACTCGCCCGTCAGGCGCGGCACGAACCCGGTGATCACGCCATCGACCGCGGCCGGATAGACGATGACCCCCTTGACCTTCAGCATGTCGTCCGTGCGCCCCCGCATCTTGATCCGCCATCCCGGAGCGCCGCACTTGCACGGGGCAAGGAACAGCTGAGCGACGTCGCCGGAGGAGAAGCGTCCCGGAGGGATCGTGCACCCCTGGAGCGGCGTCATCACCATCTCGCCGACCGCCTGGTCCTCCCAGGGGATCGTCTCCTTGGTTTCGGGGTCCACCAGCTCGAACAGGAACATGTCGTCCGTCAGGTGGTGCATCCCCGCGTACTCCTCTTCTCCGCAGGAGAAGAGGGTCAGGCCGCCGATCAGGCCCATGCCGTCGTAGAGCTTGGTCTGGAAGCCGGATTCGATCTTCTGGCGCACCTCGGGAATTCCCGCTCCCGGCTCCGCGCCGCAGAAGACGTACTTGAACCCGATGGCCCGGATCCGCTCGAGGGCGGTGTCCACCATGTACTCCGCAAGGGAAGGCGTGCACCAGATGCAGTTGGCGGCGAACCGTTCGGCGAACTTGAGGATGCGGTCCGTACCGGCCTCGGCGCCCACCGGAATGCAGCCCACGCCCAGCCGGATCAGGCACTCCACCAGCGGAACACCGGCTCCGAACATGCTCAGCCCGAAGGCCTGCACGGCCCGCATCCGCTTGATCTCTTCCAGGTTGCCTTGGGTCACCATGTACATGCCGCGGCTCGTGCCCCTCGGCATGAAATCGAGGTCCTCGGCCGTGAAGAAGTAGGGCGTGGGCTCTCCCGTGGTGCCGGAGGTGGCGCACATCAGTACGTACTCGGATGGGTCGATGCCCAGCATGCCGGAGATCACCTGCACGATGTATCCCGGTTCCCGGGAGCCTTCGGAGGCCACAGATCCCCGTAGCGTTCCCTGGCCGAGCAGGGGGAAGCCCAGCCGGAAGGCCTCCAGTGTCATCTTCTCGGGCGCGATCCCCTGCGAATCCACGAACATGCGCACAGCCGGGCTCTGCTGGTAGAACCTGGCCAGGTGGCGCCTGAGCTTCTCAAGCTGGATCTGTTTCACCTCGGGCGTGTTCTGGATTCGGTAGAGCTTCTCGTCGAAGTAGTCGGCAAAGGCCATCGCTCCCCTCCGTAATGAGCTGTCGATAAACGCACATCCGCTGTACTGCCCGCATGGCGCATGTGGCGGGGGGAGCCTGCCCCGGCGAAGGCCGGGGTCCACTGTGACTCCCGGTTACGTCTCACTCCTCAAATTTGACTCGGGCCATCCATGGCCCTCGCCCTACGGGCGCATCATCCTCGCGGATGATGCGTCCAATTCCGCTGTCCTGCGGAATTGTCGCGCGCCTTGCATCCGGCCATCCTTCGGCCCCCGGAACCCGAAAGATCTCCTCCTGCAAGCAGGCTGGCTCAGAAACCGAAGATGTCATCCGCTGAGTCTCATCAGATCTTCACGATCGTGATGCTCATGGCGCCGGGCTCGTTGCCGGGTCCGAAGCCTCCCCCGTTGTGCGTGAGGCCGACCTTCGCATTCGGGACCTGCCGGGCGCCGCACACACCCTGGAGCTGCCAGACCACCTCTACGAGCTGGGCCACGCCCGTGGCCCCGATCGGGTGGCCCTTGCACAGGAGCCCGCCCGACGGGTTCACCACCACCTTGCCCCCGTAACCCGACTGCCCCTCGTCGATGAAGCGCCCGCCCTCGCCCTTGGGGCAGAGACCGAGGTCCTCGTAGGCCACCAGCTCGTGGATGCTGAAGCAGTCATGGAGCTCCACCACGTCCAGATCTTCGGGCCCGACGCCGGCTACCTCGTAACATTGCCTGGCGGCCCGCACGCAGGCCTCGAGCTGAACCGGCCCTTCCACCGAAGCCTTGTACTTTCCCGACGTCAGCACCGAGCCCGCGACGTGGACCGGCTTGGTCGTGTGTTTCGCCGCGTTCGCGGCGGTCGTGACGACCACGGCCGCCGCGCCGTCCCCGATCGGGCAGCACTGCAGGAGCGTCAGAGGATCGCAGACCATCCGGGAGCTCAGCACCTCCTCCAGCGTGAACGCCTTCTGGTACTGGGCGTACGGGTTGTGCACGGAATGGGCGTGGTTCTTGACCGCCACCTTGGCGAACTGCTCCGGTGTGGTTCCGTACTCGGCCATGTGATGGCTCCCGAGGAGCGCAAACACGGCCGGCATCATCATCCCGTTGTCCGCCTCGATGTTGGCTCCGTGCGGAAGGACGAGAGGGCCTGCAGGCACGCGGCCCGAAGCGATGTGGGAAGTCATGTTCTCGACGCCCACCACGAGCACGTAGTCGTGAATGCCGCTCGCGACCGCGAGGGCCGCCTGGCGGAAGGCGGCCGAAGAGCTGGCGCAGGCGTTCTCGTGATTGAATGCGGGGATTCCCGTCACCCCGATCTCGCCGTTGACCCGCTGCCCCAGGTTGGGCGCGTTCCCGCCGGTATTCCCGACGAAGGTGGCTTCGATCTGGGTGGGCTTGACTCCCGCCTGTTTGAGGGCTATCTCCGCCGCGTCCCCTCCCATGCGGGCGGCCGGGTAGTCAGGAAACTTGCCGAACCGGATCATGCCGGCGCCGATGATTGCTACGTCTCTCATTCAAGCCTCCTCCTTGGCAGGCCGTTGAAAAAGGCCCATCTGCGGAGCCTGTTGCGAGCTGTAGGGAAAAATCCTTTCGCCCCTACCCCGCTGTGTCCGGCGTCACCCTGGCCGGGTCCTTGGGGCGGAAGCAGTAGGATACGACCTTTTCCCCTGTCATGAGGGACTTGATGATCCTCGGCACCATGACCAGCTCCATCCCGATCGCGACATCCTCCTCTTTTACATCCGCAAGCTGGGCAGTCAGCACCAGCGTCGGATCATCCTTCATGCGCACCTTGGCCAGCACGTATCCGGGGTGGAACCCGGGCATGACCTGCCTGGCGACGGTGTACCCGAGCAGCCGTGCTTCGTTGCCCAGGACCTTCTCCACCGTCTCCCGGTCGCTTCCGCACCGCAGGCAGTGCCGGAAAGGCGGGAAGGAAATGTCCCCGCAGTCCGGGCACTGCCGCCCCATCAGATGAGGCGCCGGATCTCCCGGGACGCGGGTGAAGGCCCCCGGTCGGACCGGGACCTCGCCATCCTCCAGAATCAGCTCGCCCTGCTCGATTCTCATCGCTCGTCACTCCACGGAAGGGGTCTACTTTTGAAGAACCGTTCGAAGTATTTCAGGATCCCAGATCTCTGTCAACAACTTTTTTGCGCGCCCCTGCCAGGATCCAGAATAGACTGAAAAGAAGATGAGTTTGGATCGATCTTTTGATCCTTTTCCCTCTTGACAGGAGGTCGACGCCTCCGCTAAATTTGAACAAACGTTCAATCTGTTTGGACCCAACTGGCGGTTCCTTCGAGACGAGGGGCTTTGCCCTCCTCGGGGGCGCGGGGGATTTCTCATGGCGGGCTCGACAAGCAGGATGAGGCAACCGTGGTGGTCGGATGGAAACCGGAACGACTCGCAGGATACCGAGGCGAGGATCCTGGCGGCGGCGGAGAGGGTGTTTGCGGAAAAGGGCCTCAAAGGCGCTCGGACTGCAGAGATCGCTGCCCTCGCCCGGGTGACTCCGTCCCTGATCAACTATCATTACCGGGGCAAGGAGAACCTCTACAAGACCGTGATCGAGAACTACTATTCGAACGTGCAGCGGCGCCTGTTCCCGATCATGATGAAGGACGACATCGCGCCGCAGGAAAAGCTCAGAAAATTGATCGAGATCGGCATCGACATGCTGGCCGAGAACGATCACGTGGCCAGGATCCTCCTGCGCGAGTCCATCGACAAGGGCAAGTATGTGAACGAGGTCCTCTCCAAGCCTTACCTGCGCGAGATGTTCGAGCTCTCGGAGCGGTTCGTCTTTTCGAACATGAAGGGCAATCGGCACTCCCGCAACGACACCATCCACCTCATCTCCAACATCTTCGGCTGCATGACCATGTTCTTCATCGCCTCTTCGACCATCCGCGAGTTCTGGAAGAAGGATGTCTACGCCAGGAAGATGATCGAGGAGAGAAAGGAAGAAGTCGTCGACTTCGTCTTCAACGGGATCGGCTCCCGCTTCCGATGAGCAGCTCCCGCGAGGAGGCCTGGCGGCGCCCGGACCGCCTTCGCGTCCCAAGAGCCTCGATTTCAGAGGCTGTTCAAAAATGCCCAGATGCAAGGCAGGCGACGTTCTGAGGAATGCGGCGTACTTGAAAATCCGGCGGACGGGCGGGGAGCCCGTCCCGGCGAAGGCCGGGAACGAAGAACGAGCCGAACGCCGCAGATGGGCGTTTTGGGACAGCCTCTACCTGCCCTTGAAGACCGGGTCCCGTTTTTCCAGGAATGCCCGGGCCCCCTCCTTGTGGTCTTCCGTCTCTGCGCAGAAGGGTGAAGCCACCGCCTGGTAGCGCATGAAAGACTCCAGCGGCCATCCAAGGCCCCTTCGGATCCCCTCCATGGCCAGCCGCGTCGCGACGGGAGGCTTGGCGGCGATCTTTCGGCACAGCTCCAGGGTTGCGGGCATGAGCTCCTCGTGGGGAACCACCTTGTTCACCAGACCGATTCGCTCGGCCTCCCGGGCGTCGACGAAGTCCGTGGTGAGGACCATCTCGTAGGTCTTCGCGAGCCCGATCAGCCTCGGCAGAATCAGCAGGCCTTCGTCCGGCATCAGGCCGACCCTGAGGAAGATCTCGCTGAAGCGGGCTCTTTCCGAGGCGACCCGCATGTTGCACAGAAGGGCCAGCTCGCAGCCGTACCCCACGGCAGGGCCGTTCACGGCTGCGATGGAAGGCTTGTTGATCGCCAGCAACCGGTGACCCCCTCCCGGGAAAGGGTGCTCGCCCTGAATTTGTCTGAGTCTGGCTTCCCGGGTCTTGAAGGCGTCTTCCTCCGGGCTCAGGAACACGTCTCCCACGTCATCCCCGGAGCAGAATCCCTTCCCTGCGCCGGTGATCACGATCGCCCGAATTCGTTCATCCCTGTCGGCTTGCTCGATGGCGTCGGCCAACTCCCGGTGCGCGGCGAGCGTCAGGGCGTTCATCCTGGCCGGCCGGTTCAGGGTCACGATCGCGATCGGGCCCTCCAAATCGTACAGGACCTCTTTTTCGGCCATCCTCCCACCTCCCTCTCTCCCGGGGCTCTCATTCCACGCTGATCCGCCGGATATGCCTGCCCATCAATCTGTTGAAGCCGTTGTAGAGCGGTGGAACGAACCGTTTGAAGCCGTAAACCACCTTCATCTCGGGACCCGGAATGATCAGAAACTTGTTCTTCCGGACCGCCTTGACGATGTCTCGCGCGCAGGCCTCGGCGGATATGCCCAGCCAGGGTGGAACCTTCCTGGCCTCCTCGGGGTCCTTTATCCCTCTCACCTCGGCGGTGCTGAAGATGTTCGTGCGCACGAATCCGGGGCAGACGACCGTAACGCCGATCCCGTAGGGAGCCAGCTCGTTGCGCAGCACTTCCGAGAGGCCGACCACTCCGAACTTGGTGGTCGTGTAGGCGGACATCCCCGGGCTTGCGATCAGGCCGGCCGAGGAGGCGACGTTGACGATATAGCCGCTCCGCTCCCGAATCAGGTGGGGCAACGCGAAATGGATGCCGTAGATGACCCCCCACAGGTTGATGCTCACGATCCTTTCCCAGTCCTCGAGCGTCAGATGCCGCATCTCGCCCGTGATCCCGATCCCGGCATTGTTCATGAAGATGTCGATGCGGCCGTAGGTGGCCACGGCCTTTTCGACCATGGCCGCCACCTCGGCGCGCTTGGACACATCGGTGCGCAGCGCCAGAGCCTTCCTGCCCTGAGACTCAATCGCCGCCACCGTATCGGCCAGCCCCGTCTCATTTACGTCCGAGACGACCAGATCAGCTCCCTGCCCGGCAAACTGGATAGCGGTCGCCCGCCCGATCCCGCTGCCGGCGCCCGTGATCACGACGATCTTGTCCCTGATTTCTTTCATGGCATCCCCCATGAGTTCGCGCATCAGCGCATGTAGAAGGGCAACATCACCGACTGGTCCCTTCCGGAGACCGCCGTGGCGCAGCGCACCGCGCTGAGCGCAACCCCGGAAATGCCGAACCCCCACTGGGCCGCGGAATCGCCGGTGAAGTAGAGGTTCTTCACCGTCGGATGGGTGACCGGGAGGCGACGGTCGCCCACCAGCCCCGGGGAGATGGAGACGCTGTAGAGCTCCTCGGCCATGGTGAAGAAATACCACTTCACCTGCTGCTCGAAATCCGGCATCAGGACCTTCAGGAAGTCGGCGATCCCTTCGACCACCCGTTCCACGAGCGCCGGGTTGTGAATCTCGTCCGGGTCACGGCACAGCAGCCCGGCCCAGACCGCCAGCAAACCGTGCCCGGGAGGCACGCGTGATGAATCGATCACGCCCGCGTCCTCGAAGGAGAACAAGACGTCTCCCCGGAAGCCGTCCGCGGCGCTGCAGCCCGGAAGAACAGGGACCACATAGATTCCGGAAAAGCCGGGGTCCATCGGAGGTTTCGTGCAGACCCAGCCCAGGATGCCCGACAGAGGCCAGACCCTCGAGATCCGCTCGGTGAGCTCGAGCGGCCAGTACGAGCGCGGGATCAGAGAGAAAGCCCTTTGCACGGGCACGTTGCAGACGACCGCGCGGGCCGTGACCTCCAGGGCGCCGTCCGCGGTCTCGGCCCTGACGCCCCGGGCAGCGTGATCCTCCAGCAGGACTTCCCGCACCGGCGTTCCGGTGCGGATCTCTCCTCCGGCTTCCTCGATGATCCCGGCAAAGGCCCGCGTCAAGGAGTTGAACCCGCCCGCCGGCTCGCCGGCGCCTCCGGCCTGAAAGTCCCGGCCCGAGCAATGGACGAGGTTGACCGTCTTGATATGTTCGCCGGCGGAAACCAGGGCCGGGTCGTTCAGGCCCGTCTCCCACCCGGCCAGGACCTCGTGGAACTGGCGGACCCTCGGGCTCCGGGCCCGGGACTGCATGTAGGCACGCATGTCCACGTGGTCGAAAGCGCTGGCTTCATCGGCCGACATGAGGTTCATCTGGCGGGAGACCTCTTTGCCTTCCTGAAGCTCCTCCGCCGTCCAGTCGCGCATGCGGTCCCGGAGCTCATGCCAGCCGTTGTTCTGCCACCACCGGAAACCGCGGTTCGGGATGACCTTGAGGTCGCGACCCAGGGCCTTGAGGATGAAGGACGCCCGGCTCCTGTCCGCAGCGATGAACCCGTGCCATCCGCCTTCGAAAATGAAGTCGCGGAACGCTTTCTGTCCGAGGAGATCTTCCAGCGGAGGGTCGGCTCGGATGACGCGGCTCCGGGTCAACGCGTACAGCAGGTGCCGGAACTCGGCCGGCTCAAACTCGGAGTGCTCGAAGGAAAAGATCTTCCCTCCGAGAAATCGTTCCTGCTCCAGCAGCAGCACGCGCAGCCCCTCTCTCTTGGCGAGGATGGCCCCCGTCATCAGCCCCCCGATGCCTCCGCCGACCACGACGACATCGACCTGTTTGCCACTCATCCGGGCATCTCCTTTCGTTTTCCCACCCGGAGTCCGCAGGATCTCACACGGTGGGCGCGCACCTCCCCCTCTCGTGTCCGTCTCCACCCGGCTCTCGGATATCGAACAAACGTTCGAATCGGAGATTAAACCATTTCGGTCGGTGGATGCAACAAAAATCTTCCTGCAGATGCACTGTGGCCAATATTTAAAGGCGTATCTTCATCCAATTTTTGCTTGACACTTCCTTCAGGGTCGGCTAATTTCGAACAATCATTCGAACTATGATCCCAATCTCGACGGAACATCGGCTGGCCGCTGAAGGCACGATAGATGAAGAGACAGAAACACAAGCAGCGCAGGGGCCAGAAACCACCGGGCAGCACGGAAGCCCGGATCCTGGCCGCTGCAGAGAAGGTATTCGCTGAAAAAGGGCTCAAGGGGGCCCGTATCGTCGAAGTCGCAGCGCTCGCCCAGGTCCCCCCCTCCCAGATCAATTACCATTACGGCAGCAAGGAAAACCTCTACAGAACGGTGATCGAGAATTTCTACGTGAGCCTGCAGCGGCGCCTTTTCCCGATCATGATGGAAGAGGCCTCACCTCCCGCGAAGCTGAGAAAGCTGATCTCGTCGGGCATCGACATCCTGGCCGAGAAGGATCACGTAGCAAGAATCCTTCTCCGGGAATCCGTCGACGGCGGCCGGTACGTAAACGAAATGCTCTCCAAGCCCTATCTCAAGGAAACCTTCGAGATGGCGGACCGGTTCGTTTACTCGAACCTCCGGGACCGGGAGAGGCACCCCAATGACACCGTCCATCTCATCTCCAGCATCCTCGGCTGCACGACCATGTTCTTCGTGGCGGCCTCCACGATCCGGGAGCTGTGGAAGAAGGATGTCTACAGCGCAAGAATGATCGAAGAACGGAAGAAAGAGGTCATCGAGTTCGTGTTTCACGGAATCGGGGACCGGTTCAAACCGTAGGATCCCCGGGGAGCGGTTCGCGCGGAAGCGCGCAGGAGAGCGAGCCATGCCGCAATATGATGCCATCCTGATCGGCGCGGGATTCACGGGCCTTTGCACGGGCGCCCTGCTGGCCTGCCGGGGCCAGAAGGTCCTGCTGCTCGACAAGCGGCCTGGCGTGGGCGGCAGGGCGGGCTGTCTCGAGCACCGGAGGCATGTGCTGGACGACGGGGCTCACATGCCGAGCGAGGCGGGCCACCTGGAGAGGATCTTCGAGAAGCTGGGCCTCGACTTCCCCAAGCTCCACCGGTATCCGGGCGGCGAAGTCTATCAGGACGAGGCCTGGAGACCGATGAAGGACGTCTTCCCCATGGCGGAGGCGAGAGAGGTGTTGCACTCGTTTGCCACCATGCCGCGGGAGGAGGTCGAGCGGCTCTATGACGTTTCCGTGAGGGACTGGTACGGCGGCCGGAGCGAAGAGAGGGGGTGGGAGCTCCTTTGGACCTATCTGGCGCAGATCGCCGACGTGGGAAACAAGACCGAGGATCTCTCCCTGGGGGAGATGATCCATTTCTTCCGGGAGCACTTTCAGCGCGGCCTCAAGTTGAACCAGATCGGCGGCACGTTGCAGGGCGGGCTTCGAGCGCTCACCGAGCCTCTGAGGAATTACATCGAGACCCACGGAGGCGAGATCCGGCTGAGCACCCCGGTGAGCGACATCGTGATCGAGCAGGGGGTGGCGCGGGGGGTCGAGCTGGAGGTCGGGGAACGTCTGTTCCCTTCGCACATCAGACCCACCGAAGTCGTCAAGGCTCCCTTGGTCATCTGCACGCTGCCCGTCTGGGACCTGTTCAAGGTGATCTCCGAGGACGAATTCCCGATCTGGTACCGGGACTGGATCCGCAGGCTGGAAAAAAAGATCTGCCACGTGTGGACCATCGTGTGCGCAGTGGACGAGCCCCTGTGGGACATCAGGCTCTTCCGGTGGCACCCCTATCTTCCCAGAACCGGCACCTACGGGATCTTCTTCCAGCACCAATCCTACGGGGACAAGGCCGGACAGACACAGGTCAACCTGTGCATCCAGGGCAGTTACCAGGACTTGCCCGACCTCTCCGAGCTTGAGTGGGCGCGGACCCGCAGGGCCGTCCGGCACGTCCTGGACAATCTCATGGAAGACGGCCGGGAGCTGCTCCCGGGTCTTGCCCAGGCCACGCGCTGGGAGGTCCGCACCGCGGCGGCATACGGCCTTTCCGAATCGCCCGGGATCTCGGGCCGGCACAGGCCGTCCATGGTTCCGCCCGGTATTCAGAACCTCTTCATGGCGAGCGATACGGTCCGTGAAGCTCGCGGCGTGGGCATGCAGGCCGCAGCCAGCGTTGCCCTGAGCCTGATGGAGAGGCTCTTTCCCTCCGGCTGATCCCGGCGCTGTCGGGAGAGCCCGTCCCAACAGGCTCAGTTCAGAGGCTGTTCAAGAATGCCCAGATGCCAGGCGCACGAAATCCTGAGGAACGAGGCGTACATGGCAGTACGCCGCAGTGACCCCGGCTTTCGCCGGGGCAGGCTGCCCCAGGACCTCCACGCCGCATGAGTGCAACGCCGCAGATGGGCGTTTTGGGATAGCCTCTGGGCGGGAACAGGGGGATTCGGCCCATGAAAGCTCCCGAGCTTTTCAGCCTGTCCGGGAAAGTGGCCATCGTGACCGGTGGGTCCAGCGGACTGGGTCTCATGATGGCCGAGGGACTTGCCGAGGCCGGCGCGAGCGTGGTTCTCGCCGCCCGCAACTTGGAACGGTGTGAGGCGGCGGCTGAGAAGGTCCGTGACATAGGCGTGCCGGCCGTGGCGCTCAGATGCGACGTGTCCGAGCCGGAGGAAGTCAGAGGCCTGGTGGAGCAGACCTTGCAGCACTTCGATCGCATCGACGTGCTCATCAACAATGCCGGCTACGCCTGGGAAGCCCCGCTCGAGGAGTTTTCCCTGGAGAAGTGGGAGCAGACCCTGGCGGTCAACACCACCGGCACCTTCCTCTGTTCCCGGGAGGCAGGCAGGCGGATGATCGAGCAGAGGGCGGGCAAGATCATCAACATCCTGTCTGTCGCCGGTCTGGCCTCCGTGGACCCGCGGGTGGCCGACTCCGTTCCCTACTCGACGAGCAAAGGAGCGATTGCGGCATTCACCAGAGACCTGGCCCGCAAGTGGTGCCGGTACCATGTCACGGTCAACGGAATCGCGCCCGGCTACTTTGCCACCCGCATGTCCCGATACATTCTCGAGCACCGCCGCGAAGCGATCCTGAACACCATTCCGATGCAGAGGCTCGGCGAGAAAGATGAGATCAAAGGGGTGGCGGTTTTCCTGGCCTCTGCCGCCGCTGATTACATCACAGGCCAGATCCTGGCGGTGGACGGAGGGGCCCTGGCTTGACCGCAGAGGGCAAAAAGATGCCGTTCCAGACGGTCTCGTACGAGAAGGCCGAAGCGATCGCCACCATCAGGCTGAACCGCCCGGAGAAGCTGAACGCCATCAACTTCGAGATGCTGCATGAGCTGTGGACCGTCCTTCAGGAGCTCATGGCGGACGACGAGGTGCGAGTGGTTCTCCTGACCGGAGCCGGCAGATACTTCACGGCCGGTGCGGACCTGGAGATTCTCTCTACGCTGACACCGGCGGAGTTCCGGCTGAACCAGCAGCGTCGCTGGAACCGGGTGTTCGGCGGCCTGGAAGACATCCAGAAATTGACCATCGCGGCCCTGAACGGGCCTGCCGTGGGGGGCGGGGTGGAGCTGGCCCTGTGCTGCGATCTGAGATACGCCGTGGAAGGCGCGACCCTGCGGATGCCCCAGACCGATTTCGGTCTCCTGCCCGACGCCGGGGCGATCGTCCGGCTGCCGCGACTGATGGGCCTGGCCAGGGCCAAAGAGTTCATTCTCACCGGCGAGCCTCTGACAGCGGCGGATGCGGTCGGCCAGGGGCTGGTGAATCGAGTCTTCCCTCCGGAGACCTTTTCCGAAGAGGTCCGCAAGATCGCCGCCAGGATGGCCCGCAAGTCCCCGCTGGCCCTGGGGCTCGGAAAGCAGCTCATCAACCGGGCCGCTCAGCATGGAGATGTAGAGACCGGTCTGGAGGAGGTCATGAATGCGCAGTCCTTCCTGATCACCACGCAGGATTACAGGGAGGGAGTCCGGGCGTTTCGGGAGAAGAGAACCCCTGTGTTCCGGGGCAGGTGACCCGTGCCAGGGGGAGCAAGAACGAGCCGGTTTCCTTGAATCGCCTGAATGCCCGGGCACCCAGAGGGAGCAGCCATGTACACGATGGAAAAGTACTTCTGGTGGAACGAGAAGCAGAAAGCACTGGCAGATGAGGCAGCCGCCTTTGCCGATGCCGTCATCGCTCCCCGCATCAAGGAGATCGAGCGGACCAAGAAGTTCCCCTGGGAGTTCATGAGCGAGATCGGCAGAAAGGGGTGGTTCGGCATCCTGATCCCCGAGAAGTACGGGGGGATGGGCAATGGTTACGGAACGACAGGCATGTGCATCGTGCTGGAGGAGATCGCGCGCGGAGCCGCCGTGGCCGTGGACTTCTACGAAACCACCATCTACGGGTACTCGCCCATCGTCCGTTTCGGTACCGAGGAGCAGAAAAGGCGATTTCTTCCCGGACTCGCGACAGGGGAACGCTTCGCCTGCATCGCCATCACCGAACCTTTCTGCGGCTCGGACGCTGCCGCCGTGCAGACCACGGCTGTTCCGGACGGAGACGAGTACGTGATCAACGGCCGCAAGCGGTTCATCACGGTGGGCGGCGTGGGCAACCTTTACTGCGTGTACTGCAAGACCAGCGATGACCCCAAGGAGCGCGCCACGCACCGTCACATGAGCGCGTTCCTGGTGGAAAAGGGTACGCCGGGCTTCTCGGTCGAGGCGATCCACGACGTCATGGGTCGCTTCGGGTCCCGGCACGCGGCGCTGCGGTTCCGGGACGTACGCGTCCCCAAAGAGAACCGGATTCTGGATGAAGGGGACGGCTGGAAGATCATGGCCGACGCCCTGAACATCGAGCGCCTGGGCGTCGCGGCCGGCGCCATCGGCGTGGCGCGCTCTTCCCTCAACGAAACGCTGAACTACACCCACAGACGGGTTCAGTTTGGCAAGACCCTCTCCGAGATTCCGGCCGTCCAGTTCATGGGGAGCGACATGATCACGGGCATCCTTCTCGGGCACACGCTCACGTACTACACGGCCCGCATGCTGGACTCAGGAGCAGACGTCCCGCTGGGCGCCTCCGCGGCCAAACTTTTCGCCACCGACAGCCTGATGAAGACGACGCTCGACGCGGTGCAATGTCACGGCGGGGACGGATACACCACGCAGTACCCCGTGGAGAGGCACATGCGGGATTCCAAGCTCATCCAGATCGGTGCAGGCTCCAACGAAATCCTGCGCACCCTCGTCTGGAAGCAGTGGGAGAAGGAGGCACAGGCCCACGAACAGGCTGCCCGCTCTGCGGTTCTGGAACGCCCCCTGACCGAGGAGGAGGCCAAGAAAGCGCTGATGGACGCCCTCGCCGAGGACTACAAGCGGCATCCGGGCCTGTACATGCGCCGGGAGGACCTCAAGGAGAGACTGGGGCTGGGAGACGAGGCCCTGGACCAGACGCTCGTGGCCCTGGAGAAAGAGGCGCTCGTTGCCCTCCATAGGATCAGGCAGAGGATCGCCTTGGCCAAGGCTACCTACGAGGGACTCGATAGGACTCAACCGAAGGAGTACTACCTCAGCATCCCGGATTTCGTGGACAGAGAGAAGGAGATCTTCTGACCGGGCAGGCACGCCCGAAGATTCATCCGCGGCAGAAGGGGACGAGCCCCTCAACCCGGAACGGAGGGACGAGAACGTGGATTTTTCCTGGACATCGGAACAGCTCGCCATGAGGGATCAGGCCTACAAGTTCGGCAAGGAAGTGGTCGCCCCCCGGTCTGCCGAGATGGATGCAAAGGAAGAGCTGGATCGGGATGCGTGGACGAAGGCAGCGGACTTCGGGTTCCAGAGAATGCTCGTCCCGGAGAAATACGGCGGCCTGGATCTGGACCCCCTGACCATCTGCATCACCATGGAAGGGCTCGGCCACGGCTCCAGGGACGTCGGCTTCGTCACCTCCCTGGGCGCTCACATGGTGATCTGTGAGATCCCGATCGTCGAGGCCGGCACCGACCGGCAGAAGGAGAAATACCTGCCGAGGCTGGCCTCCGGCGAATGGATCGGCGGGTACGGCCAGACCGAGCCGGGCGCAGGAAGCGATGTCGCGAGCATCGCCACCCGGGCCGAAAAGAAGAAAGACCGCTGGGTCCTCAACGGCTCCAAGACCTTCATCACGAACGCCCCCATTGGCGACCTATTCGTGGTCCTGGCCACCGTGGACCGCTCCCTCGGACACAAGGGCATCACCGCTTTCCTGGTGGAAAGCACCTTCGAGGGGTTCCTGCGGGGCCGCAAGCTCGAGAAGATGGGCATGCGCTCGTCGCCGACCGGAGAGCTGATCTTCGAGGACTGCGTCGTTCCCGAGGAGAACGTGCTCGGCGCCGTCGGCAAGGGCTTCCAGGTCGCCATGGGCACCCTGGTCTGGGAAAGGGCGGCCATGCTGCCGGCTCTGGTCGGAGTGGCCGAGGCGCGCCTCGAGGAGGCGGTGCGCTACGCCAAGGGCCGCGTCCAGTTCGGCCAGCCGATCGCGCACTTTCAGGAGATCCAGCACAAGCTCGCCAACATGAGGATGCACCTGGAGATCTACAAGACCCTCTTCTACAAGGTCGCCTGGATGAAATCCCGGGGCATGCCGGCCACGATGGAAGCTTCCTTGGCCAAGCTGTTCTTCGGCGAGACGAGCCGCCTCGACGCGCTGGACGCCTTCCAGATTCACGGCGGTTACGGCTACATGAAGGAGTACCCGATCGAAAGAGACATACGGGACTCGATTGCCAACACGCTGGGCGGCGGCACCAGCGAAATCCAGCGCATGATCATCGCGCGGGAGCTCTTGAAGACCTATGACTGACCGACTCCGCTCAGCCGCCGCCGCAACGGTGCGCCTGCAAACCCGGGAGGCAAACCGATCGTGAAAGAGTCGGATACGCAAAGACCGGAACTTGCGGGCGGTACGGTCGAGACGGAGCTCCGCTGCCCGCAGTGCGGCGGCGGGCTGGAGGTCAGGCTGGCATTCAGTACTCCCTTTTGCGGAATCCGCGCCGTCGCGGCCTGCAGAAGCGGCTGCCGTTGGAGCCAGAAGGAACAGCTGGAGATGGATGCAGAGGCAAGCGATGAGCTGTTTGCCTGAGCCCTGGTTGGTGGACACGCCTGACGGCTTTGTCCATCCCGCCCAGGTGCGCCGGCCGGTCGCCCCTAGCTAGAGCCTGTCCCAAAACGCCCATCTGCGGCGTTGCACTCGTCCCTCGTCATTGCGGCGTACTGAAATGTACGCCTCATTCCTCGGGATTTCGCGCGCCTGGCATCTGAGCATTTTTGAACAGGCTCCCGAACCAGAGCTTGTGGGACAAGCTCTACCTATATCATCTCGCCACCGCCAAGACGGACCAGGAGGGCGAGGGAGTGGAGTTTCCGGTCCTTGGACGCGCGGCGATCGCACTGGAGGCGTGGCTCAAAGCGAGCGGGATTTCGGAAGGGACTCTCTTCAGACGCCTTTCAAAAAGCGGCAAATCGTTAGGCCCCCTCTCGGAGAAGAGTGTGACCGAGATCGTGAAGCGAAGGGCGGCACTGGCCAGTCTGAATTCAGCTCCCTTTGGGGGGGCACAGCCTCCGTTCCGGCTTTGTGACCGAGGGAGGACGACGGGGGGTAACACTCGGCGACGTCATGGCGCTCTCGGGCCGCCGATCCGTGGGCGTAGGTCTCGGCTACTATCAAGCAGGCTCCGTCATCCACAATCCGGCGGCACGGCTTGCAGAGCGTAAACCCTGAGTAGGTGGTGGCGACCACCCTCTCAAAACGGGGTGGTACCACCCCGCCGCTCGCGGCGAAACCGATCGTGAAAGCGGGCGGGGGCGGCCTGGAGTCACATGAGGCTTCGAGGCCTTCCGAGAGTTGAAAAATGAGCAATATGTCAAGTCAAATATTTTTATTCATTGACTGACCAACCGGCTTTGACCTATCCTGCCGCCGCGAAGCAGGGCGAGCAGCATTTGCAGGCGTTATGGGGCCGAGTTCACGATCCGGGGGGGGCCACAACATGAAGGGCAAGCTTCTTCTCTCTTGCGCATGCCTCTGGGTTCTGTGTCTTTTCCCCCTTCCTGCCGGAGCCTGGGTCACGGAGGTGGTGGACAGACTGCCATCGGGTGGAATGGGAGGGCAAGGCTCATCTCTGGCGATCGACTCTGCCGGAGCGATTCACGTCAGCTCCCGAAACGAGACCTTGGGCGCGCTGGAGTACAGCACGAATGCGTCCGGGACGTGGGTCACGACCATGTTGGATGCCGACTGCGGATACCGGACCTCGATCGCAGTGGACGGCTCGGACAAGATCCACATCACCCACGTGGGAGGCACCAGCGGCGGCATTCTGAAATACGCGACGAACGCTTCGGGCTCCTGGGTCATCATCCCGCTGACTTCTACGGGTCACGTGGAGCAAAGCTCGATTGCCGTGGATGGCTCGGGTAGAGCTCATATCAGCTACAACGATTACCCGACTGGCGATCTGATGTACATGACGAACGCTTCGGGGTCCTGGGTCGCGACCACGGTGGACTCCGAGGGCTTCGTGGGGGGATCCAGCTCCATCGCACTCGATGGATTGGGGAAAGTCCACGTCAGCTACCTCGACAGTACAAACGCCGATCTCAAGTACGCGACCAATGTTTCGGGGTCTTGGGTCGCGACAAGGCTGGACTCGGCCGGAGAAATGGGCTCGCACACAACGATCGCCCTGGACAGCTGGGGAAAGGCCCACATCGCCTACGACGCCAACTATGACCTCAAGTATGCGACCAATGTTTCGGGGTCCTGGGTCGCGACAACGCTGGACTCCACGGGCCTGGTGGGGACCAATAGCTGCATCGCCGTCGACGGCTCGAACAAAGTCCATATCAGCTACGTGGACGAAACGAATGAGGATCTCAAGTACGCGACCAATGCGTCGGGCTCCTGGGTAAGGCGGAGGCTCGACTCCGCGGCAGCCGTGACCCATTACACTTCCATCGCTTTGGACGATTCGGGAAAGGTCCACATCAGTTACCGCGACGATACGGACGGGGATCTCGTGGTCGTGACCGACGCCTCGGGCTCCTGGATGAAGGCCACCCTGGATTCTGCGGGCGATCTTGGATGGTACACGTCCATTGCTCTGGATGGCTCCGAAAAGGCCCACATCTGCTACTATGACGAAACCAACCAGGATCTCAGATACGCGACCAATGCGTCGGGCTCCTGGGTCAAAGCTACCGTGGACTCAGAGGGAAACGTCGGATCCTTTGGCTCCATCGCCGTTGACCGGTCGGGCAAGGTCCACATCAGCTACCTCGAAGTCGACCCCAGTGGCGATTCTGCGAATCTCAAGTACGCGACGAACGCGTCTGGAATCTGGGCAACCACCGTGGTGGATTCCGGCTGGCTCCGGCAGTACACATCCATCGCCCTGGATGGGTCGAGCAAGGTCCACATCGCATACGGAAACGGCAACGGCCTCGAATACGCAACCAATGCGTCGGGTACCTGGGTGACGACCACGGTGGAAAGCTCCGGGCTGGCGGAACGGAATGCTTCCCTTGCCCTGGACAGGGCCGGTCATGCTTACATCAGCTACATGGGGCTTTACGGCCTGAGTCAATACGGTCTCAAAGTGGCGACGAATGCCTCTGGCAGCTGGGTCGCCATACCTGTCGCTCAGGTATACCTGGGAGCCACCTCCATCGCCCTGGACAGCGCCGCCAGAGCTCATGTCAGCTATACGGCCGCCGAGGGGCTGAGGTATGCGACCAACGCCTTGGGTTTGTGGCTGACGACGACTCTGGACCCCATGACGGGTGAAGAACCGTGCCAGCAGAGCTCCATTGCGCTGAATGACTCGGACCAGGTCTATATCGCCTACGGGTCGGGGACGAGCTCACAACTCAGGATGGCAACAAACGCGTCAGGTTCCTGGGTGACCGAGACTGCCTGTGACCGGCTATTCGGAAGCGGTGACTTCAGCAGCATGGCGCTCAGCGGGAGCGGCTCGATCTACATGAGCAGCCACGGCAACGACGGAACGCTGCTGTTCACCTCCGGGACCGGCGCGACCCCGCCCCCGGTCGGCTGGGATACGCTCGCGTCGACAGAGGGGGTCGGCGCAGAGAGCAAGACGCTCTCGGACATCGGCAACTTCGCGTTCCTACTTCTGGCCCCTCTCGCGGCCAGACTCTTCCCGAGGAGGTCGGGCAGGAAAAGCGACCTCCAGGATGATTCCCCCTGAAGTGCGGGCGACCTTCGCTATCTCCGACAGCGAGCTGGATTCTGAGCTCCTTCGGATGACCGATGCGTATACCCACGAACTCTTCCGGTTGAAGCACCCTATGAAGGAACCTTCAATGTGCGGGTCACTTTTCGCGTTGACCCGCCTGGACCCTCTCGCTTATCCTGCCCGCACCCGAGTCACGGCACCCCGACGACCCTCTCGCACAAGGGCCCACACCAGGGGCCCGGGGGCGTTCCGGACGTGAAGGCCGGACCTGGCACCCTGAAGTCAGGCTCCGTCATGAGATTTCCGAGGAAACATTACGCGACCCTCGCCACCGTCCTGTTCGATCTCTTCCTGCTCTGGGGCGTTCTCCACTTCGCCATGGGAGGATGGCAGCGAACGGTGCGCCTCCTTCCCTCCCAGGGGCTCGCGGTCTGGCTGGAGCTTCTGGTCGTGATTTGTCTCACGCTCCTGAAGAGCGATTCCAGAAAGGATGTCCCGCTCTTCCTGTCCGCCTTTGCTCTCGCCTACTGGGGCGAGTGGTGGGGAACGACCAGGGGCGTCTGGGCGTACGCGACCCGGGAAACACCGCCCATCTACGTCGTGTTCACATGGGGGGTCTGCCTGCTGACCGTCTATCACCTCTACCTGCTTCTGGGCGGGCGAAAGAGGACACGAGGCGAGGGGCGCGTAACGTGGATCCAGAAGGCGAGCTTCTTCGCTCTCCCCGCGATCGGTCTTGCCCTGACGTGGAAAGGGATCCTCCGGGTCGACTGGGCAAGGGCCATGGACGTCCACGTTCTTGGGGGCGTGCTCGTCACGTGCTTCCTGATCCTCGAGGACTTCGACTGGCACGAGACCTTCTGGCTGTTTCTCTGCGGCACGCTGCTAGGGGCGCTCTATGAGTACATGGGCACGGCCACCGGGAACTGGCAGTACGCAACCGGCGAGGGGATGCCCATCCTGATCGCGCCCCTCTGGGGCATGGCCTGCGTGGCGATGGTCAAGCTCGGCTTGCTCGTGCAAGGCGGCTTCCTGAAGATCGTTCGCGTCCTTCCGTGCGGCATGCGCCCTCGTGCTCCCCGGGCGGATTGAAGCGCCGCCTCGCATGAACGAGCGAGGGCATCGTTCTGTCAGAGGATGCGGGAAGACGGTCTGTTCGGGTTCTTGTTGGGTCAGGAAGAGGCAGGCGCTATTACGGACCGGCGAAGCTGCGGGCGGGAAGCTCTGCGGGAAGGCCGGGGTTCAGGGGGCCTCTTGGAGGAAGTCATGTTCGACCGTGACCCGGGCGAGGGCGCGGTTGTCTTCGAACTCTTCGGAGGAGACGTCGGAGCTCCGTTCGATGCGCTGGTAGTGGAGCGACACGGACAACCACCGGAGAAGCTGATAGCTCAGGGTCGCCCGGCCGCTCAGGATCCGGTCGCGGCGGTCCATGTCGTCGAACTCGTCACGCTCGAAGTAGAAGTATCCTTCCAGGGACAGGCGCTCCAGTAGCGGGAAGGTCGCACGCAGGCCTGCGCGCCAGAACTCGTAGAACCCCAGAAGCTCCGCGCTCACGAAATCCTCGTCGAAGCCGGTCTCCCCGTATGCCTCGAGCTCCAGGCGCCCGCGCTGCCCCGTGAGGTCGACCCGGCCGGAGAAGGTCTCCTGGTCTCTGCCTTCCTCCGCCTCCCGAACGGCATAGCCGGCGGACGCGCTGAGGCGCGTGCGATCGTCAAGCTCGTAGGTCACCCCGAGCCTCGGGTCATGGGTCGTGTAGTCGAAAAACCCCGGAGTCTCCCGCTCGAAATCCCTTCCGTCGTAGCGGTACTCGGTGAAGACGGCGATCCTCGGGTCAAAGGCATGGGTGTACCGGATGCGGCCGATGTCCCCCTCGGAGTCGCGCGAAGGCTGCGGCGGCACGATCTCTCCGTAGTCGCGGTCCGCTCGCTCGTAGGAAAGGTCGAAGCGGTTGCGTATGTTGATCCGGAATGCCAGGGCGGCGCCGTACGCGTGTGCGTCCTGGTCGGCCACGTCCCCGGCCTGGTTCCTGAGAAGGTTGTTCCGGTAATAGAGGCGGACGGAACGCCCCTCGCCGAAACGGAAGCGGAGCTCGGGAGCCACGATGTTGCGGGTGTAGCGGAACCTCTCCCCGCGGCGGAGGGAAGGGCGCTCGAAGGTGACGAGCCCGGTAAGCTCGACCGGGTTCTCGGAACGGAGGAACACCTCCGCCAGATCGAAGCCGAGGCGGCCGAAGTCCTTGTGCGCCCGGAGGCGGCCGATGTGACCCGAGTAGTCGAGCTCGGAGTTTTCCCGGAAAAAGGAGTGCAGGAATTGATAGTCGAGGTTCACCTCGTCGGTCGGGCTCTCGTGCGCCAGGCTGAGCCCGGGCGCAACGGTCGTGATGAGATCATCCTGCTCGTTCTCTGCAGAGAGGAGGATGTTGTCGTCGTACTGTGCTTCGGCATACACGCGAGGCTTCAGACTCCAGCGCGCTTCGACCGGCGCAGCGGACAGGCAGGCGGCAACGCCGGCCAGAAAGAGGACATACACAGGAGACGAGTTTTTCATGAGCTGGGTATCGCTCCGGTTGGTGGGGATTTTCGAGCTCGGCTGCTCCATCCAAGATCCCCCCGGCCCCCCTTTGCGAAAGGGGGGTGAAGAGCTCAGGGAAAGAGCCTGACGCCGGTTTCTTTGCCCCCCTTTGAAAAAGGGGGGTCAGGGGGGATTTTCGAGCTCGGCTGCTCCATCCGAAATCCCCCCACCCCCCCTTTGCGAAAGGGGGGAGAAGAGCTCGTAAGAGGCAGGACTACGGCACCACGATCGTGTCGCCGCGCTGCAGCACCAGATTCTGGGAAAGGTCTTCACCGGAAACGATCTTATTGTAGTTGATCCGGACGCTCTCCTCTTTCCCGTTCCGCCGCGTGATGACCGTGATCTTGCGCTTCTTGGCCCACTCGGTGAGCCCGCCGGCCATGGAGATCGCCTCGATCACCGTGGTGGTGCCGGTGAGGGGGTAGACCCCGGGCTTGACCACGCGTCCGAGGACGGTGACCCGGCAGCTCCGGGTCGCGCTGACGATCACGTTGACCCGGGGGCGCTCGAGGTCGTCGCTCAAGAGCTCGGTGATGCGGTCCCGGATCTGCTCGGCCGTAAAGCCGGCAGCCGACACCTTCTGGATCAACGGGAGCGAGATCGTGCCGTCCGGCATGACGGTCACGCGGCGGGAGAGCTGGTCGTTGCGCCAGACGAAGATCTCGAGCTCGTCCCCGGCCCCGACGACGTAGTCCGGCGGAGCGGGGGCCGCGGGGACGCCGGTCTCCGCCTCGGGCAAGGCGTCTCCTGCATCGGGCTGCCAGTCCGTTCCCGGGCTGCCCAGCGGCACGGGAGGAAGCTCGGATTCGCCCGCCAGCTCGGCGGCCGGGAGCAACAGGAACACGATCGCGGCGGCGAGCCGGAGCAACGATCGCAGCACAAGCAGATCTCGTTTCATCATTCACCCCCTGAGAAGATCGAAGATCTCGGTCATGGGTCCGGAGAGCCGAGAGCCGCAGGCCCGTGCGGCGCGCGGCCGGCCACGCGGCCCTATTCACAGTCCGAAAACATGGCGCGGTGCTTCCCCGAGGGCAGCACCGGGATCGCTTCCGGGTACTCGTATACGACCCGGACGCCCTCGCCCAGGCTGGTGCGGAGCGCGCGCGCGATCCGATCCAGGGTGCGCGGGGAAATTTCCCCCCGCTTCACCAGCCGGACGACCACCAGGTCGAGCGACTTCTGGACGATCTGAAACTGCTCGATCCCGGGGTCGGCCAGCAAGCCGGCGAATACGCTCCCGACCGTGCGGCCGTCGCGCGTCTTGAACGAGTCCCCGATGCGCCCTTGCACCGCCTCCAGCATGGGCGCGGCGCGGCCGCACGGACACTCTCCGGCGCTCTTCCACGCGCCGTAATCCCCGATGCCGTACCGGATGAAGGGCATCCCGAGATTGTTCAGGTTCGTGACGACGATTTCGCCGACCTCCCCCGGGCGGCATGGGCGCCCGTCGCGCAGGATCTCCACGTAATTGTTTTCCGCGCTGACGTGCACTCCCGCGTGTGCCTCGCACTCACAGGCAATGCCGCCCAGATCCTTCGAGCCGTAGCGGTCGAAGACCCGGCAGCGGAACGTTTCCTCGATGAGCCGGCGCACGTCCGGAAACAGCACCTCGGCCGACGAGAAGACGCCGTCGAACGAGATGTCCTGCAGGGCCTGCCGCCGGACGAACCGGGCGAACCGCTGCAGGCTGGAAGCGTAGCCGAAGAGGATGCGGGGGCGTCTGCGGCGTACATGCCCGGCCAGGGCCGCCATCGAGTCCTCGGTCATCAGGTAGGCGTTCGTCACGCAACGGTTCCAGGTCCAGTCCAGGAGACGAGCCCGCAGCGAATGCTGCAGGCTGGCGTCGAAGCTCGCGCCCCAGATGTACGCGTGCGGCTCGCCCAGCCTCCATCCCGCCCAGCCGAGGTGGCGCTGGATATCGGCGGTGACGCTGTCGCGGTAGCCGCGGTCCTGCATGAACACCAGGGGATATCCGGTAGACCCGGACGTCCTCACCTCAGTCAGCTCTCTGCGGCGCTCCGGCTCGGTGGTCATGAGATCGTGGAAACGGGCGCGGACGATCGCCTTGGTCAGGACCGGGATCCGAAGCCACGCCTCAGGATCGATGGGCGCATCGTCCGGCCGAAATCCCGCCTCCTCGAATACTCGCCGGTAGTAGGGCACATGCCGGTGCGCGTATGCGACCACCTGTTGCAGGCGGGCCCGTTGCAGGCGCAGCAGGCTCTCCCGTCCCAGCCACTGCGTGCGGTTGAGCTCCTCCAGGCGCTCCAGCACGCGCCGCCCCGTCAGCCGGTGCACCCTCAACACCAGTCGCCGTATCGCTGCCGACATCTGCGTCTCAGGGGTCGTGTTGCGTGCTGCGCCAGCAGCCGACGCGCCGGAAGCGGACGCGGGCGAGAACCTGCGCCTCGAGCTTGCGCCAGACCGCCAGGGAGGGCGTGTTGTGCACCTCGATGTACAAGATCGCCCGTGCGTATCCCCGCTCGCGAAACGCGCACAGGCGCTCCAGGGACAGCATCGTCTGCACGCCCCGGCCGCGGAAGGCCGGGACCGTGAACGAGTCGGTGAAGAGCACGTCCCCGGGTTCGAGCCGCAGCTCCAGCCGCTCCAGGGTGGTGTCCGTGCAGGCCCAGCTGTACCCGACGATCCGCTCGCCGTGACAGGCCACGAAGCCCATGTGCCCCCGTTCCAGCCGCCGCTGGAACAACCGGGCCTCGGAAGGGAAGATCTCCCGCCGCACCCACTCGAGGTCGCCGGGCGCGAACGGCCGCACCTTCAGCGCGATCTTCTGGGCTGGCTCCGGCATCGGCTCGGCCAGCGACCGCGACAGGACGAAGAACCGGAGCTGCCGGTACGGCAGCATGGCCAGCTGCCTGCCCAGCCAGGACAGGCCGGGCTTCCATCCCCGGCTGAGGTGCACGAAGCGCCAGTCCGCAGCCAGATCTGTCACGCGGTCGATCCACGGATTGTTCGGCGGCAGGATTCTCATGGCCCTGCCCTGCGCGCGGTCCGCACGCGGTCCAGCCAGGGGGCGATCAGGTCCATTCTCTTCGAGCCCAGATACCTGTTGAAAGCCAGGTTGTACAGCATCGGTCTGTAGACATAGTCGTACGACCCCACGTACGACACGACATTCCTGCTGAACCCCCGCTTGAACCGGTACACTCCCCACAAATCATCGGTCCGTTCGGACGCGGTCGGTCCCATGCCTCTGCACGCGTCCTGTCCCACCTGCTCGGGAACGCCCCAGAAGTCGTAAGTCAGGCAGCCTCGCGACTTGGCCCATCGGATCCCCTCCCACACGAGGAGGTAATTGGGATGAAGCTTGCCGCCGTGTTCCACGGATCCCGCGTGCAGCTCGGCAGCATGCCTGCCGAAAGAACAGATCGTGCGCAGGGCCAGCAACCTGCCGTGCAGGTAGGCCATGAGGACCACGATGTGACCTTGCAGCGAGTGCCACTCGGTCTGGTAGTAGCCGGAGCTGCGCGTCGGGTAGCGCTTGCGCTTTCCGCTCATCCGGATGAGCTCACAGACGTCCGGGAGGTCCGCGGCCTCGCCGGCCCGGACGGTAACCCCCTGACGCACCGCGCTGCGAATGTACTGGCGCGTCTTCTGGCGCATCTGCATCAGGATTCGGTCCGGCTCCCCCCCCAGGTCGAGTATGATCGTGGATCGGGGCTGGTTGTTGTACGGGCTCGCGCGGAAGCCGCGTCCTGCAAGGGCCTCCGCCGCTCCTTCCCCGTCCGGCAGAGGCGGCTCGAGCTTCAACAAGACGGCTCGGTGCTCTCGGGCGACGCGGTGGAGCTCGGCCAGGAGCAGGGAGGCAGCTTCCCCGTCCGTCGTCCAGCGCCCGACCGGCCCGCGGGGCACGTAGGCGAGGCTGGCGATCGCAGGAAGGAGCGGCTTGATCAGGAGCTGCGCTCCCGCAACGATCTGGCCCGCGAGCGTCACCGCGATGCGAAACGCCTTCCAGCCGAGCTTCTCTTTGAAGTCGCCCCATTCCCAGGATTGCAGCAGCGCGAAAGCAGGCTCGCGGCCGAGAAAGTCGCTCCATGTGCCGCGCTGACGATCCGTGAGATGGGTGACTTGCATCGGCCCCTGTGATTCACGCACCGGCGCAGCCGGCGTGCCGCGGGTTTCCGACGGCATCAGCTTGAACGACCTCAGAGAAATCGCCGGTAGATTTCATACCCCACCTTGCTGATCGGCAGCAGCACCGAGGAATGCACCAGGGTATAGCGCCCGAAGGAGACAAGCTCTCCGCCGAACTTGGCCTTGAAATCGCGCACCCCGTAAGGTTCATCCGGGTCCCCTGCGCCGCCGAAGTCGTAGACCTTGTAGCCGTGAGTCGCTCCCCACTGCAGGATATGCCAGGTGAGCACCTCGTTCGGGCTGTATCTGGAAAACCTCCGGTCGGTGCCTCCGTACCAGCCGTAGATCACGTCCTTGTGAAGCAGCTCGACCGAGACGGCGGCGTAGGATCCGTTCGTCTGGGCGACCAGGAATTTGGCCATCCCGAGAGGGTGAAGCAGATCGTAGGCCGCCTCGAACAGCGAAATGTCCGGCAGGGGCACTCGCGCGCGGTGATACGTTGTCTGAAGCACGGCGTACCACGGCGCCAGCTCTTCCCTGGAGGCAATCTCCCGGACGACCACATCCCCGCTGCGCAGGGCATGGCGGATCTTCTTGCGGGTGCGCCGCCCGATCGAGCCGAGGACCGCTTCCGGGGGCCGGTCGAGGTCGATCAGGTAATTCAGGTGAGGCGTGTAGGTGAAGCCGAGCCCGGTGAAGATCGGCCCTCCGGCCGAAGCATCGGAAAGATTGCGCACCTCGGTGAAGAGCGCCGACTTTCGGGGATCGCGCTTGTAGGCCCTCAGCAGCGCGGCCAGAGCGTTCCGGCCGGCGGCGCTCGCGTTCCACAGCGCGCCTCCGTAAGCGACCGCCCTCCTGGCGAAGATCCCCATCGCCTTGCCGACACTGATTCTCACCGGCGGAAAGATCGCGAGGACCTCCGATCTGCCGTCCACGACGGCCCACACCCTCGATTCATGGCCCTTGGCGCGTTCGAAAACCTTGAAGAGCTCCGGTGTGTGGAAAATGTTGCCGTCGGGCTGATCGAGAACAAATCTGCGCCATTTCTCGACCGGCAGCTCTCGAACGATCTGGTAGCTCTCTGCGGCATGATCTGCGATCTCCGCAGCCGGGCGGACGGGTGAGCGGCCTGCCGCCGGAGTCGCGCCGGTACGGGCCCGGTCCACCGAAGGGTCTTCTGAGGTGGTGGGGACGGTACTCATGGGGCATCCCTCCGCATCCGGTCCGTCTTACCGCCGAGCCTGTTCCGCGGTGCCCGACAGGCACTGCGAGTCCCCGGCCCCGGCCGCCCGTGCGCATGCCGGGTCATTGTCATTGGCCGGGTCGGAATAGATATCCATCCCCGGGTCCGCATAGGCGTTCTCGCCGAAGAGCACGAGCGGGACCGTCTTGAGCAGGATCCACAGGTCCAGACGGATGCCGGCCCGCTCCACGTAGCGGACGTCCCATTCCACGCGCGCGTGCCAGGGAATCGCGTTGCGCCCGTGGATCTGCGACAAGCCGGTGATGCCCGGTTTGACCTCCAGACGGCGCCTCTCGCGCGCGTTGCACATGTCGTTTTCCCATTGCAGCAGCGGCCGCGGGCCGACGATGCTCATCTCGCCGCGAAGAATGTTGAACAGCTGAGGCAGCTCATCCAGTCCCGTCTTCCGCATGAACCGTCCGACCGCCGTGATCCGCGGGTCGTCTTCCAGCGTTTCCGTGCCGACCACCGGCCGCGTGTCGGTGGTCATGGTGCGGAACTTGAGCACCTGGAACGGGCGGCCATTTAGCCCCGAGCGTGACTGCCTGAACAGAATCGGCCCGGGCGAAGTCAGCTTGATGGCCGCGGCGATCACGGCCAGGACGGGAAGGAGCAGAGTCACTCCCATGCTTGCTGCCAGAAGGTCCATAAGACGCTTGCAGGACAACTGCCATCGATGAACCAGCATGTCGCACCTCCCTGTTGCGCTGCCGCGTGTGTGCCGGCAAGGGTTGTCGCAGGGTCCGCCGGCAGCCGTGGCCGCTCGGCCGCGGTCCGTCGGGACCGGCCGCATCCCACGGAGTCGGCCGCAACCTTCAGGGCCGGCTCTCCGTGCGGGGTCGTACGTGGGTGTCGAGAAAAGGACGGTAGAGTTTCGTGTGGCGAGCCGAAGGCCGGAGCTGACTCACGGGTTCGGGCGCCCGTCAGCGGGCCGGCGGAACCGGAGCAGAATCCGGCCTGTCACCTCTCTTGCTTCGGGGTCATGGCGCACCATCCACCAGCCCTGTGCCAGGAAGCACGTGGCCAGGACCATCGCGCTGCTTGCGGGATGTCCGGGCAGCAGGCTTCTGGAGACGCCGAGCCCAACGGCCAGCGGCAGCATGCCGGCCAGTTTGGATGCAACGATTCCACAGACTTCCGCGAGTCTCACTCCCGCCAGCCGCAGCAAGTATCCGCAACCCGCGGCATGAATCACCACGGAGACGGCGGTGAACAGCATCAAAGTGGCCGGGGCAGACCCGGTCCACCGGCTTCCCAGCAGCAGCACCCCGCTCTGAGCGGCCAGCACGACCACGTTGAACAGCAATCTCTCCCGCTGCTTCTCGAAGACGTCGAAAAGGACGCTCAACGGCCGGAAGACGAAGAAAACCAGCACATAGGCGGCCAGGATCTCGCAGTACCGCCCGGCCTCGCGCCACTCGGACCCGAACAGGATCTCGAAGATCGGCCGGCCGAGCAGGATCAGCACCGCGAGCAGGGGCAAAGAAGCGGTCAGCAGGGAGCGCAGCAGCTTCACCGTATCTTTCGCAAGCCCTTCCCGGCGGCCGCCCTGCGCGGCAGCGAGTTGGAAAAAAGCCCTGCTGATCGCCTCCCCGAGCAACTGGGTCGGCATCTTCACCGCGCGCATCGCCAGCCCGTAGTAGCCGGCCACCTCGACCGAGAACAGGCCGGCAAGGAAGATCAACGGCAATTCCCGGTAGAGGTTGTTGATCAGAAAGGCGAAATTGGAGAAGAGCGCAAAGTCCTTGTAGCGCCGCGCCAGCCGGCTCATTTCCCGGAGGGAAACCTGGCGCCGCAAGTGTCCGAGGGACGAGAGGACCGCCGTGCGGGCCAGGTAGAAGGCGCCCAGCAGCGGCCCCACCATTCTTGCCGCGATCAGCCACAGCGCGCTTCCTCCGAGCAGCGCTCCCGCCGTGATCGCCAGCGCCTTGTCGGAAACCGATTCGACGACCCTGGACGCGGCCATGGGCGTGAACATCTTCTGGCGCAGGGCCCAGAAGATCATGGCCTGCGCGCAGCCGGCGATGATCATGGAAGGAGGCATGAGCGCCAGGTAAGCCGTAGCCGCCGGGACTGGCCAGCGCGCCTGCACGGACGGCAGCAGCACATAGAGCGCGACGGCGCACCCCGCGAGCAGGCCGAAACCGAGCACCGCAGCGATCGACAGGGCCAGGAGGTTTGCCGCCTCGCTCTCCTTCTCCGGCAGCATCATGGCATTGTTGTAACGTAACGTGGTGAGGGGAAAGAGAATCGTCAGCACGGAGGTGAAAATGGAAAAGATGCCGAACTCGCTCGAAGCGTAGAGCCGCGCAAGGACGGGGAGCGAGAGGACGGCGATGATCTGGGCGACCCCTTCGCCCGCAGAGAGTCTCGCCACGTTGCCGGCGAAACTGCCCGACTTCGCCCTCTCTGCCCCGGAATGTTGCTGCTCTGAGCCCATGGATCGTCAATCCCGCATCGCGCGCAGCAGCGCACGGACGATTCCGCAACCGCGGGCGTCTGCGTGACGCGGCATCGCAGAACCCTCTCGAGCGCCCCCGAGCCATTGACCCCTGCTTCGTCTTCTGATACGAAAGGCGCCATGCCTCTCACGCCACTCTCTGCCACCCTGCACGATCCGCTCCGGGCAGGATGACGGGAGGCCCGGCACTTGATCCGGAGGCCCGCCTTGCTCCTTTCGGTCCGCCTCGCCGCCGTCCTGCTTCTCCCCGGCCTGCTGCTCCCGCGGCCCGCAACGGCGGCCACGTTCTACGCATCCCCCGACGGCCGCGGCCACGGCCGCTCTCCCGACGCCCCTTTTGAGGTTGCGGATTTCTGGGCCGTCGCCGGCCCCGGAGACACGCTGTACCTGACGGACGGCCGCTACCGCGGCGCGCGCGCGATGATCCGCCCGCCCGCGCGCCTGAGCGGCCGGGCCGATGCCTTGATCCGGATCGCAGCCCTTCACGACGGCCGCGTGACGGTCGACGGGGAGATGCTGCGCAGGCCCGTCGCACTCGACCGGGGCAACGGTTATTTCATCGTGGAAGGGATCAACGCCTGCAGCGCGGGCCCGCCCGGCGGCTCCGGCTCCTGGGGGGTCGTGCACATCGATCAGGGCTCCGACCACAACCGCATCCGCCGCGTCTGCGCCTGGGATGCGCCGGCCAAGCGCAACTCCTACATCTTCTTCGTAGGCAATTCGGCCGGGAACCTGATCGAGGACTGCGCCGGCTGGGGACCGGCGCGGAAGATCTTCGGCCGGCATCAAGATGCCCGTACCACCTTCAGAAGGTGCTTCGCCAGATGGACCCACCTCGACGGCGATGCGCTCCACACCTATGCGATCGGAATCACCTGGTCGTATCGCTCCACCGGCAGCCTGGTCGAGAATTGCATCAGCACCTGGGACGAATACCCGGACGCCCCGTCCGCCGTCATCAAGAGCGGGGCCTTCGGCGTCGACGATACCTTCGCGGACGGCGGATACCGCCTGCTGGGCTGCATCGCCTACCAGCTGTCGGGGCAGAGAGGCTCTCCGAACCAGCTCTACCATCACAACAACTGCGACCCGGGCACGCGCTACCTGATCCGCGACTGCATCGCCTACACGGAGAAGCCCGGGGTCAACCCGTTCAACATGCAGGTGATGTCGTTCGCAGGGTCCCATCTCACCAGCATCGGCGGCGGGGGTGATGGGAGCACCGGGGCCGGAGTGCTGGCCGCGGGCCAGACCGGCCCGATCGAGAGCTCCATCGTCATGGGCTCGCGCAGCCGCGGGCTCTACCCGGGTTCCCTCCTGGATTACGTGCTCTTCTGGGACAACGCCGCGGCCGACTACACCGACCCGGCCCCCGCCCACTTCGCCGTACGCGACCCCCGCATCACCGGGCCCGGAAGGAACGTCCTGCAGCACGGTCTGTCCGAGGATTTGCGGCCCCACGTGGCCGAGCGGTCGGTCGGAGCACAGATCCAGTACCGGTACGTGGACGGAGTGCTCACCCGCGAGCCCCTCTGGCCTTGGCCCATGAACGAGAGAATTGCGGATGCGATGGTCCAGAGCGGCTACTCCTTCAAGGGAGGCGTGGACGGCAAGGGCGGTGTCGACCTCACGCGCACGGTCTTTCAGCTCGCCGGAGGAAGTCTTCCGGAAGATCTCGGTCTGCAGCCGCCCCCGCCTCCGCGCTCACCCCGATGAATACCTCCTTCAGAGAGGCTGCATTGCGGCGGATGTCGAACTCCTCCTCCACCCGTCTGCGCGCGCTGCGGCTCAGCGATTCCGCCAACTCCGGGCCTCCGGCCACCTTCAGGACGGCGTCCGCGAGCTGAAGCGGATCGCCGGGCGCGACCAGCAGCCCGGTGCGCCGGTCGGCGATCAGCTCCGGGATCCCGGATACGCCGGTCGAGATCATCGGCAGACCGGTGGCGCCCGCCTCCATCAGGACCACGGGAATGCCGTCCTTGTCCCCGTCTTCGGCCTCCACGCAGGCGAGGACGAAGAGATCGTGCTGCGCATACGCTTCGATGACCTCGGGCCGCGTGCGCGCGCCCATGAGCGCGACCCGGCTCTCCAGCCCGTGAGAGCCGACCTGCCTCCTGAGATTCCGCTCCTCCGGCCCCGCGCCGATGATGCTGCACGCAAAGGACACCCCTCGATCGCGCAGCAGCCCGCACGCATCGATCAGGTGTTTGTGCCCTTTCTTCACGATCAGGGATCCGACCGAAAGGATCCGGATCGGGTCCTGCCTCGACCCGCGGCCGCTGCCCGCGCGGCCGCGGTAAGGGAACTCAGAGAGATCCAGGCCGCAGCGGATGACGGAGACCCTTTCCCCTGCACACAGGCGCAGGCTGAGAATGCGCTCGGCGTTGTAGCGGGACACGCATACGACGTGCGCGGCCCGCTCCAATACGTATCCCAGCAGGCCCTGCCGGACGAACAGATCGTAGGCGTGCACCGTCACGGTGAAGGGCCGGCCGAGAAGGCGCGCGCAGACCGCCGCGCCCGCGCCGGACAGGCCGGCGAAGTGGCTGTGGAATACCGAGATCCCGGCCGCCCGGAACCTGTAGGCGACCGCAACGGACTTCAGGAAGATGAGGATCCGCTTGAGGGCTTGCCTCGTGCCGGCGCACGGGCAGCGCAACAGGTCGAGGAGGAGGCGGAGGTACAGGCGCGGCGACTTTCTCAGGAAGTGCGCCTGCGCCCGCCAGATCCCGGGAGAGAGCAAGCCCGGCGCATACCAGGCTTCCCGTTGCAGGCGCCTGGAGAGCGGCTGCACCGGCCCCGGGCGCGGCCCGAGGAGCGAGACGATGCGGATGGGCACGCCCAGACCCTGAAGGGCGCTCGCTTCGTCGGCGATGAAGGTCTCGGTGAGGTAGGGAAACCGCAGCAGCACATACGCCACGACCATCGGCCTTGCCGCGTCCTTTCCCACCGGATCTCCTTGGCCGCGGGCTTCGGCCGTGCCCTCACCGGCACGCATTCAAGTAGACCTCTTCGACCCGATCCGCGATCACCTTGTAGGTCCTGTAGCGCTCCACCCAGAAGCGGCCCCTGCGCCCCATCTCCGCCGCCTTCTCCCGGTCGTTGAGCAGCTCCAGGATGGCGTCGGCAAAGGACTGTTCGTCGTACCGCACGCACAGGCCGCCGCCGCTCCGGCCGAGCACGAGCTGTTGCTCCGGGTGGTCGTTGGCCACCACCGGTTTTCCCATGGCCATGTATTCGATCATCTTGGTCGGGGACGTGGAATTGAGGATCGGCGTAGGGTGGAACGGCGAAACGCACACCGCGGCCCGCCGCACATGGGACCACGCCTCCTCCATGGGAACGAAGCCCTTGAAGTCGACCGCCTCCGCAATCTCCAGGCGCCGCGCTTCGGCTCTGAGAAAAGCCTCGTCCTCGGGCTCGCTCCCGCCCCCGACCAGGTGGAGCCTGGCCTCCGGCGCCCGCGCCAGGACGCTGCGGAAGGCGCGCAGCAGGAAGTCCAATCTGCGGATCCGATCGAGGCTGCCCAGATACAGCACGATGGGAGGACCGTCAGGGCCCTCTCCGCTCTGCGGAAGCGCGGACGGCACCGCCCGGACCCCCATCGGAACCGGGGTGATCTTGGTCGCGGGTATGCCGTGCGCGGCGACGTCGCTCTTCATCTGTTCGCTCTGCACGAACACATGGGCCGCCGCCGGCAGCAGGAGCCTGTAAAGGAGCGCTTTCCTCACCATGCCGCGAGCCAGCCGGTAGCGGGGATAGCGCGCCGCGCCCTCCCTCACGGCAAGCAGATCTTCCTCCGGGAAGGGATAGGACAACCAGTAGAAGAACCGGGTGCCGGTGGCCCGCGCCGCGACCAGGGCCGGCAAGGCCGAAACGAACTTGTCCTTGACCTGGATGAAGTCGTAGCGGCCCCTGCGGACGAGGCGCAACACCCGCAGATCGTTGGCGATCCCGAGCAAGACCCGCCGCAACCTGCGGGCCGCCGACTTGCCGTAGTCCGCAGCTCCCACCCACACCCGGCAGGACCGCCAGACCGTCCGGTAGGCGCGCTCCGCCGGGCTTCCGGATTGGAGGATCCACTCGATCCGGTGGCCCCGCGCCACCATCTCCTCGCCGAAGAGCACGGCGACGTCCACGCGGTAGGGCGGGTACTCGTCTCTGGAGACGAACAGGAAGTTCAAGGTCCTTGCGGCCTCCATCGAAACGGCAGCGCCTGCTCGTAAATCCCTTGGCAGCGGTCTGCTATGGCGGCCCGCTCCCGTCTGGACAGGCGCTTTGCAAGACCGATGCTGCTCGATCGCACCTCGGCGCCGTACTCGGGCCGGAACGGCAGGTCCACGAAGCGATAAAGCGCTGCCAGTGTCGCCTCTCTCTCGCGCACGAGGTCTTCGTATTCCAGGATCAGGAGATTTCCGGCAGGCAGCCTGGCGCGCAGCTCGAAAAGCTGAGAGACCTTTCCCTGGAAGGCGCAGCAAGCCCTGACGAGCCGGCTGACGCCGTGCACCCCCAGCCACCGATAGCGACGGTATTCCCCGGGCGTGAGGTAGGGCGTGCCGCAGGCATCGAACAGCTCGTTGAGGGCAAAGTCCTTCCAGTTATGGAGCATGGAGCGCACGACCGAGAACGGGTTGCGCAGGATCCATATGACCTTGTGAGAGTCGGACATGTCGAAGTACTCGTAATAGCGCTCGTTCAAGTAGGTGGTCTGGAAGCAGTAGCGCCCCTTCGGCTGGTGCGGCACCCGGCCGGAAAGGATCAACGCCGCGTCCAGCTCATCGTCGGGGCCGAACCAGTACCGGGTCATGCCGTCGCTGTTCGTGATCAGCCTCGCAACCATCGTGGTCCCGGACCTCTGGCACCCGGTCACCAGGATCGAGCTCGGGAACTCCTCCAGCCTGCGCAGCAGCGGCTGGCCGGTGGAGCGCACCCGGGCGGCAAAATCCTTCCAGCGCGTGATTTCCGCAGCCGGCTTTGCGGTCATGCTCACTCCCGGTATCCGAGCTCCCGGTTCAGCTCTCCGGCGAGCTCGTCGAATCGTTCGAGCTGCGATTTCGTGAGCTCGGTCCGCCACGATTCATCGGCTCGAATGTCGGGCTGCTTGCGGAACCGCATCTCGTTCCCGTTGGTCATGTGCTGGGTCTTGGCCGTGAAGCTCAGCATGGAAGGCTCGTACGCGACCCCCAGGAAGGAGCAGATGCGCTCGAGCACCCGGGCAGGCGCAGCCGCCAGCTCCTCATACTTCAGGCGCAGCACGTGGTCCGGGCGAACGTGTCGCGCGATGAGCGGCAGCGCCCGGCGGTAGTGGTTCTTCCAGCCGCGGATCGACGGCTCGATCTCATCCCCTCTCTTGAGGCCGGATTGCAGCACGCCGCGCCCGTCGCGGGTCAACAGCACGATGCGGAACGGCCCGGGCCTGGCCTTGTAGAGCTCCACCGCCTTCAGGTAGTGCTTGGTCGAGTCCACGACCAGATCCACGTCGAGGATCTCCCGAACCGCGTCATAGACGAGCCAGTTGTTGGCGACGGCATGCCGCACGGCCGGGATCAGCGAAGGCCCGTGCCGCCGCAAGCCGGATCGGAGCTCCAGGAACCAGAGGGCGTGGGCCGCGGTCCTGCGCAGCTCGTATATCTGTGTCTGCCTGTGCCGGTCGACCACGACCCTGGCGCTGACGTATCCCAGATCCAGGGCGTAGGGATGGGCGAGGAGGTCGCGCCCCAGACTCGAGCTCAGCCGGCGCGCCACCTGCGTCCACAGCGGGCACGCCCGCACCCCGGCTCCGCACGTACAGGGCGTGTTCAACGCCAGGTTCTTGGGCAGATGAGAGATCTCGCCCAGCGAGGCCGCCCTGGAGTGCGCTCCGATGAGCAGGTCCAGGAGCGTGCTTCCGGAGTACCTGGCCGAGCAGATGTAGACGTAGCTCACCATGTCTCACCCGGGCGCTGCGCCGGCCGCTGCCCCGGCCCGGTCCGCAGCGTCGGGCCGTGCACCCTCGGAATCCTCCCCGGTCGGAAGCGAAGCAGCTTCCGTCTGCCCGATGCTGGCGAAGACTCCCAGGAGCGCCCAGATCAGCTGCTGGTAGGGGGCCTCCCGGGTGAACTCGAACTTCATTTCGTTCACGCCCAGGAGCGCCATGGAGAGCAGACACGAGAAGGCCAGAGGCGCATGCATCCGCCTGCCGGCCGCGAGCCGGCGCATCAGCCGGCCTGCCGGCCAGGCGGCCACGAGCAGGAACAGGAAACACCCGACTGCTCCCAGGCGGTACAGGGTGGTGAGCACCAGGTTGTGGAAATGAACCGGTCCGTGGCCGAAGGGGGTGGGGACAAAGCCGCGGCCGAACAGGGAAAGCTCGGAACACAGATCCTCCCACCGCCGCGGGAGCTCGGCCCGGTTGATCGCCTCGAAGAAGTCGCCGGTGGAGTCGTAGGTCTGCAGGGCCAATCCGAAACGTTCCGTCATGTCGCCCACGACGCCCGGAAGCAGGAAGACGAGGCCGAGGAGCGCTCCGGTCAGGACGTACGCCAGGCCGGCAAAACGCATGGCGTTGCTCCTCCCGTGAACCAGGATCGCGATGAACGTGCCGGCCGCCATCAGCAGGATCCCGGACCGGGTGACGCTGAAGATCTCCCCCAGGGCGAAGAGCATGAGACAAAGGCCCCACCACAGCCTTCCCGAGAACATCTTGTACACCACGATGGGCGCGAGCACCGCCAGCAGCTCGCCGTAGTTCTCGGCACCGCCCAGTGCGAAGCTCCCCATGCGTTCGATCGAGCCCCTGCCCGGTATGTCGAACACCTCTCCTTTGGGGACGAACAGCGCGAAGGCGCTGCCGAGAGACGGCACGTACTTGACCCCGATGGAGATCACGACGTGCACCGCGGTGAGGATGAGCACCAGGCTGAGGACCGTGTTCACCCGCGGCCCGCGACTCGCAGCCGCGGGCTCGTGCGCGGCGCGGCCGCTGTCCTCGAGCAGGAGAAAGAGCAGAATCGCACTGGCGAAGCCGAGATAATGCCGGACCGAGTAGCCCATGCGGAACACGTCCGGGTACACGGAAACCACCGAGAGGACGGCCGAGACAGTCCCGGACAGGAGCAGCAGGAAGACAAAGACGTCCAGGGCCGATCGCGGCCGGTTATAGGATCGGATGAAGTGTTTCCCGTACACGATCAGGATGAAGAGGGTCGTGCTGGTGACGACGTCTCTTCCCAGGGCGCCGACGTAGAGGGGGAAGAAAATCGAGCCGATGGTGATGTAGGCGGCCGTGCGGAGCGAGGATGCGGCGATCACGGCCGCCACGGCCGCAATAAGCGGCCAGAAGAAGACAGCTCGGTCCATCACGCTCACGAGGGCGAGGGTTTCGGGTCGGCGCGCCGCGCCCTTCCTGCCGGGAGGATCGACCGGTACGCGCGGATCAGGTTGCGCGAGACATGCTGCCACGCGAGCTCTTGTTCGACCCTGCGGGCTCCCAAGGCGCCCATGGCACGGCGCCGCTCCGGGTCGTCCATCAGGGAGGCGATGGCCCGGGCGAAGGCCTTCTCGTCATTCGGCTCGACGTACACTGCCGCGCCCCCCGCGGAAACCCGCGTCTCCTTCAAGTCGAAGCTGACGATCGGTTTTCCGAACGACATGTATTCCATGATCTTGATCCACGTGGAGACGTCGTTGAGGGGGCTCGAAGGGTCCGGGTCCAGACAGATGTCCGCGGTCGCGAGATAGCGCATCACCTCCTCGCGGGGGATGAAGCCGGTGAACTGCACACAGTCGGCCAGGCCGAGCTCCGCCGACAGATCCCGCAGACGAGCGAGCGAATCGCCCGTGCCGACGAGGACGCAGCGGAAATCGCTTCTGCCCAGCTCGACCACGAGGCAGCGCATGGCCCGCAGCAGATACTCCAGGCCGTCCTGGGGATTCATGACCCCCACGTAGACGAGGAGTTTCTTGCCGGGCGGCCGCAGGCTCTCGTCGGGAGTCCGCTCGAGCGCATCGAGATCGGGCCCGTTGCGCACGACGAAGACATCGTTCGGGTCCTTGTTGGCGCGCGCGATCTCGATCTCCCGATAGGACTCGTTGGTCGCGATGCAGGCGTTCGCGCTGCCCACGCAGAGCCTCTCGAGCAGCAGAAGGGCGCGATACAACACCCCGTCCCGGGCCGAGAACCGGGAGAGGAAGAGCTCGGGAGAGAGGTCGTGATGATCGAAAACGAACTTCTTCCCGAACAGCCGGTAGAAGGCTCCCACGACGAAGAGCGTGTCCGGGGGATTGTGCGCGTGAATGACGTCGAATCCCTGCCGCAGCAGGATGTAGGGAGACAGCAGCAGGCAGACCGCGGGAAAATAGGCATGTTCCACGACATATCCGGCCGCGGCCAGCGCCAGGTGCAGGGCCCTGCCCCACGACCGCGCACGCAGCCCGGGGACCTTGTCGAACACCGAGAGGCGCGGCACGCGGTAGACCTCGATGCCGCGGAACACCTCCCTCGCCATCTGGCCCTTGGACCTCCCGCAGATCACCGTTACCTTGTACCCCTCCCGTGACAGGGTGAGGGCCTCGTTCCGGACCCTGCCGTCCAGGGGGAAGTCGCTTTCTGCCAGCATCAGGATCTTACCAGCACAATCCCTGGTAGAAGACATCCTTGCGCCTCATCACGTCCGGAGCTCGCACCAGGTCGAGAATGATCTTGCCCGGATCGAGTCGACCGGCGGCGTTGTCGATCTCCGTGGTTCTGTTCCCGATGACGATGACCTCGCCGTGTTCCAGCACCTCGCTCAGGGAGCTTTTCATGAGCGATGCGATGTGCGGGATGGCGAGCTCGATGTATTTCTTGTTGGCACCGACGAGCCTTGCCAGCGAGACTTCGCGGTCGTAAATGGCGATTTCGTAACCCTTGCCGATGAGCTTTTCGATCAGCTCGACCATGGGGCTCTCACGCAGATCGTCGGTGCCCGGCTTGAAGCTCATCCCGAGCACGCCGATCTTTCTCTTCCCCGTCCTTTCCACGAGCGCGAAAGCTTCCCGGACCTGCAGCTCGTTGCTCGGCAGGAGGGCCGCCAGGACCGGCAGCTCCAGATCGAGCTGTCTCGCCCTCTGCAGGAGCGCGCGCAGGTCTTTCGGAAGGCACGAGCCGCCGAAGGCGAATCCCGGTTTCAGGTAGGAAGCGGACAGGTTCAGCTTGGTGTCCCGGCAAAGGATGTCCATGATCTCATGGCTGTCGATCCCCAGCTTCTTGCAGAATCGGCCGATCTCGTTCGCGAAGCAGACCTTGAGGGCATGGAAGGCGTTGCTGGCGTATTTGACCATTTCCGCCGTACGCAGCCGGGTGCGGATCACGGGCGCGGGGATGTTTCCGTAGAGCGCCGCGATCACGCTTCCCGCCCTGAGGTCCGTTTCGCCGATCAGGGTGAAGGGCGGATGGTAGAAATCGAACAGCGAGCTGCCCTCCCTCAGGAACTCGGGGTTCGCGCACAGGCCGAACGCGTCGGGCGCCTTCTTCCCCGAGGAACGCTCCAGGATCGGCAGCACGGTCTCTTCCGCCGTGCCCGGAAGGGTGGTGCTGCGAATGCAGACGACGTGATACTGCGGCCGCCGGCGCAGCTGGGCACCGATCTGCTCCGCGACCTTGCGGATCGACTCCAGGTTGACGCTGCCGTTTTCGCGGCCCGGAGTGCCCACGCAGACGATGGAGATCTCCGCTTCGGGCAGCTCGTCCGCGCGATTGCACCGGGCCCGCAGCCGGCCTTCCCGGCGGGCTTCCGCCAGGGCATCGTCGAGACCGGGCTCCACGACCGGGCTCTTCCCAGCGTTGACGAGGTCCACCTTGCCGGGGTCGACGTCGACCCCGCAGACCTCGTGCCCGTCTCGTGCCAGGCACGCGGCAGACACGCAGCCCACGTATCCCAGGCCGAAGAGATTGATTCTCATGACAGGGGGATCAGTAATCGTAATACTTTCGGTAGTACTGGGATCCTTCGAACTCCGCGCCGTTGAGCACCACGCCCAGCAGTTTCCGGGAGTCGATGCTCCGGAACTCCCGGGCGACGATGTCTCTTCTCGTCTTCTCCGCTCGAACCACCAGCAGGACACCGTCGACCAGCGCAGCCAGCATCCCGGACTCGGAAGTGGAAACGAGAGGCGTGGAATCGAGGACGACGAACAGGTCTTGGTGCCGCCTGGCCAGCTGCTCGAGCAGGTCTTTCGTTTTCGCGGGGACCATGAGCTCGGCAGGATCCGCTGAATGGGTTCCCGCGGGAAGTACATGCAGGCCGGGGATCTCGGTCCTTACCAGGGCCTCCTCGACCCCTGCTTTTCCGCTCAGCAGGTCCGCAAGGCCGCACCGGTCCCGCAGGCCCAGGGAGGAGGTCAGGCTCTTTCTGCGCAGATCCGCGTCGATCAGGACAACAGGAGACTTGAGCCCTCTGGCCATGACCGCGGAGAGATTGATGGCCAGGGTCGTCTTGCCTTCACCCGGCAGACAGCTGGTGATCAGCACGGAACGTATCGGCCCGCCGGCGCCGGTATAAGCCAGGGTGTTCCGGAGCTTGCGCAACTGTTCGGTGATGACCGATTCGGGTTGTATGACGAGGCCGTCGAGGGAGATCGGTTTCTCCTGCGAAGACTCGCTCGGCGTGAACGAAGCTCTCAGGGGCACACGGGCGCCCGGGTCATCGGCACCGGCCACGGCCTCTCTCCTGGTTGCCTGGTTGATCGCCGGACAGGCTCCCGGCGGTGTTGTCGATTTTCGGAATGACGGCCAGCACCGGGACCCCGAGGGCCTGAATCACGTGCTCCCGGGTGCGGAACACCGGATTGGCGAATTCCAGCAGGAGGATCAGGCCGGTCCCCGCAAACATGGCCAGGAACGCGCCGATCACCGTGTTCGATTTCTTCTTCGGCTTGACCGGCTCGAGCGGAGGAACGGCCTTCTCGATGACGCTCACGTTCGAGATCTTCTGCTGGTCCATGCTCTCGGTGATCCTGGCTTCCTCGAGCCTCGTGAGGCAGAGCTTGTAGTTGCCTTCATTGATCGCCACCTGCCGCTCGAGCTCCTTCAGCTCCTTTTCGATCCGATCGAGCGTCTCCAGCTCCCCGCGATAGTCCGCGAGCTGGGAGGCCTTGGTGGCCGCCTTTGCCTCGAGCGCCCCCAGATGGGCCCGCGCCTTGAACAGATCGGTCTTCAGGCTCTGGCGGACCGGGTTCTCCCCGGATACGGTCGTCACCTGGCCTCTGCCCTCCTCCTCGGCGATCATCTGCTTCACGCGCCGGACTTCTTCCTTGAGGCCCTGGAGCTCGAGCTCCGACAACTTGGCCTTGAGGGCCGCGAGCGCGGTCGGCTGTTGACTCACGGTCTGGCGAACGTCGTCGCTCCGATCCATGGCGGCCAACTGGGACTCGAGGGCGCCAACGGTCCTCCTGGTCTCGTTGATTTCGCTCACCGTCCTCTGCTTCTCGGCATCCGTATCCGAGAGCCTTCCGAGGAGCATTCTCTTCTGGTCCGCGAGCGAGGTGATGGAATGGCGGCGTTTGAGGTCGTCCAGCTCCGCCTCCGAGCGCCGGAGCTCCTTGTCCCACTTCTCCGCCTGGTTCCTCAGCAGATCATAGGTGGCCGGGTTGGTGTGAACCCTCAAGTGGTGCGTCAGGTAGAGATCCACGAACCTGTTGAGCGCCTCTGCGGCGATTTCCGCATCCGGCCATTCGAACCGGATGCTGATCACGTTGCTCTTGGGGGCGATCGCAAATTTGAGGCTCTTCTCGATCTCTTTTTGCACGTCTTTCGGGGGAGGAATCTCCCGGTTCCCGTTGCGGGACGGCCATCCTCCCAGGACGCCCGCGAGGCCCTGCGGATCGCGCCGGGGGAAATGATACAGCCGCTCCGGGGTCATCTCCCGAATCAGCTCCGAAGCCAGCACCGCGCTCCGGAGAAGCTCGATCTCGGAATTCAGCTTCTGCTCCTGGGTGGTGGTGCGGTCCATGACGGCCGGAGCGTCGGCGGCAGGAGAAACATACATGTCCTCGCGGCCCGGCTTGATGAGCAGCCGTGAGGATGCGCTGTAGATGGGTGTAGCCAGGATCGAAGCGACGGCGACCACGGCAGCCGTGGAGCAGACGAACGCCAGCAGCTTCCACCGATAGCTCCGGAGAACATACCATGCGATGCGCAACTGCACGGCGTTCAGAGACGGATCATGCATGAAGGTACCTCTGTACTTCGCCCGGATAAAGCTCCGCCGCCGGAGGCCACGGGGGTGGTCCGCAATGCCGTGGTCTCCTCCGCATCGGATCGCGATCGTCGGGCGTTCGGTACCGCCCGAGGGCGTTCGGCCGGGCAGCCCGGCCCGCCACGCTTCAGACGATCACGAGGTCCCCTGCCATCACCGAAAATGGCCCGGAGGCCCATCAGGCGGGGCGCCGTCTATGCCGTCTTCTCGACCTGCCAGGACGGCAACTGCACCTCGGCCCGCCTTCCCAGGAGATCCATGAGAACCCGGATTCTGCCGTGTTTGTCAATCGAACCCTGAACGACTCCCAGGAGCCCTTCGAAAGGTCCTTTCTTCACTCGGACTCTGTCACAGAGGTCCAGCCGATAGTCAGGCCGGATGTACCCCTTCGCTCCGGTCCTCTCTTTGAGAAAGTCGACCACACCGTCATCCAGGGGCAGAGGCCCGTCCGCATTGCTGATGATCCGTTTCACACCTCTGGCCCAGATGACGGTGTAGAAGTCCTCCGGGATACGAAGGCGAGCGAACAGATATCCCGCGAACATAGGGACGATTCTGAAACCCGCTCGGGCGAACGCCCCGGCAGGCTCCTCGATCTTGGGCAGAAAGACCTCGATCTCCCTGCTCTCGAGATTCCGCCTGGCCACCTCCTCGGAAATCGGTTTCGTATACACCACGTACCATCTTCGGAGGCCGGGACGGCTCCTTTCGTAGGGTTGACCGGGTGTCTGGGGGTTGGCCGTCACAGTGCATCCGAAGACGAGGTTGCGAATCTCGCTTTACATGTTGTACGAGCGCACGCCCGCGCTTCGCCGAGCAGAGCATTGCAGGCGATAGAATCAGGTTAGCAATACGCATGCCCTCGGGGTGGAGGTGGCCCCGAGAAGTGCAAGCGTTGGATCTGAAAGGAGAAAAATAGTTCTTGCCAGATCGGGGGACGGGCCGCGCGGTGTTACCGCTCATCGGGGCACGGGAAGTTTTTCAAACATAAGGGAAATGGATTTCCTAACCGGCGGCCCCTGGCGAAGATAATCCATTCTTTTATTTGACATACAAATGGGCCGATCCTATTCTGACTGCCGCCTGCCACCAGTCCGTACAAGGTACTTGAGGACGGGAGCGGAATCTCAGTGGACTTCGGGGGATGGAGGGGCCGCATGGAACGCAGAACAGCCAGCATCTTGGTGCCGACGCTTCTTCTGATGATCGTGGGGTGTTATCCGGACGTGCGGATCACCCATACGCCGGTCGTGGCGAAGTCCTCCCAGACCGTCACGTTCAACGCGGTCCTGACCTCCGACGGAGATGCGCCACCGTGTACGATCCAGATCACGGTGAACGGGGATGTGGAGAGGACCTGCACGAACATGCAGGAAGGGGACACTTGCTCGTATACGGGAGGGCCCTACACGGACCGCGAGCACGGGATCGTCACTTACTCTGCCAGGGCCACGAGCGCTACAGGAGACGGCCTGGGGACCTTCACCTACCATTTCGGGGTGACGGATGACGCGTACAATTACGCTCCCATGGGGTTCGATTGCCCCTGGATCAACGCTCGCTTTACCGGCCCCGTAGACGAAAAGCAGGACGTGGTTTTCCACATGGCACCGGACTACGGCTCTTTCGAAGCTTTCGTGGATGACGTCGGCGACAAGATCAATACCGTCTATGCCCAGCAGGCGATCATTGCGGAGCGCCCCCATTTCGATACGTTCAGCTTTTATGTGTACCGAAAGACTGCTGCCGGCTCCGCGGGTTGCGGAACGGTGCACGCCGATGCGGAGCGCGACATGTCCTGGCGGGACGTCGATGCGGTCATGCACCTCTCCGATTTTACCGACTGCACGAGGGGTTCCCATTTTTCCGCGGAAGGGGGGCCGACCAAAGCCTTCCTCCATGAATCGGGTCACGCCGTATTCGATTTGGGCGATGAGTACGATGACGATGACTGCAGCACCGGGGGATACTACGAGCTCGCCGATGAGCCCAACATCTTCGACCTCAGGTCCGGCTGCAGGGATGAGCAGACCGCCAAGGGCAGGAACCCGGAAGCTTGCTGGGAGTTCACCAGCTGCAGCGGCGGATGGTGGGGAATCCACAGTCTGGACGTTCATACCGTGATGCAGATGGGAAACGTCGGCGAACCTTGGGGCGTCGAGGCTGAAGAACGTCTCGATTGGTATTATGGTCACTTCTAGAACAGGCCACCTCGGCACCGGATCGCACCAGGAGGCAGCCATGAATACCCGTTCACGCCGAAGCATTCTCGGACGAGCCCTCGCTCTCTTCGTTTTCGTCTCGATAGCCGTGATCCAGATGCCGAGCCCCGCGGGCGGCCAGCAAACCGATGCATCGGTTGTGCTCGTCCACCTGAATTATGGGAACGGGCAATGGGGCCTCGGGGCGGAAGGCGTGGTTGTTCTGCCGTGCAAGGCGCCGAGCAATTTCATCGATGGCTCCAGCCGGGACCCGCGCATCCGGGTCCTCGGGAGCAACGCTCAGGTCCTCTATGAGCGGAACATCCGGAATCCGCGGCGCGTGCTGGTGGAGGAACCATCCAATCTGCCTGACTTGCTCTCCACGGTTTCTTTCAAAGCAAAGTTTCCATTGGCTGCGGGCATGCAGACGTTCCAATTCTGGTACGACCCCGTCAACCAACAAACCCCCAGCGTCGTCGTAAACCTTCTTCCGGCTATCCAGGAGTATTGGGAAAAAGGCGGACCGAGCCAGTATGCGCCTTGCAAGAGAACCGGCTCCGATCTGCAGTGACCGGTCGCGAAGTGTGCCCGGATCCCCTGTGGCTCGCTCGACCCCGGGCAGGGGCGCAGCCGTTGTGATTTCAGGGTTTCAGCCGGCCGACGCATCCCCCCGGTCTGCCTCCGGCATCCTGCACCCGGATCAGCCTGGGCTGTGCAAGAGGCCGCCTCGAAACGGCTCCGCAAGCCGTTCGCGAGCCGCCCCGCACAAGACACCTTTGAGCTTCACAGGCTCCGAGCCCCTTTACGGCGGCTGCCGATTCCGACGATACTGACGACCCGAGCCGTTTTCTGCAGAGTGCCCGGGCCACTTTTTTCTTGCCGTTCTCTACAGCCTTGCCTTCGCTTTTCCGCCCTCTCGGCCAATGTACCCATGTACCGGTGGCGCACGTACTGGCTCAGGCTGTCCCACAGGCAGGAGCTCGCGAGGAGCACGGCTCCCTTCTGATCGAGCGCCCGCAGAAAGTGATCCAGGTCCTTGCGCTTGCGGCTCAGGCACCACACTCTCTCCACGAGCACCGCATGGACGCTCGAGGCAATGTTCAGCAATTTCCGGATCCCCGGCCTGGCCATCAGATCCTTTTGGTAGGCGTCTTCCTCGATCACCTCCGCCAGGTCGATCCTTTCCCATTGGGAATAGCCCTTGAGGCGCTGCTTCTGAAGCTCTCTGCCGATAGCCAGGTCCGTTCCCGGAATCGGGATCTCGCACACGTATCCGATGGCTCTGCGCGTCTTCTTCATCAGACCCATCCTCGTGCACAGGCTTTACCCCCGTCTGCCCCGGGAACTCATCAGGCCGCCATCATCCGGTTCCTGGCTGCGGCCTGCGCTCTCGCCTCTCGCCCGCACCGCTCCGCAGGCGGCTCGCTGTGCCGATGGCGGAGTCTCTGGCTGGCGACGTCCCAGAGGTAGGAGGTGGCCACCAGCGGGGTCCGGTTGGAGTCCAGGCGATCCAGAAGGGGGTTCAGCTCCCTCATCTTGCGGCTGAGCGCCCAAACCCGCTCAACCAGGAGCACGTCGTATTCCTCGCCGCAGTTGAGCGCCTTGTTGATTCCGGCGCGGGCCAGCGGATTCTCGGTGAACAGCTCGTCCTCGAAGATGCAGACCAGATCCAGGTTCTGCTCTGCCGCGTGCTTCACGATCCCGAGCTTCTGATCTTCCCTGCTGATCGCCACGTCCGTTCCGCCGGCCGGGATGTCGCACACGTATCCGATTGCCCTCTTCCTCGCTTTCATGGCCGCCTCCTTTGTGTCTCGGGTCGCGTGTTCTTTCGGGTTTCGACCAGAGGTCTATCAAGTTCCATGCCATGCAGCTTGGCAGCGCGCGGCGACCTCATCCAAGTATGTGTAAGAGAACGATAAATTAGCGTTGCGGGGCCATCCGATGAGGCTGGAATCGGGGCTGGCGGCGGGCTTTCGTATCTTTGGCTTATACAAAGCCGCGTGCGGCGCCGGATCTCGTGTGCGACAAGCACCCTGTAATAGCTATATTTTTCTGCGAAGCCCCGGGCGGCCCGGTCTTTGTCTCGAAAGGCACTCGTGTATCTCACACCGATACGCGGCCTTCAGAGGCCGGCGCGCCACAGCTGCCGTCATTCCTGCGAACAGATGAATTCCGCTGTGCTCCGGATCCAAAGACGGGCGACGCATGCTCTCCAGATCGCGCCTTCTTCCGGCTCCCGGACCGCCCTCGACAGCGCACAGCGAAGCCACCGGGGGGGCAAACCGGCCGGGAAGGCCCTTCATCATTCTGCTACTCCCGGCGGGCGATCCCGATCTAATATCTTGACAACAAACAGGTCCGGCCCTTCGGGCCGGCTCACGGAGAAGGAGGAAGAAAGGATGGATTTCGACCATGCCTATGCCGACTACCTGAAGAACGAGGATGTGGCCAGGATCGAGGAGCTCGAGAAGGCGACCGGCACCCGCATTCTTGCCTACTACACGGCGCCGGAAGCGGCCCACATGACGGAGGCACAGCTCCAACGGATCAAAGAGCTCGAGAGGAAGCTCTGCGTCCGGCTCGTGGCCTACAAGACCCACTGATCAGCGGATCAACGGGCGGCCAGCCGGCCGATCACTCGTCCGGCCTGCCGCAGGAGCCCCTGGGCCTCGGTGACCCTGAAGAGCGCGGCCAAGGCGAAGTAGGAGACCCCGTACAGGCCCAGGACGAGCACGGCGAGCGGGATGGGATGCCAGCCTTGCAGGAGCAGCTTGAGGCCGAAGCCCAGAGCAGCGCCCGCGGCCGCGGCCGCCCCGAGGCCGAGGAGGAGCTCGGGCGGCAGCCCGGTCCGCCCGATCCGCCGGTTGAGCGTGCGGCGCAGCAGGGAGAGCTCGACCCAGGCGCCGATCCCTGAAGACAGGGTCAGCCCGGCCACCCCCCAGCGAACCGGGACCCCGATCCAGCCAGGCAAGCACAGGGCAAAGACGTAGCCGAGGGCGCCGCTCAGGACCACCCGCAGGATGGCGTAGCGCAGCGGGGTGCGCGTGTCGCGAAGAGCGTAATAGGTCGAGGAGTACAACCGGCCCAGGGTGCTCGCCAGAAGGCCCACCGTCGCCCCCGCCAGCACGCCCCACACGTAGAGGGCATCACGCTGCGTGAACCGGCCGGTCTGGTAGATGGCTGCGGCGACCACGTCGCCGAGGGCCAGGAACGCCACGGCCGACGGCACGATGAAGAAGGCGATCCTTCTCAGGCCGCCGTTGAGGCGCCGGTTCAGGTAGCCGGCGATCTCCTGCTCGCCGCCCCGGGCGCTCGACATGGCCGGCAGCTCCGAGGCCGATACGGCCATGCCGAAGAGGCTGACCGGAAGCATGTACAGCGTCTGGGCGTAGCTGAGCGCGGCGAACGCTCCCGTGGGCAGCAGGCTGGCGATGATTTCGTCCACGAAGGCGCTGATCTGCATCACGCCGCGGCCGATCGCGACCGGGACGAAGTTGCGCATGACCGTGCGCACGCTCGCCTGCGCCCAGTGCAGGCCCGCAGGCAGCCTCCCGACCAGCCGCAGCGCCCCGGGCAGCTGAACCCCGAACTGGATGGCGCTCCCCAGCACCGATGCCCAGGCAAGGGTAGCTGCCAGCGGGAACTGTCCCCGGCGGCTGCCGAAGGCGAGGAGCGCGGCGATCATGACGATGTTCCAGAGGACCGGCGCCGCGTAGGAGAGAAAGAACCGGCGGTGGCTGTTGAGGATGCCCAGGCACCAGGCCGAGCAGACCAGCAGGCCCGCCCCGGGGAAGAGAATCTGCACCAGCCGGACGGTCAGCTCCCGCTTCTCGCCCGTGAAGCCGGGCGCGATCCCCGCGATCAACCAGGGCGCAAGAGAAACCCCGAGCGCCACGAGGACGGAAACCACCAGCGCGAGCGAGGCCGCCACGCCGGCCGCCACCCGGCGCGCCTCCTCCAGGTTCTTTTCTGCCGCCAGCCTGGCGTAGACCGGAATGAAGGAGGCAGAAAGGGTGCCTTCCCCGAAGAGGTTCTGCAGGAGGTTGGGAATCCGGAACGCGGCCTTGAAAGCGTCGGCGGCATCCGAGCTGCCGAAGAAATGAGCGAAGACCCGGTCACGGACGAGGCCGGCGATCCGGCTGAGGAAGATGCCGGCCCCGACCAGAAAGGCTGCGCGGCCTTCTCCGGCGCCGGCGGGCTTCTCGCCGGGTTCGCAGGTTCCCGGCTCTACAGGCAGACTGGAGCTCATGGGACGGACAAATCTTCGGACCGGGCCCCTCTGGTCATGATCGATGCGATCCCCGTCCCGTCGCCGGTCTCTCCGGTTCGGTTCACGCGGCAAACGGCGGGACTCGAGGGAACAGCTTGAAGAAGAACCGCTCGAGTGTCAAAGGAAGGCGTCAGGAGGGCGCGGCGCACGCCCTATCTGGGGCTTTTCCCATAAGCTCGAATTCTAGAGCCTGTTCTGGGACAGGCTCTACCTGAAGGTGCTCCCGACCCAGACCCGGAAAGCAAAATCCACGTCGGATCCGAACTCGCCGGCCGCGATCGCCGGCCCGAGCTCCAGCAGGAGCCAGGGCGTGATCGTGTTCGTCGCCTTCAGCTCGGCGCCGATCCGCGGCAGGATCGGGATCACGACGTAATCATCGGCGTCATCCACGAAGAAGGCGGAAAAGGGGACCATGACCCCCGTGACGAGGTTGACCTCCGGAGAGAGGTCGATGGTGATCGGAATGCCGAACTCGCCGCGCAGCCCGAACACGAAATCGTCCTCTCGCCTCTCTTCGGCGCTGCCGAACAGCACGCCCGGCGTAAGGCGAAAGGCCACGTCGACGGCCCCGCCGCCGCCGATGTGCCACCTGAGCGGCACGTTGAAGGCGCCGCCGATCTCGACGTCCGAGTACTCGCCCGACCATTCTCCGTACACCAGCTCGCCCCCGATCGCCCAGTCCGGATTGCCCGCATGCCACCACTCATACAGCAGGCTCGGCCAGCCTGCCCCGACCCTGTGGGCCGTTCCCCCGGGCAGCGGTTTTCCGCCCAACAGAGATGGAGGGCCGGCGAACGCCGTGCCGGACCAGATCGCGAGAACCAAGAGCGCAAACGTCGCTTTCGCTTTCATCCTGTATCCTCCTCTCCACCGGCGCTTCTCCGCGGCGCGCGCCTGGCGTCGCAGGCAAACGGATGGACGGGACCCTCGGGTCCCTTGCGATCTGCCGAACGAACGCAGATCCCCCGTAGCTTCAAGCAAGAAATCTGCCAGGCCGCAGGCCGCCCCGAGGCTTCTGCCGTTCGAGTCCTCCCGCAAATACCGTCCACGGAAACGTCGTGATTACATGCACATGAGGCGTCCTCAGAAATTCTTCTTGCACGGGCGAATGCCCGCCGCAGGCACCGCCCGGCGACTCCAATAACAAAGTTGTAATAGGCTGCTTCCGTTACGACTTGGCGGGCCTGCATGACAGCCGGATACATTGTTCCTTTTAGATGAAGGAAAAGCGCCGAAGGCGCAAGGTTGACGATCGCCGCGCAATGATAACAGGATAGGAACGTCCTCTGACGCGCACACCTCTCCGAGCCGAACGGACAGGAGGCCGATCCATGTCCACGAACACCGCAGGCGATTCCATTCGCAACAAGCTGGTGGTAAAGGCCGTTCGCAACATCCGCAAGGCAGGCCGGAAGGAAAACGCCGAAAAGGGGATGTACCGCCCGGAGATCAAGCTCGACCTCGAGCGCTCGATCCTCATGACCGAGTCCTACAAGGAGACCGAGGGCGAGCCCATGGTCCTGCGCCGAGCCAAGGCGCTCGAGCGGATCCTGACCCGCATGACCCTGTACATCCAGGACTGGGAAAGGATCGTGGGCAACAACGTGGCCACGCCTCAGGGGCTCTACTTCGGCATCGACATGAACTGGCGCTCGGTGCGGCGCATCGTGGATGAGGCCGAAGGCTCTACGCTGCTCGACGCGGCGGGCCGCAGGAAGCTGGACGAGCTCATCGCCTACTGGAACGGCCGCTCCATGAGCGACATCCAGCAGGCGACGTTCACCGGCGAAGTGCTCGAGTACTGGAAGATGTCGAAGATGGGCGCGGGCATCTGGTCTCACTGGTCCGAGCTGGGCATCCCGAACTACGAGAAGATCTTCCGCGTCGGGCTCAGGGGCCTGATCGAAGAGGCCGAGGCGAAGCTGGTCGAGATCGATCGAACCGTACCCCTCGACTACATCGACCAGAAGGAGTTCCTCCAGGCCGTGATCCTCGCCCTCGAGGCGGTCATTTCCTACGCCGGGCGGTACGCGGAGATGGCCCGGCGCAAGGCGGCCGCATCGACCGACCCGCAAGACCGGAAGCGTCTGGAGACGATCGCAAGGATCTGCCGCAAGGTGCCCGAGCACCCTCCGGAGACCCTGCAGGAAGCACTTCAATCCTTTTTCTTCATCCATGTGGTCCGCTACCTCGAGTATTCGACCTTGGGTATCGGGGTGCGCTTCGACAAGGTGTTCGGCCCTTACTACGAGAACGACCTCAGAAGCGGCCGCATCACCCGCGAGGAAGCGCTGGAGCTGCTGCAGCTGCTCTGGGTGAAGTTCCACGAGCTGGGCCTGATCTACTCGCCCACCCTTTCTGCGGTCTACGGCGGCGTGGCGTCGCTGCAGGCGATCACCTTGGGCGGGGTCGGCCCGGACGGCGGCGACGTGCTCAACGAGATGACCTACCTGGTCCTGGAGACCGCCCGCACCATGCGGACGCCGGAGCCCACGATCGTGCTCCGCTATCACGACAAGACCCGCCACGAGCTGCTCTCCGGGGCCGTGGACGTCATTCGAACCGGGATCGGTTATCCGTCTTTCTTCAACGACGCCGCAATCCTGCCCTTGCTCGAACGCTGGGGCGTGCCGCTCCGGGACGCGCGCGACTACGCGGTCACCGGCTGCGTCTATCTCGAGCTCCCGGGAAAGAACATCGCGCGCCGCGCCCTGGGCGGCCTCAACCTGCCCCTGGCCCTGTGGTACGCGCTGAACCAGGGCAGGCACCCGCTGACCGGCGAGCAGGCCGGCGTCCGCACACCCGATCCTCTGACCTTCCGGTCCGCCGACGACGTGATGGACGCTTACCTCGAACAGGTGCGTTTCGCCTTCAACCGCCTCTGCACGATCCAGAACACCTCGCAGTCTCTCTACGAGAAGTACCTCCCGAGGCCCTTCTATTCCGCCCTGCTGGACGGATGCATCGAACGGGGCCAGGACTGCCGGAAGTGGGGCTATCCGTCGGCGGTCTCCGACTTCTGTATCATTCTGGGGCCGACCAACGTGGCGGACGCGATCACGGCCATCCGGAAGAACGTCTTCGATGACAAGAAGGTGTCCATGCGGAAACTCCTGGAAGCCCTGGCCGCAAATTGGGAGGGACACGAGGAGGTCCGCCAGCTGATGATCCGTGCCCCGAAGTACGGCAACGACGAAGATTACGCCGACCGGACCGCCGTCGAGGTTCACCACCGTACCGCAGAGGTCATGGCGCAGTCCAGAAACCGGTTCGGCTATCCGTGCCGGGGGGACGGCAGCGGGATCTCCGCCACCTATGCGGCCGGCGCCGTGGTACCGGCCACGCCGGACGGGCGCAGGGCCGGCGAGCCTCTGGCCGACGCCACCCTTTCACCCTTGTTCGGGATGGACCGCAACGGGCCCACGGCGGTCCTCAAATCCGCCTCCAAGATCAGCACCGCCCGAACCCACAATCACCTGCTGAACCAGAAATTCTTGCCCCAGGCCCTGGAGAGTGAAAAGAAGGAGCTGTTCATCCAATACCTTCGCTCCTGGGGCGACCTCGGCATCAGCCAGATCCAGTTCAACGTGGTCGATCGGGAAACCCTGATCGACGCCCAGGAGCATCCGGACCGATACGAGAATCTGCTCGTTCGGGTGGCCGGCTACAGCGCGTTCTTCGTGGACTTGAGCAGGGGCCTGCAGGATTCGATCATCGCCCGCACCGAGCAGCGCCTCTGAGGAGCCTGCGCGCGCTCATCCGAGCCGCTCCTGCCCGACCTTATTCTGGTGCAATTTCCGCACAGAGCTGATAGAATTCCGGCCGCCGAAATGCCACGCCGGTCCAGCCACGCCAGGACCGCCCGCGAATCGGTCCGCCATCGGGCGCGCGGGCGGCTCATGCTTTCTTTTTTACGGAGGGGGAAATCGAATGAAGACCGCCATTGTGCTCGCAATAGCGATGGCTCTCGCAGCCGGTCCGCTCCATGCCCAGGACGCCGCACAGCCCCCGCCGACGCCGCCCCAGGAGCAACCCGAGGTCCTGACCCGCGGCCCGATGCACGAAGCCTTTGCCGGACCGGTCGACTTGCAGGTCCAGAAGGGCCTCGTGGCCCCGACCGAGCCGCCGCCCGACATCGTGGAGAACCCGCCCGCGGAAAGACCTGCAGGCCACCAGTACGTGTGGGTGCCCGGCTACTGGGGCTGGGACGCGGAACGAAACGGCTACATCTGGATCAGCGGGTGCTGGCGCGCCGCACCTCCCAACAGGTACTGGGTGCCGGGTTACTGGTACCGGACGGACGAAGGCTGGGAGTGGGTGCCCGGTTTCTGGGCGCCGGTGGCCAACGTCGAGCAGATCGAGTATCTGCCGGCCCCGCCGTCCATCGAGGACGTGCAGCCGCCCGGACCTCCGCCCATGCCGGACAATATCTGGGTGCCCCCTTGCTGGTACTGGTATCAAAGCCGTTACGTCTGGAGGCCCGGTTACTGGGTGGTGGCCCAACCGGAGTGGGTCTGGGCGCCGTCCCACTACGTCTGGACGCCGCGGGGCTACGTCTTCGTCGTGGGACACTGGGACCACTCGATACCTCGCCGCGGCGTGTTGTTCGCTCCGATCTACATCCCGAGGCCCGTGTATATGCAGGTGGGGTTTTCTTATTCACTCAGCGTCGTCGTAGACCTCGGCATGTTCCAATTCAGTTTGTTCACCCATCCGCGCTACAGCCACTACTACTACGGCGATTACCACGACGACGTCTATGTCCGACTCGGCATCTTTCCGCGCTACGAGTGCAGAAAGCACCACACCTGGTACGACCCGATTTACGAGCATGATCGCTGGCACCACGTCAGGGTCGAGCCTGAATGGGATCGGCACGAGCGGCGCGAATACGAGCGCCGACGTGTCGAGCCGGAGCTCCGTCCGCCGCGGACCTACCGCGAGATGGAGGCGCGACAGTCGAGGATGCCCGAGGCCAGGCGAGGGGAAATCCAGGTGGCCGCGCCGCTGAGCAGGGTCGCCTCGGACAAGCAGAGCCCCGTCAAGTTCAAGCAGGTCAAGGACACAGCGCGCCAGAAGCTCTCCACCGAGGCAACCGAGGTACGCACGTTCGGGGCCGAGCGGAGGCAATGGGAGTCCGTCTCGGCGGGCGCGCCCCGCACTGCCGAGCCGGCCCGGGAGCGCAAGACGTCCGTGACGGTGCCGCAGTCGCCCGAGCGTGCGGAGTCGGAGAGCCGACAGAGGGAGCGCAAGAGCCAGGCGCCGCCCTCGGCCGAACGGAGAGAGCCGACCGGCACGCCGGCGGCGGAACGCAAGCCCACGTATGTTCCGCCGCGCGACGCCGGCCCGAGCAGGCCCGAGCAGGTGAAGATCCCTGACCCGCCCATCGTCAACAGGGAGCGCGGACTGGGCATTTTCCGGAAAGGCCCGCCCTCTCGACCGGATGCCGAGCAAAGAACCGAGTCCAGGAGCGCGAGCGGGAACGGCGACCGGGGGAGGAGCAGCGAGAAGAGCAGAGAAAGACGCTAGACGGGCGACCGGCCGGTCGCCCCTACCCTTCTCTTTTGAAGAACCGCCCTGCTGGTAAGGCAAACGCACAAAGACAAGGAGATGCGGGTCATGGGAAAGCTTCGGACCCTGGGGATCATCATAGGCCTGCTGGCGATCCTGGCCGGCTGCGGCGACGACGATGACGACGAGGTGTTCCTGGTCGATATCCTGAGCGACCCCGGCGCGGATGGAGACATCGGCTTGACGCTCGAAGGCACCTACCAGGTCTCGCAAGCCTCCTCTACAGGCAATCTCCTTTTCGGGATCGATCCTGACGGCACGGAATTCCGGGCGTTCGTGGATTTCCCGCTCGGGGCCGTTCCCCTGGAAGCCGAGATCCTCGTGGCGGACGTCGAGGTCTATGTAAATGACGTGGAATACGGCTTCGGCTTTTCGGCGGTCCCGACGCTGCTGGAGATGGTCTCGTTCCCGATCACCGGCCTGACACCCGACGACTTTGATTCCGCTCCCATTGCGAGCCGGGCGCCCTTCGACTTTTTTCGATCGGACATCAACAGCTACGTCCTGATCGAAGTCACCTCGCTGATGAGGGAAGCCCAGGTTCAAGGTTTGTCGGACCTGCAGTTGCGCTTTCTGCTCGATTTCGTACCGGGAGCCGCAGGATTCGTGGAGCTGGATGACGAGTCGGAGAGCAGGGCCCCGCTACTCACCGTGGAATACCGGTAGGAGGCTTTACTCGGGCGCTCACTCGTAACATAGCCGCAGCTCGATTTCGCCGGCCAGTCCGCCGTCCGGCGAGAAACTTCTCGTGGTTCCGATCTCGACAAAAGAGCCGCTGATTCCCCGGAACTCACCCGAACCGCCCACGATGCGCCCGCGACCATCGGTCCCCGGGCCGTGGGTGTGAAGGTCGGGCCAGTTTCCCGACCAGGGGCTTCTTTTCAGCACAGCGGGCAGCACGACCTTCTTCACGAATTTCCAGTTGTTCTCGGTCTGGTAAAGGTGCACGGTACCTCTGCCCGGCAGGATGAGAGACCAGTACGTGTCGGTCATGAGAAGGCCGCGCAGCAGGCTGCTCTGCGGGGAAATCGTTTCGAGCTCGGTGGCAAAGCCGATGACCTCGCCTCGGGCGTCGCGGAGCTTCGTGAGCACCGCCAGGCCGCTCGCCAGCGCCGGATCCCCCAGGAGGGCCATTCCGGGCGGGAAGGGATCAAAGGGAAAGCTGCCTCCGTGCGTGGCGGCGACGATATTGCCGGGGATCTCCATGAAGAACGATTCCGCCCGCGACGCGCAGCTTTCGGGTGCGGCCAGCATCCGTTCGGCCCTGGACACGTGAGCATACGGAAAGAAGTATACGGCAGCGCACGCCAGCAGGACGCCGCCGAGCAGGCCCGCCACCCACAAGAAGATGACCCGGATTGCCTTGCTCATTCAGCTCTCCCTCTGGATACGCAGCTCCACCGTGCCGACGAGCACGCCCTGAGGCAGGAACCCCGTGACGCGGTCGATTTCGACGAAAGAGCCGGTTGCCGTCTCGAAATCGCCCGTCCCGCCGAGAATCGCTCCCCTGCCGTTCGCGAGGGGCCCGGAAGTCATCTGAACGGACCGGTCTCCCTGCCAGGGCAGTCCCGAGGCCAGGGTGGGCGCCATGATCTCCCGGCCGAGCTCTCGCGAGCGCTCGGTCTGGTGCAGGTATAGAGTGCCCCGGCCCGGGAGCACAACGACCCAGTCCGTGTCCCACTCGGGGTCTCCTCCGAGAAGGTCTTCTTTCGGGCGGATCTCCAGCTCGGCGGCAAAGCCGACAACCTCTCCCCTTCCGTTGCGCACACTTGCCAGAGTCGCCACGCTCCCGCTCAGACCCGGCTCTGACAGGCGCGGGATCTCGGGCGGAAGCAGGGCCAACGGCACCGTCCCGCAGTGGGTGACCGCGACCCTTTGCCCGGGCAGGTCGATGAACAGCGATTCCACCGATCCTCCTTCCGACGACTCCTGAAATACAGGCTCGATGGCCGGCAGCTCCACGTGCGGCAGCCATGCAAGCACCGCGAGGGTGCCCGCCATACCGGAGACAAGGCCGAAGAGCACCGTGAAAACGCTCGCTCCCTTTCTGGGCATTTCCGTCTTCTCTTTGGCAAAGGGTGACCGACCGTCAACCGCTTCAAACAAGAGTCGTGCCACAGCGCCGTTGCCGTCCGGCTCGGGGAACGGGTTGATCGGGCTGCAGGTTCCGCTCCGGGGAGCCGAGCCTGAGATCGGCATGCCTGCCCCCTGGCCGCAACATGTGACGTTCCCGCAGAATGTTGAGGAAGAATGTTGTTGCCGGCCGTTGGCCTGTGGTATTTAGAGCTTGTCCCAAAAGCTCTAATTCGAGAGCCTGGTCAAAAATGCCCAGATGCAAGGCGCGCGAAATCCCGAGGCTTGTTCCGAGGAGCGGCAGCGACGAGGAAACTCCCGGCCACAGCTGATGCCGCAGCAGGGCCGTGGGGATTGCTTCGCTTCGCTCGCAACAGGCGCCGCAGATGGGCGTTTTGGGACAGGCTCTATTTAGAGCGGGGCGGGTACTGCCGGTCATGGCCACACTTTGCGGGGGACGGGAGCATGGAACGAGTCTCCAGGCCGCCCGAACGCGCTCGGGCAAGAAGACGGCCGGCGGCGCCTGCCGGCGCCGGCCGTCTGGCCCGCAGCCGCCGTGCGGACATCAACCTCGAGGAGGCGCTGGCATTCGAGGCGCTCCTGCTCGATCTGTCCGCCCGGTTCGTGAGCCTGGCCGCCCACGACATCGATCAGGAGATCACCCGCGCCCTGCAGCGTCTGGTCGAGTTCCTCGGGATCAGCCGGGCGAACCTGTTTCAGCCGGCCGGGAGCCGCGATACGTACGCCCTCACCCACTCGTGGTCCGCGCCGGGCCAGAAGCAGGCTCCGGGGTTCCCGGTCAGTGAGATTCCGTGGATTGCCGAGCGCATCATGTCCGGCCGGCCGCACTGGTTCTCCCGACTCGAGGACCTGCCCGAAGAGGCGGCGCGGGAAAAAGAGCTGCTCGCGCGGGAAGGAGTCCGCTCCGGCCTGGCCATTCCCCTGTCGGTGGGCGGAGCGATCGTGGGGGCCCTCTCCTTCGATTCCCTGCAGACGGAGCGGTCCTGGCCCGACCCCTTGATCCAGAGACTGCGGCTGGTCGGGGAGATCTTCGCCAACGCTTTGAAGCGCAAGGAGATGGACGAGGCGCTCGCGGAAAGGTTGCAGTTCGAGCAGCTGCTGCTCGAGATTTCGGCGCGCTTCGTCAACCTTCCGGCCTCCGAGATCGATCGGGAGATCGAGTCCGGCCTCCGGCGGGTGGTCGAATTCCTGGACGTGGACCGAGGGAGTCTGTTCCAGACCGGCGACCAGAAGTCCGGCTACGGGCTCACGCACGCATGGGCCCGGGCAGGGGCGCCGCGTACGGTGGCCCACCTCGAGCGGGAGATCGCCTGGGTGGCGCAGCGCCTGTTGGGTGGAAAGCCTGTCTTCTTCTCAGACCCGGAGCAACTCCCGGAGGACGCCTCGCGCCTGAAGCGTCTGGTCCTGCGGGAGGGCATCCGCAGCGCCGTGGCCATTCCCCTGTCGATCGGCGGAGAAGTCGTGGGAGGCCTGTCCTTTGACTCGCTCCGGACCGAGCGGACCTGGCCCGAAACGCTGATCCAGCGCCTGCGGCTGCTGGGCGAGGTCTTCGCCAATGCGCTGATCCGGGCACGGAACGAGCTCGAGCTCCGCGGGGCCTTCTCCGAAATCGACCGCCTGAGGGAGCAGCTGCGTGCGGACTGCGACTACCTGCAGGAGGAGATCAAGCTCGAACACAACTATGAGGAATTCGTCGGCCGGAGCAACGCCCTCCGCTACGTGCTCTTCAAGGTGGAGCAGATCGCCCCCACCGATGCGACCGTGCTCGTCCTGGGCGAGACCGGAACGGGCAAGGAGCTCGTTGCCAGGGCGATCCACAACGCCAGCTCCCGCAAGGGGCGGCCTCTGGTCAAGGTGAACTGCGCCGCCCTGCCGTCCAACCTGCTCGAGAGTGAGCTGTTCGGGCACGAAAAGGGGGCCTTCAGCGGGGCCGACGCCCGCCGCCTGGGCCGGTTCGAGATCGCAAACGGTACGACACTGCTGCTGGACGAGATCGGCGAGCTGCCCCTGGAGGCGCAGGCCAAGCTGCTCCGGGTGCTCCAGGAGGGCGAGTTCGAACGCCTGGGAAGCTCCTCGACCCTCAAGGTCGACGTGCGGGTCCTGGCGTGCTCCAACCGCGATCTCGAAGCCGAGGTCCAGCGCGGCCGGTTCCGGGAAGATCTCTGGTACAGGCTGAGCCTCTTTCCGGTAACGGTACCGCCCCTGCGCCAGAGGAAGGAGGACATCCCGCTGTTGGTGCGCTGGTTCGTGGGCCGGTTCGCCTCGAAGTACGGGAAGTCCGTCCCGCAGATCCCTTCGAGCGTTCTCAAGGCCCTGCAGGAATACCCGTGGCCAGGGAACGTGAGAGAGCTGCAGAACGTGATCGAGCGTGCGGTCATCCGCACCCAGGGCCCCGCCCTCCAGCTCCTGGACTTCCCGGCCACCGCACCCGCTCCGCGGCGCGGCCCGCGGCCGAGGAGCCTGGCAGGGGCGGAGCGGGAGCACATCATCGGGGTCCTGCAGGAGACCAACTGGAAGATCGACGGCGCGAACGGCGCCGCTCGGGCGCTCGACCTGAATCCCTCCACGCTCCGCTTTCGGATGCGAAAGCTCGGCATTCGGAGATCCTCGTCCCCTCTGTGATGCTCCACCGAGTCTCTACCGTGATGCTCCCGCAGCATTTCGCAGTCCCGCCAAATGTTGCGAGTCGTGCTGCTTCGCACGGGTTCGGCCGCAAGCACGCAAGGACCCCAGAACTGCAGGGAATCCCAGCCGAATTTGAGTCTTTCTCCGACAGGAGCCGCCTGGCACGCTTCTTGAGATCGTCCAACGGCAACCCAGCCGTCAACGGCCGTGGCTGACGGCGGGCCCCGGGAGGTACGCCTGACGTGATCGTCGCCGTCCTCGAGCTGGAGACCCATCCCGGCAAGCGCAAGGAGCTGTTGCAGGCATTCGGCGCGCTTGTTCAGCCGACACGAGGCGTAAAGGGATGCATCCGCTGCCGCGTGTATGGTGAGCTGGCAAACGAGAACGCATTCCTTCTGGTCCTCGAGTGGGAGACGCGCAAGGGTCTCGATCGCTACCTGGCCTCCGATACGGGCAAGGTTCTACTGGGGGCCATCCATGCGCTCTGTGCGTCCGCGCGCGTCGCGTTCAGCACGGCCCTCTCGTGGAACACCGTCGAACGGATGGGGTCGCGGGCCGGCGCGGACGTCTGACGGGGCAGGGCCGCGCGAACCATTCCGGGATTGCGGCAAAGGGCGGCCTGCGGCCGCCGTCAGGGGGGGACGATGAAAAGAGAGAAGATCGGGAAACCGGGAGGTGCTCTCGCAATCGCGCTTTTCTGCCTGGCGCTTTTGCCGGCAGCGGCCGGGGCCTTCTATCTCGACGAAAAACAGACCCTCGAGTTCGTCGGGAAAGCGCAGACACGCGCGTCGATACGCCTCAATGACGCCGAGGGGTTCACCTCACCGGACGTGTCGGCGGGCGACCTCGTGCAGCACCGCAATCTCGTGTTGATCGAGGTCGACCACAACCTGGAGTACCTGAGAGAGCATCTCGACGTCCTGTTCCCGCTGCGGCTTCTGGGCCTCAATGCCAAGTACCACCTGGCCGCCCGCTTTCTGTATGAAGGGATCTACGATTACGGGCCCGAGATGTTCCAGCGCGCCCGGGAGCGGGACCCGGAGAACTTCGACGAGTTCAAGCAGAGCTACGATCTCTGGGAGCTCTACGCCGACCTTTCCAGGGGGCCGTTCTTCGTGCGTCTCGGCAAGCAGAACCTGGCCTGGGGCGAGACCGACATCTTCCGGCTCCTGGACTACATCAATCCGCTCGACAACACCTTCGGCGGGCCTTTCGAGGACCTGGACGATCGCCGCATGCCTCTGTGGATGATACGGAGCAGCTACAACCTGGGTACGATCGGCCCGGTGTCCACGCTGACCATCGAGGGCTTCTGGGTTCCCGGCCAACTGGACGCGCACGTTTCCCCGCTGACGCCGGCGGGTTCGCCCTACGCACCGCCGGCGCCGGCCTCGCCCCTGGCCATGCGGGTGCTCACCCCGGAGCGGGAGATGTCGAGCAGCCGCTGGGGCGCCCGGGTCATGGGCATCCTGGGAGGCGGCCTGAACGTCGCCCTGGCGCACTACAGCACCTTTCTGGACACGCCGGCTGCACGGGTCGCAGTGACCCCCGATCTGCCCGCGCTGCTGAGCCCGACCGACGCCTGGCAGGAGCTAAGCTGGCCGGACGTGCAGATCACCGGCGCCTCGGTCAACTATTGGGAGTCTCCCCTGGACGTCGTGATCCGCAGCGAGCTGGCCTGGTTCTGGAACGAGCCGGTCTTCATCCCCGAGGAAAACCTCAAGCTCTCGGACACCAACATCCCCCTGCCGCCGGCCTTGCTGGACCTTGTTTC
>JBFLZG010000136.1:0-15519 GCA_040756235.1 bacterium | reverse complement strand
TAGAGGCTGTCCCAAAACGCCCATCTGCGGCGTTGCACTCGTCCTTCGTCACTGCGGCGTACTTCCATGTACGCCTCGTTCCTCAGGACTTCGTGCGCCTTGCATCTGGGCATTTTTGAACAGCCTCTGAAATCGAGCCTGTTGGGACAGGCTCTACCTACGCGTGCACCGGATTCAGACCCCAGAAGAGTTGCGGCTAACGTGACCGCGGCCGGGGTGCCGGCGTTCCAGGCTCGTCAGGGCAGGCAGGGCGCGCTCCCCAACCCTGCCGCCGGGATTGTACCGGATCGCGCAGCGGCCGTGAATCCTGGCCGGCGCACAAAGAAAACGTTTGGGGCGCTGCTTGCCGCCCCCGTGCCGCCAGGATTCGACGGATGCGTCGCCCGCTTTTGTCATCCCGGCCCGTGTGCGGAGCGCGTGTAAGCCGGGATCCAGAAGGGTCATGCACCATGCACAGCGGTAGTCTCCAGGTTACAGGGACTGGACCCCGGCCTGCGCCGGGGTGACGAAGAAAACGTGTATGACCGGTGCTGATCTGCTGGTTTCGCTTGCTTCCGAAATTTCGAACAACCTCGTATAATGCGTCCGCCTCGTGAATCGAGCGGTCCCGTGGCGCACCCTTTCCCCTTTTCGCCGGAAAGGAGGACACTCCATGAGATTCCCTTCTCGCCTGTTCTCGTGTCTCTTGCTGCTTGGCGCCGGCCTGGCGATCGGGAGCGACCTGGTCGAGACCGCGCCTCTGTGCGACGTTTGCAGGCCGCCCACGATGTGCGGGCATTATACCATCCAGGGCGCCATCAACGGCGCTGCGGAAGGCACCACCATCTGGGTCTGCTCGGGGACCTATTCCGAGCACATCGACTTCCAGGGAAAATCGATCCAGGTGCGCTCGCGCTCCGGGCCGGAGACGACGATCATCGACGGCGGCGGCTCGGGAACCGTCGTCACGTTCGATGACGGAGAGGGAGCCGACTCGGTGCTCGACGGCTTCACCATACAGAACGGTGAGGGGACCGATATCGGCACGGTGACCGGAGGAGGGGGGATCCTCTGCGACGGCGCCTCTCCCACGATCAGCAACTGCGTGATCACCGATAACGGAAACTACGGCGGACTGGGGATCGCGGGCGGAGGGGTCTACCTGAGAGATTCGTCCCCCGCCTTTCAGGGCTGCGACCTGTACGCGAACCACGCATATAACAACGGCGGGGGGCTTTACTGCGAGAGCTCCTCCCCGCGCTTCGACGCCGCGTGCACGATCCGCAACAACGTGACCCTGGGCGTCGGCGGCGGGGTCTATGCGGATGCGGGCTCCTCCCCCTCCTTCTCGGGGATGACCTTCACGTGGAACACGGCCCAGGGCCCCGACCCGAACGGAGGCGCCGCCTACTTCGACGGAGCCTCTCCGACGGTGGACGAATGCACGTTCGCCAACAACTACATGAACGAGGGCATTCACGAAGGGTCGGGCGCTGCCCTGTATTTCGACAACGCCGCCTCGGGGGAGGTGAGGGACAGCACGTTCACGGATAATGAAGCGCAGGACGAGGGCGGCGGCATCTACATCAACAACGGATCCACCCCGCTCGTGACCGGCTGCACCTTCACCGGCAACAGCGCGATCCTCGGGGGCGCGGGAGTAGGCATCGAGTCCTCGTCCCCGACGATCACGGGCTGTACTTTCAGCGGAAACGAGACGACCTCCTCGGGTTCCTACGGAGGGGGCGCCTTGCTGGTCTCGGTTTCCGCCGCACCGGTCATCGAGAGCTGTACCATCACCGGGAACACCTCGGCAACCATCGGAGGCGGGATTTCGTGTCAATACTGGGCGAATCCCACCGTCACCGGCTGCACCATCGAAGGGAACACGGCGCCCTTTGGCGGCGGACTCTCTTTCGCCGAGGACTCCACCGGCACGGTGGCCGGCTCTCGTGTCACGGGAAACGATGCGGAGGATGGCGGCGGCGCGGCCGCCTTCCTGCAATCCTCCCCCACGTTCACGAACTGCGAGATCACCGGCAACACGGCCGGCGGCGATGGCGGAGGGGCGTTCTATGTCTCCAACGGCGCTCTCTCGGTCGTCAACTCTACGATCAGCGGGAACTCCGCTACGGGCCCGGGCGGGGCCGTGGGGATGCTGCTCTCCACGGTAAGCATCGCCAACAGTATTCTCTGGGGGGACACGGCGGGAGGCACGGCGAACGAAATCGATGTATGGTCGGGCGATTCTCCTCTCATCAGTTACTCGGACGTGCAGGGCGGGTGGGACGGTGACGGCAACATCAACCTGAACCCGCTCTTCGTGGGCGGCGGCGATTTCCATCTGAGCCTGATCTCGCCCTGCATCGATGCCGGAGACCCGGCGAGCGCTCCCCCCGACTTCCCGGCCGACGATATCGACGGCGAGTCGCGCCCCCAGGACCTCGGTTACGACATGGGCGCCGACGAGTACTCGGGGGACCTCTGTGCCGACGTGGACGGCGACGGCTATCCGGCGCGCGACGGGTGCGGGGCGGAGCAGGACTGCAACGACGGGGACGCGGCCATCCATCCGGGCGCGGACGAGGTCTGCGACGGTATCGACAACGATTGCAGCGGGATCAAGGACGAGGGCTGTTACGCCAGAATCCAGCTCTACAAGAACGGTACGTTCTTCAGGACCGGCCAGACCCTGGAGATGCAGGTGGAGACCTTCGCCGGGGAGATTCCTGCGGTCGTGGACGTCTACATCGCTCTCTACCTGCCCTGGCACTCGCTGATCTTCTTCCCCACCGGCACGACGACCCCGGTTCCGGTGATTTCGAACTGGCCGGTCGTCGATTGGGGGCCGTACACGTTCTTCCGATGGACCTTGCCGTCCAGCCTGCCGAAGGGAGTCTATGTCTGGCTCGCGTTCTTCACGGAGCACAAGTCGTACCGGATCGTGGGCGTCGGCGACTATGAGTACTTCGTATTCACGCCCTGAAGGCCATCGAGGCGTTCAAGGTGGAGCGAGCCCTGGAGACGGCGGGGATCCCCACGCTCCGGATCGAGACCGACTACAGCCGGGCGCAGCCGGCAGCGCCCCTACAAGCTCTTGTAGGGGCAGGGCCCCCGCGGTCCAGCAGTCTCCCCGATTTCGTTATCCCGGCCCATGCCGCGCAGCGCGTGAGAGCCGGGATCCGGAAGGGTGCACCAAGACCCGCCGTGGTAACTGGGCGCAAGGACTGGATTCCGGCCTTCGCCGGAATGACGGAAATCATGTGGCCGCGCCTCCGAGTCCTCCGGAATGAGTGGTCGCACGAGGGTCTGACCGGATTTATGACACAGCCTCCTGCGCCGGAATGACGGAAAAGAGCGCGAGGCCTTGTAGGGCCGCTGCCGCCTGCGCCCCGACAACGCCCGGGGATGACGGGGTGCTAGCCTTCGTAGGCCCTGCAGAGAAGGGTGACGGGATGGACGGCGCTGACCGCCCCCTGGCCGCCCGTCAGCCCGGCGGACAGGTAGGAACGGCAGGCCGGGCACTGTGAGATCACGAACCCTGCGCCGGTCGCGGCAACGTCCCTCAGCTTGCCGCTCCGGATCTTCCCGGAGAGATCTGCGTACTCCATGAAGAAGGTGCCGCCGGCACCGCAGCACTTCTCCGGGTCTGCCATGGCCGCGTAGCGCGCGCGGGGTATCTTGGCGAGGAGCTGCAGGGGGGCGTCGGCCACGCCGGCCGCCCAGCCGCTGTGGCACGGCACGTGGTACGTGTACGTCTCGTCCAGCGCCCCGGGCGCGGCCGCAAGACCCAGGGTGTTCAGGTAATCCGTGACCTCGAACACCTTGCGCGAAACCTCCAGCGCCCGGGCTGCCGCCGGATCGTCCGGCGGCAGCGTCTTGAGCGCCTCGCTTCGGAACACCATGCCGCACGAGGTGCAGTCCGTGACCACGGCATCGGCCTGCTCGGCCGCCAGAATGGCGATATTGTTCCTCACCATCCGGCGCGCCGTCTCCAGGTCGCCCTGGGCGAGCGCCGGCAGGCCGCAGCACGTGAGCCCCTCCGGCACGACCGCCTCGATCCCGTTCCGCGCCAGCACCTTCAGCACGGACGCGGCCGTCTCCGGGTCGAGGGCGTGGGAACAGCCGGCAAAGTAAACCACTCGTGCGCGCTTCGTGCCCTCGGCCGGGCGGGTGCCCGCCCGCAGCTCCGGAGGACGGAAGCGGACGGCCGGAAATCCTTCCGGAGCCAGGCCGAGCTTCTGCGCCGCCTCGATCAACAGCGCCGGCAGTCCCCTGAGGCCCTTGTCCTCCATCATCCGTTTGAGAAAGACTCTGCGGACGGCCTCCGCGACGCCGCCGAGCCCCCTGAGCCCTCCCCTCCCGAGCTCGTGCCGGGCCGTGAGGATGATCTCGTGCACCGGGACTGCGGCGCCGCAAGTCTGCGTGCAGCGGGTGCACAGGAGACAGCGGCCGACGATGTCCCGTACCCGGGCCGTCACCGGCATCGACTTCTCGTACAGGGTCTTGCCGATGAGGTCGACGCGGGCGCGCGCCACGTGTGTCTCCAGGAGGTCCTCGAGATACACCGGGCAGACCGCCTCGCACAGCGAGCAGTGCGAGCACTGTTTGACCAGTGCCCTGTAGTCTTCCAGGTTGCCGATCATGCGCGAGCCTCCGCGTCCACCCAGATCTTGCCGGGGTTCATGATGCCCTTGGGATCGAAGGCTTGCTTGACTCGTTTCATGAGCTCGATCTGCTCCCGGCCGCACTCGAGCTCCAGGAACTGCGACTTGTGCAGCCCCAGGCCGTGCTCGCCCGAGATGGTGCCGCCGAGCTCGATCCCCTTCAGGATGATCCGCCGCACGGCCTCCTCGGCCTTCCTGTCCATCTCCTCGTTCACCTCGAGGTAGAGGACTCCGGGATGGATGTTGCCGTCGCCCGCGTGGCCTCCCATCCCGGTCATGATGCCCAGGGAGGCGGAGATCTCGTTCACCGCCTTGACCATGGCCGGTATCTTGTCGCGCGGTACGGCCACGTCCTCGTGGACCACCTTCTTGAACATCCTGTAAAGGAGCGGCGCGATGTTGCGCCGCGCCTGCCACACCTGGGCAGCCTGCTTCTCGTCTTCGACGGTCTTCACCTCGCGCACCTTCATCTCGGCGCTGATCCTGAAGACCTTTTCATTCTCTTCCCGGATGGCGGATTCGGACCCGTCCAGCTCGACCAGCAGGTAGGCCTGCCCGTCGAGAGCGACCGGCATGGGGTGGTAGCTGTTCATGAGCGCCATCGCCGCCCCGGCGATGTACTCCAGCACGGCCGGCACCGCTCTCTCGTAAATGAGCCGTGAGACGAGCTCGGAAGCCAGCTCCACGCTGTCGCAGACGACGATCAGGGTCTTGCGGGCGGGCGGCAGCGGCAGCAGGCGGAGATTGGCCTTGGTGATCACGGCCAGCGTCCCTTCGGAGCCGGTCAGCAGCTTGGTCAGGTTGTAGCCCGTGGACCGCTTCACGCAGAGCCCGCCCGTCTGGATCACCGACCCGTCCGGCAGCACCGCCTCCAGGCCGAGCACGTAGTCCTGAGTGGTCCCGTACTTGACGCCGTGAGGACCGCCGGCGCCGGTGGCCACATTGCCGCCCAAAGTGCACACTTCCATGCTCTGGGGGTCGGGAGGGTAGAACAGCTTCAGCTTCTCCACCGCCCTCTGGAAAGCTGCCAGCACCAGGCCGCACTCGACGCGCGCGGTCATGTTGCCCTGGTTGATCTCCAGGATCCGATGCATGCGCTTGGTGTCGAGCACGATGCCGCCGTGGATGGGGGTTGCGCCGCCGGAGAGCCCGCTGCCGGCTCCGCGCGGCGTCAGCGGGACCCCGTGGGCGTTCGCGTATCGGACCACCTGGACCACGTCCCCTACGCACTCGGAGAGGACCACGGCCTCGGGTTTCCCCTGCACGTAGTAACGGCTGGCGTCGCTGGAATAAGCCAGCAGGTCTTCCGCCTCGGTCTTCACCTTCCCGGCGCCGACCAGACGCCTCAAGTCGCTTCCCAGCGCAGCGCTGCCAGGTCGACGGCCTTTCACGCGCGGGCTTGCCATTTTCGTGTCCTTTGAGGAACCTCACGGTTCTGGTATACTGACCCTGTCCTCGGGGGACGGGCGGAGTGCGGATGGGCAACAGCAGACTTCTTCTTTACCTCTTCCTGGCGGTATTCGCGTGCATAGAATTCAGCCTGCACCGGGCCGGACAGGTACCGTCGGGAGACCTCGAAGCCGTTGCCGACCTTTCATTTCGGGACACCGTGCTCGTTTCCGGCCTTCCCCTGGACGACAGCTCTCCGCTGGAAAGCGAGTTTTCCGAGCGATTACGGCACCACAACCCGATGTCGTTCAACCCGGGTGAGCTGCCGGAGCCGTCCCCGGAAAGACATCAAAAGCTTATACCCTTCTACGGGATTCTTCTAGCAGGATTCCGGCTCGAGATTTTCAAACCTCCGATTCCCCCACTCTGATCTTCCCACGCGGCGTTCCGGAGCAGACGAAGCCATCCTGTGTCAGCAGGGCAGCTCCTGAGGCCGAGACGCCTCTTGGTCCGCTCGCAGGACCCTGCTCCCTCTTCACGGGGATCCGTCCCCGTGATTCGAGGAGAAGACTTTCCAGCAATGGGAGAAGCCGAATGCACGATGAATCTGTCGACGAACCCGTCCGTCCGGTTAAGGGGGATCCTCCCGTGCAGCGATCGCTGGGCGATAAAGTGGACCGCTACGGAGCCTATGTATTCGCGGCGATCGCGCTCTGCGTCCTGGCGTACATGCTGTTCAAAAAGGTCCTCTTGCAGTAAAGGGGTAGGAAGCCGGCCGGGGCGGAGCCGGGGCTACGGCTCGCGGGCGGCCCCCCCGGCCGGCTTCGCGGTCGTTCCCGTCGCACCCGGAAAGTCCTCGGTCCGGGGCGCCTTTTCTCCGGTCTTCAGGAGGTGCCTGGCCTCGTCCATGAAGCGGGCGTAGCGCTTCTTGCATTCGTAGAAGCCGTGCCACCAGGTGTAGTCCGGGGCCATCATCGCCGCGCCCATGCGCGCCCTGCGGCCCTCGTGGTGCCAGAGCTCGTAGTACTCGAACTCGAGCGCCTCGTCGAACATGCGGGTCTTGTCGAGCGCTCCCTTGGCATACAGCTCGTCGAGCATCTGCTTGGCCGGCTTGAAATAGGTTTCGTTGTACTCGTGGATGACTCTGTCCAGCTTCGCATAGTGGTCGTCCACCCACGCCTTGCCGTGGCACTGGCGGCAGACCTCCTTCATCTTGCCCCTCTCCACTTCCCAGCTCGTCTTGGCAGGGAAGGCCTGGAACTCCGCCGGCCTCACCGTCAGCGGCGCCTGCAGCTCCCAGGAGAGTCTCTCGGTCACGTCATGGGTGGTCGGCACCTCCCCGGCCCCGGACATGTGGCAGGAGGCGCACGTCGGCCCGCGGAAATCGACGCCGGCCGTCCAGGTCCCGGGCGCGCCCTCCCACTGGTACCGGTCGCCAAATGCGGTGTAGATGTCGCCGTGCTTCGATTCCATGTAGATCTCGATCTGGGGATGGTCGGGCCCGAGGTGGCACTGGCCGCACGCCTCCGGCCGGCGCGCCTCCATGACCGAGAAGCGGTGCCGGGTGTGACAGCTCGTACAGCTTCCCTTGCTGCCGTCCAGATTGACGCGGCCGACCCCGACGTTGGGCCAGCCGGCCGGATCGAGTTTGCCGTCTTTCATCTGCAGCACCGAGCCGTGGCAATAATTGCAGCCCGAAGCCCGCTCGACCTCACTGTTCAGTCCCTGGTTGAGCCAGGGGTCGATCTTCCACATGATCTCCACGGTGTGGGCGTGCTTGCTGCGGCCGAACTCCTCGGCCTCGTCCGGATGGCAGCGGGAGCAGTCCTTGGGCGTGACCGCGGCCGCCACCGCCGTCCGGTACTCCTTCTTGCCGAACGGGTGGTCGGAGCGCTGGTACTGCTTGAAGTGCTCCTGGCTCACGTCCGCGTCGAACGGCTCGGCCTGGTGGCAGTCCAGACACGAGATGTTGGCGTTCGCGTGCCGGCTCGCGGCCCAGTCGACGAAAATGCCGGGGCTCTCCTGTTTGTGGCATTCCACGCAGGCCGTGGCTTCGGGCGAGAGGCCCCGTTCGACCCGAAACTCCTTGACCTTGGGATGGTTGCCCTGTGTCTGGGCGGAGGCCGGCGCGGCCGCCGCTCCCACGGCCGGCACCAAGGCAGCGATCACGAGAGCACGGCAGAATGGCTTCATTCCTCATCCTCCTGGCAGCTGCCGATAAGCGGCACGCTCGACGTGGACCAGATCCTGGTGGCAGTCGACACAACGCTTCTCCGACCCCGGCCTGGGGTACAGCACGGAACGGTGCGCCAGCATGGCGCCGCGCTTGCGCGGGATGTGCAGCAGGTCGCGGTGGCACTTCTGGCACTGGGCGTTCTTGATGGAGCGCCGGGCCGCCGCGCGGTTCTCCCCGCGGTCATAGGTTTCCAGCAAGAAATGCGCGGCCACATCCTTCATGCCGTGCAGCGTCTTGGCAAAGAAGAAGTTGTAAGTGTCCTGAGGCGCAGGCAGGTGGCAGTCCATGCAGTCGGCGACGAATCCTCGTGCATTATACGCGTGGGTGGAGGTCTTCCAGGTGTGGTAGGCGGGCTGGATCTCGTGACAGGCCGCGCAGAACGCCGGCGTCGAGGTCCGCACCATGGTGTAGTAAAGCAGGCTGAAGAGCGGAAAGCCCAGGAGCACTCCGGCAGAAAGCCACAAGAATGGTTTGAACCGCTTTTTCATCGAGGGCGCCATCCCCCCGCCCGGAGCCTCGAGGCGCACTCCGGAAGGTCAGAACCGCACGCTGGTCTGAAGGAAGAACCAATCGGCGCTCTTCTGCGCCGGAAACGCCCTTTCGGCCCCTTCGGCGCCGAAGAAGTGCGAGTAGCCGGCCTGGAATTCCACGTACTCGTAGGCGTTGCAGGTCGCGGTGAGATCGAGCTCGCTGCCCACGAACCTCTTTCCGCCCGTGAGTCTGGCGGACGTGCCCTTCGACGCATCGTAGCCGCCGGCGAAACCGAAGATCCGGTCCGTGACCGCCCCGGATCCGGCGTACCAGCTGTCCGCTCCCTCGTCCAGCCAGAACAGGTGCCCGTCGGCCTGCAGGACGAGCTTGTCCGCCGGCCTGAGAAGGAGCTGAAAATAGGCATTCACCAGGTTGGAAAGGGCCGTGGTGTCCAGGTAGCCGTAGTACTTGTGGTTGGTCGGGACCAGATTGAAGAAACTCTTGTGCTCACCGCGCGCGGGGTCGCCGTCACCCGAGGCGTGAGCGAGCCCGGCCCTGAGCCAGGGTTTGGACCACAGATCCTTCATCTGGTATCCGGTTTCCGCCACGACCGCGTAAGCTCGATGGTCCTGCCGACCCCAGTCTCCCCACTGGTAACATCCCCACAGCAGCAAATCCAGCTGTCCGGGACCGGGACCGGGATAGATTCCGGCCAGGCTGCCGCCGGCGGAGTGGAGCTCGATGGCCCCCCCGGCAACCTGCTCGGCCGAGGTCCGGTCGTCGCGGCAGTAGATCTCGAACAGCCTGAATTCCGTAGCCTTCAGAACGGCGCCCCTCTTCAGGGTCACGGAGCCGCCGAGCAGGTCCAGGTCGTCCAGAGGGCTCATGGCTTCTCCGTACTCGACCCCTCCGGCCAGGACCTTGGCCGCATAGACATCCAGATGGAGGTCGGTCGTGCCGAAGAACACGTCTGCGGCATCGAACCGCCTGCCGACGTTCGGCCACTCCCAGATGCCCACCAGTCTTTCGGAAAGCCTGGCCTTCTTGAGCCAGTTGAAAGCCGGGTCGTCGTAGACGACCTCGAGCCCCTCCTGGATGGCCTGCCGGCCGACGCGGAAGCCCAGCCCCTTCAAGAGCAGATCCCGGGCCTGCATATAGAGCTCGAGCACGTCCGTGGCCTGCGGATCTTCCTTGGGCGTGCTGGCGCCGAAGTAGGCAGCCCCCGGACCGGAGACGGCCTCCTGCGGGAGGTCGAACCCCCCGGCATATTGGAACTGGAAGAAGAAGGTGAAGCGTTCTCCCGGATACCGCGCGTAGGGCCGCACCCTCAGGCTGAAGAAATCGTAGTCGGGATCCCCCGCAGGTGCCGCCTCCAGACCGCTCCACCACTCATAGCGCAACCGCCCTTCGGCGCCGGCCTCGACTTTCTTCAACTCCTCGACCAGCCCCTGCCACGGCAGCGCGGAAGCCGCCCGCGCCTGAAGCAAGACCACCAGGGCAGCAAGGAAGCCCGCGAGGGGTCTGTCGAGGCAAGTCCGCAAGCGGTTCAAATGCCGCCTCCCTTACCCCATCTCCAGCATTCTCTCGAGGGCCGCCCGCGCCTGCTCTTTGGTCTGTGGATCCACCGAGACCCGGTTGAAGCGGCCGATCCCTTCCAGGGTGCGCAGGAGCTTGAAAAGATCGATCCGGAACATGTTGGGGCACAGCGAGCGGGCGAGCTCGAAGACCTGTTTGTCCGGATGCTCCCGGCCCAGCCGGCTCACCAGGTTGATCTCGGTCCCGACGAAGATCGTGCTCCCGGCCGGCGCTTCCTGCACGTAGCGGCAGATGAACTCGGTCGAGCCTGACGCATCCGCTTCCCGGACCACCTCCTCCAGGCATTCGGGGTGGACGACGATCCTGGCTCCCGGGCTGGCAGCCCGCGCCTTGCGCACGTGCTCGACGCTGAAGTGCGTATGCACATGGCAGAAGCCCTTCCACAGCAGGAGGCTTGCGGCCCGGATCTTCTTCCCGATCTCCGGGTCCTGCGGAGAGCTCTCGGGGTCCCAGAGAAGGATCTCCTGGCGCGGGATGCCGATCTGCCTGGCCGAATTGCGGCCGAGATGTTCGTCCGGAAAGAAGAAGAGCTTCTCAGCCTGCCGGAAAGCCCAACGGAAGGCAGCCGGCGCATTGGATGAGGTGCAGACCGCTCCGCCGTTTCTGCCGCAAAAGGCCTTCAGGGCCGCTTCGGAATTCATGTAGGTCACGGGCATGACGCGCCGGGAGCCGTCGTCGAGCGCGTCCTGGGCGATCTCCCAGGCTTGCTTGACCGCCGCCAGGTCCGCCGTTGCGGCCAGGGGGCATCCAGCCCGAAAGTCCGGGTGTTGGACGGTCTGGTGCTCCTGACGGAGGATCTCGGCGCTCTCGGCCATGAAATGGACCCCGCAGAAGACGATGAACTCGCACTCTTTCTGGGCTGCGGCCAGCCGCGAGAGCCCCAGGGAGTCGCCGCGGAAATCGGCGAAGTCGATCACCTCCTGGCGCTGGTAATGATGGCCAAGAATGACCAGGCGTTTTCCGAGAGCCTCTTTTCTGTTCCGGATCCGGTCACGCAGCTCCTCCTCATCCATCCTGCCGTAAGTCTCGGCCATATCCACCTCAGGACCTCATCGAGGGCTCGCTTGCAGGGCCGTTACAACAGGAGGCCGATCTCGAGGACCTGCTTGCGCGCCCGATCCACCGCGCCCCCTCCGGCCTTCCTGTCCTCGTCTTCGAACTCCCGGGCGAGCGCCCTCTTTTACTCCCCCGAGAGCTCCATCTCCACCATGGGATAGAAGACGTGGTCTTCTTTGTGAATGTGCTGTCGCAGGAGCGAGACGTAGGCTGCCAGGTTCTCCAGCAGCGAGAAGGTCTGGGAGCGCTCCGTTTCTCCTTTGCGCCAGCAGTCCGAACATCACGTGCTCTTCCTTGAAGTGATGGTACTTGAGCACGAAGGTTCGGGCAAACTCCAGGGCCTTCTCGAAGAGCTCCGGCCTGGGCCGCTCACCTGCTTCCAACTTCTCCTTGGCCAGACCAGGGGTCCGGGCGCGGATGGAAGGTACGCAGGTCGACGGTTTCGATTCGAGGATATCGACTTTCGAGCCGGCCGGTCCTTGACCCGGATCAAGTTGAAGCAAAGAGGGAGGGCGACGCATGCGTCGCCCCAACAGGAGGAGCCGCTTTTTCGCGAGGCCCGCGGCGAGGGCTCAGAAAAGCACCTGCAGGGCCTGCACCGGGCAGATGTTGACGCAGTACTCGCACGCCGCGCAGCGCTCCGCATCGTAGGACACGAGCCGCGTCACCGGGTCGGCGGTCAAGGCGCCGCTCGGGCAAAGCGTCACGCAGACGCCGCACTGGGTGCAGCGGCTCTCGTCCCAGACGATGTCCCTGGAGAGCATCTGCGTCGTGATGCCCTCGTCCTCGAAGCGCTGCATGGCCTCCCGATAGTTTCGCGGCTCCCCCGAGATCTCCAGGACCATGAGGCCTCCCGTCTCCGGCGAGACCTGGGCGCGCAGGATGTTGAAGTCCAACCCGAAATCGCGTGCCAGTCGGCACAGGACCGGCTTGTCCACGAGCCGCGGCGGGTACTTGATGACGATGCGATGGGAGATCACCTTGAGGCCTCCTTCCCGGTCAGGCGTTCCAGGTCGTCTTGCGCAAAGGGGCGTTCTTTGAGGGGCTTGAACACGATACCGGACTCCGCGCCGGCAATGGGCGCCACCGGCCGGGTCAGGAAGAAGCTGCCTTCCCGAATCCAGCGCTTCAGCTCGTTGGCGATCTCGAGCGCCTTCGGGTAGCTCGACAGGGAGCCCGTGGGGACCTCCCGGCCGTTCACCCGGATGCGGCCGGATCGAAGCTCGCGGTAGCTCACCTCTCCCAGGGTCTCGGCCATCCGGTTGGGGTACGCGTGGCTGTAGTCCACGATCGGCGCGAAGATCCCTTCGTCTCCGACCGCCGTGAACCGGGCCATCTCCTCGTCCAGGACCGGGATCGGAATGCCGATGCCGACCACGAGGGTCGCCCCGTACCCGTAGAAGCTGGCGCCCCGCAGGAACTCGGGCTTCATCTGCTTGAGGTCGCCGATCACGGCCAGCGTGCCGGCACCGCCCACGGGCACCCCGTTGTCCGTCCGTTTGACTGTGGGATTGTGCTGGGTGCCCTGCCAGGCGACGTAACCGATGCCGCCCCCCAGGAAGATGCGCGTGCCCAGACCGATGGTGCGGTAGAGGGGATCGTTGAGCAGAGGCGAGAGCTGCCCGGCCGAGCAGTAGGTGGCGTTGCCGAGGTCCGGCTTGAGGACACCCATGTAGGTATAGCGGGTCTTGCCGGAAAGATTGACCGCGCAGTTGTAGTTCTGGTAGGCGTTCCTGGGGTTGAACAGGACCGCTTCGTTCACGTCCGCAATGTTGATCAGGGTCTCGAGCTTCTTCCTCGGGTAGCAGTCCGTGCCGTAGGATTCGACGACCAGGCGGATGTCCTTGCCTGCCACGAGCTCCTCGATCACGTGGCCGCCGCCGTAGCGGAAGCGGCCGGGCCGGACCTTGTTGCGCGGATCGTCCTCCGGCAGGGCCGTGCAGCCGAGGTAGACGTCGGCGGCGGCGAAGCCCGTGTACGCGGGCACGTCGTTCAGCGTGCAGCGGCCGCCTCCGGCCTTGATCCGCGGGCTGGGGTGCCCGAAGTTGACGTACATGCCGGAGGAGCACATGGGACCGAAGGTGCCGGTCGTCACCACGTCCACCTTTTCGGCGGCTTTCGCGGAGCCCTCCTGGCCCACGATGCCGATCATCTCCTCGGCGTTCACCACCACGGCCTTCCCGGCCCGGATCTTCTCGTTGATCTCCTCGACGCTCTTTGCCATGGGTCCCCTCTGCCCCGTGCGGTTGGAAAGTGAAAGCAAGGCGTGCCCCGCCACAGTGAGGCTAAATCCTACCACATGAATAGGCAACAATCCACGGCGGTACGGGCGCGGGCGCTCCGCAGCCGTCGCCGTGGAAGCCGCCCCTCTGGAAAGGCTGTCGGTTCGTCTTCTACCTTCTCCCCTCGCCGAGGGGAGAAGGTCAGGATGAGGGGTGAATCTGGTCCTGTTTCCCCCCTCACCCCGACCCTGTCCCCCGTACGAGGGAGAGGGAGTGCAAACTCGCTCCCGAGAAACCTCTCCCCGCCTCACCCGTTTTCCGTGGCCGGCGCAAAGCCCCGGCGCATCGTGTTCTCGGCCACGTTGCGAGGCACCATGAAGTGCGTGAGGTAATCCGGGCCGCCGGCCTGCGTGCCCGTCCCGGACAGCTTGAACCCGCCGAACGGGTGCCGGCCCACCATGGCCCCGGTGCAGCCCCGGTTCAGGTACAGGTTCCCCACCCGGAATTCCCGTGCCGCCCGCTCGAGGTGGGCAGGGCTGCGCGAGAAGACCGCGCCGGTCAGGGCGTACTGCGAACGATTGGCAATGCTCAGGGCCTCGCCGAAGTCCCTTGCCTTGATCACCGAAAGCACCGGGCCGAAGATCTCCTCCTGAGCGAGGCGATGTTCCGGGCGGACGTCGATGAAGATTGCCATGGGTACGGCGTGCCCCTTGCCGCCCGGCAGGTCGCGACAGACGAGGAGCCGGCCTTCGCCTTTCCCGATCTCGATATACTTTTCGATCTTCTGCCTGGCAGCGGCATCGATCACGGCGCCCATGTAGCTCGCCGGATCCTCGGCCGGCCCCAGGTTCACGCTCTCGGCCGCGGCCCTCAGGCGCTGGATGACTCTTTCATAGTTCTCCTCCAGGACGATGAGGCGCGAGCAGGCCGAGCATTTCTGCCCCTGGTAGCCGAAGGCGGAATCGAGGACCGAGACGATGGCCTCGTCGAGGTCGGCGTCGCTGTCCAGGATAATCGCGTTCTTTCCGCCCATTTCGGCGATCACCTGCTTCACGCCGCCGGCCCCCTGCGGCGTCCTGGCGGCCAGCTCGAGGATGCGAAGGCCCACCTCCTTGCTCCCGGTGAAGGCGATGAGCGCGACCTCCGGGTGCGAGACCAGAACATCGCCGATCTCTCCTCCCGGCCCCGGGAGGAACTGCAGGACCCTCTCGGGGAGCCCGGCGTCGCGGAAGATCCGGGGGATCATGGAACCGGTCACGGCCGACTGGGAGCTCGGCTTGTAGAGGACGGCGTTGCCCGCGACCAGCGCGGCAGCCGTCATTCCCATGGAGATGGCCAGCGGAAAGTTCCAGGGAGCGATGACCGCGGCGACTCCGCGCGGCTCGTAAAGGAGCCGGCTCGCCTCGGCCGGGACCGGCAGCATCCGCCTGGGCGGCCCCAGCCGGACCATCTCCCGGCCGTAGTATTCGAGAAAATCGATCGCTTCACAGACGTCGCCGTCCGCCTCCCTCCAGCCCTTTCCGGTCTCGAAGACCTCAAGGGCAGCGAGCTCGCAGCGCTCCTTGCGGGCGACCCGGGCTGCGCGAAAGAGGCACTCTGCGCGCGCCGTGGGATCGGTGTCGCGCCAGGCCGGAAAGGCATCGCGGGCATGGCGCAAGGCCTGCTCCACCTCCTCCTTTGCGGCGGAGGCGACGATCCCCACGACTTCTTCGGGATCGTTCGGGTTGGTGGAACGGAAGGTGCGGCCCGTCCTCGAGCTCCGGCCGCCGATCCAAAGGGGCACGTCCAGCGGAAACCGGCGGCGGACCTCTGCAAGGGCCCGGCGAAACCGCTCGCGGATCTCCGGCAGGGCCCAGTCGAGGCGGGGCTCGTTGGCGAAAGGCTTCTCGTGAGCCGGCCGGGC
>JBFLZG010000135.1:0-36336 GCA_040756235.1 bacterium | reverse complement strand
CCGGCCCTCCGAGCAGCAGCAGGGGAGCGCCCCTGAGACGCAGACGGCCAGCCCCGAGGAGCAACCCTCGGGTGAGGCCGGCGAAATCCCCGAAGCGGCTCCTCGGCAGCAGGAGCCTCAAGCGGCCGAGAAGGAGGCGGGGCCCGGGGGGCAGCAAGCCGATGATGCAACGGGCGGCTCCCAAGGCGCTTCAGGAACAGAAGGGGGGCTGGCCTCGGCGCCGTCCCGGCAGATGAGCCCTGAAGAGGCCGAACGGTGGCTGAATACCCTGGACGAAGATCAGAAGGAGCTTGCCCGGAGACAGGCACAGGAGGCGGCCGGGCGAGGGGAAAGGAGACCGTCCAAGGATTGGTAGGAAGCAAGTTGTCAGCTGTCGGCAGTGGGGCGAGCGAGCCCTGTGAACATTCGGTAGGACGGACAAGGCTGGCTTCCCACAACGACGGCAGTTTTTCTTGTAGGGGCAGGGCTTGCCCTGCCCGAGCGGCGGGCGCTAGCCCAGCGCCCCTACAACGCCCCGGCCGGTGACACGGGGGTTGCCACGGCCCTGCGGGCCTCGCAATCTCCGACACTTGCTCTCAGCCGCCACGTCGCTGGCGGGCGGGGCGACCCCGCGGAAATACGGGTAGTCATGTTTTGTGAAAAGCAGTACTCAGTTGCTCCAGGAGTCATCAGCAAGTGGACCATCGTAGAGAGAGTCACAGCGGTGCCCCGGGAGGCCGGGGGCGGCGGCGTGCCGGAAGGAGGCTCGTCTTGCTCCTGCCGGCGGCTGCGCTCGGAGGGCTCCTCGGTGTTTTCGTATTTTCCGGATCGGCCCTTGCCGTGGAAGTTCAGGCCTCGGTGGACAAGACCGAGGCGACGCTGGAAGACCAGATCATCTTGACCGTGTCGGTCCTGGGGGAGCATTCGATCTCCCATCCGCCGGAGCTGCCTCCCCTGCCGGACTTCGAAGTGACGCGGGGCGGCAAGTCTTCCCGCACCGAAATCTCGAATGGACAGTTCCGCTCCTCGGTCGAGTTCAAGTTCCTGCTCGCTCCGCGCCGAACGGGGACGCTTACGATCCCTCCGGTCCGGGTCCGGCACAGGGGAGCATTCGAGCAGAGCCTGCCGATACAGGTCCGCATCCTTCAGGCGCGGGCCGCTGACGACGAGCTCCCGCCGGCCTTCGTGAAGCAGGAAGTGGACGTCGAAAGTCCTTACGTGAACCAGCAGATCGTGTACACTTTCCGGTTCTTCAGGAGGGTGCAGGCCGTCGAAGCCCAATGGGACCCCCCGGTCTTCCAGGGATTCTGGGTCGAGGACCTGGGCAAAGAGGGCCAGTACCAGCAGGTCCTGGGCGGGCAGAGCTATATGGTCACGGAGATCCGAAAGGCCCTCTTTCCGCTTGCTTCCGGGTCCCTCGAGATAGCGGGCAACTCGCTAACCTGCAAGCTCGTTCTGGAGCGCAGGGGCGGACGCCGGGGGGTCAACAGCCTGTTCGACGACGATTTCTTCAGCACGCCTTTCTTCACCGGAGGCGAGACCGTGACCAAGACCCTCCACACCGATCCGGTGCGGGTGGAGGTCCGCCCTTTGCCCGAGGCCGGCAGGCCCGCGGGTTTCTCCGGCCTGGTCGGGACCTTCGCCATCCAGGCCGACGTCGGCCAGGAACGTCTCCGGGTCGGCGATTCCACGACCCTGACGATCACGGTGGCCGGGGAAGGGAATCTGCGGGACCTGGCCGAGCTGCCGCCGCAGGAGATCGAGCGGTTCAAGATCTACCCGGACAAGCCGATCTTCGAGCTCCAACGCCTTGAAAACAGGATCGAGGGCACGAAGATCTTCAAGAAGGCGTTGGTCCCTCTGACCGAGGGGAACCTGGAGGTGCCGGCCGTCGAGCTCTCCTACTTCGATCCCGCGGAGGGCACTTACCGGATCGCCAGCACCGCCCCGATCCCCCTGGTCGTGAAGAAGGCGCCGGAATCCGAACAGCTCCACCTCGCCCAGTCCTCCCCCTCCGGATCGGGCGGGACCTACATCCAACTCATCGGCAAGGATATCCTCCCGATCCATACCGGGCTGGCCGGCGCCCGCAGTCAGGTTCCCTCCGGCCGCGGCTTGTGGCTCAGCCTTCTCGGGCTCGCGTTTCCGCCGGGCATTCTCCTGGCTTGCCTCGGCTTGAAAAGGAGGAGGCAGATCGAAGCGCACGTGGCACGCAGGAGAGGGGCCGGGAAGAAGGCCCGGAGCGGGCTCCGCGAAGCGAAGAGGAACCTCGACCGCCCGGAGGATCGTGAATTCTACGGCCAGATCTCCCGAAGTCTGCGGGGGCTCGTGGGAGACAAGCTCGACCTTTCGGCGCTGGCCTACACGCCCGCCGAGATCTGTCGATGTCTCGTGGACAATGGGATAGAGCCCAAGACCGCCGCCTCGATCGGGGACTTTCTGGAGAAGCTGGAACAACTCCAGTTCGGCTCACGCCCAGAGGAGGCTCGGCAGCGCCAGCCGCACTACAAGGAAGCAGAGAAGCTACTGAGGTTGCTGGACAAACGGCTCTGAAGCGGCGGCGGGAAGGGATCGCCCGCCCCACCCTGCCCGAGTCGTGGCCCTTGCACGGAGAGGAAAAAGGTGAAGCGTGCTCAAAGCAAAAGGAGGGTTCCGGGGCGCACCTTGCGCACGGGCGCGCTCCTCACCCTTCTCGTGCCCTTTCTCCTGAGTGTTTTCGCCCCTGCCGGCGCCGGGGCCGGTCAGGAACCTGCGACAGAGGGGCCGGTGCGATCCGAGCGGCGCCCTCCCCTCCAGAACGCACCCCATGACGGGCCCAAGGAAGCCCATGAGATCCTCTTCAGGGCCAATCAGGCTTACCTGGAAGGGCAGTACGCGGAGGCGGCCAGCGGATACGAATCCCTGCTGGAATGGGGATGCTTGAACGGCCACGTCTTCTACAACCTCGGGAACACCTACGTCCGCATGGGCCGGATCGGCAGAGCGGTCCTCGAGTACCGCAGGGCCGCCCTTCTGCTGCCGCGGGACGGGGACCTCAAGGCGAATCTCCAGTACGCAAGAAGCCTCCGGCAAGACCGACTGGAGACGGAAACCGCCCCTTCCCTTTGGCGCACCCTGGTCTTCTGGTACCACGGGCTGAACTTTCGGGAGCTCCTTCTGGCTTTTCTCGCATTCCACGCCCTGTTCTGGGCGGTGGCCCTGTTGCGCCTTTACCGTAAGAGCGAATGGAGCCTTTGGCTCCTCGGCTGCTGCCTGTTCATGAGCCTGCTCATGGGGGTGTCTGCGGCCATCAAGTACAGGGAGACTCTCTACAGTCGGGACGGCGTGGTCCTGGCAAGTGAGATACCCGTCCGCGCCGGATTCACCCAGAATGACACGATCCTGTACGTTCTGCATGAAGGGACCGAGTTTTCCGGACTCGGGGAGGAAAACGGCTGGCTGAAGATCGCCCTGGGTGACGGGAAGAAAGGCTGGATCCCGGCCAGTGCAGCAGCCCGGCTAGGCCTCAAGGCAGGAACCGCCCCCTGGCAGGCAGGAGGCAATCTCGGAGAGCCCGCTACCCGAGACCCGGCCGATGAGCGTGCACGCCAGGTTGACGGCCTCTCACCCTGAGAATGCGGCCGCTGCCTCCGCCACGTCGCCGCAGATGTGAAAGAGCCGGGAAACCCGCGTGATTTCGAAGATGGACCGGACCTCGGGCCGCAAGCCGGAGAGCTTGATCTCCCCTTGCTTTTCCCGGACCCGGCGCAGACACGCCACGAGCACGCCCAACCCGGAGCTGTCCAGGAAATCCACTCCCTCCAGATCCAGGACCAGCCGGGTGGCTCCCTTGTCCACGAGCTGCTGGATCCTGTCCTTCAGGGCTCCTGATACATTCGCATCCATTCTCCCCTGGCAGCTTACGATGTGCAGCGCTCCCTCCTGACGAACCTGCATTTCCATGGCCCGGAGCTCCTTTCGAAGAAGCTGAGTTGCTCTCTGGGTGCCCGCAGCCCGGCGCGGAGACGTCCGAAGATTAGCAAGAGCCCCGAACCGGGTCAACGCCCCGAGCCTCCCCTGCATGCCAAGCCGTCGGTGCGGACGAGCCGCTCGACCCATGCTCCCTTTAATTCATGTAATTCTTCTTCTGTTTCCGTCCGATAAGGGACACAGGACGCCCCTCTCGGAAGCGCTCACGGCGCATCGGCTCGTGTCGTGGGGGGCGGCTCGGCAGCGGTTGCGAAAGCGCCGTCATGCCCAGGCAACCCGGAAAAGGGAGTCCCATGCCAGCCTTACGTTTCCGGTGGTGGATTCTGCCGGCCTGCTTGCTCTTGCTTCTGGGTGCCGGCCCGCCTCCGGCCGGCGGCATAGCCGCCGGGCAAGGGCCGCCGCCCGCCGACGTAGACCTCCACGGCCCCGGCCCTTCTGAAGATTCCCCCCCACCGGCTCCTCCGGGCCCGGCAGAGGCATCGCTCAAGGACGAGGGCAAGGGTCGCATCACCCTCAAGCTCAAAGAGGTTCCGGTCGCCGACGTCATCCGACTCATTGCCGAGTTCGCGGAGCTCAACGTCATCATCGACAAGGACGTCCAGGAGCCGATGACCATCAAGCTCAGCAACGTCAGTTGGCAGGAGGCACTGGAGACGGTTCTCGATGCCAACGGGCTCGACCGCCGACAGGTCGGCTCGGTGATGAAAGTGGCGCCCCGCGACAAAATCGCCCAAGAGGAGCAGGAGCAGCTCAAGTCTCGTAGAGAGAAGGAAGTCGTGGAAGACCTCCAGATCCAGTCGCTGGCCGTCCAGTATCTGTCGGCAAAGGAGCTGCTGAGCCAGGTCGAGCCCATGCTGAGCGCCCGCGGAAGCGTCCGGGCCAACGAGAGGACCAACGCGCTCATCGTGAAGGACATCCCGTCCAAGATCCAGGAGATCCAGGCGCTCCTCACCGAGCTGGACCGCAAGGTGCCCCAGGTCCTGATCGAGGCCAAGATCCTGGTGGCGGAGAAGAAAGTCCTGGAAGAGCTCGGTGTGAAATGGGGGGGAGTCGCAGGCTGGGAGGACGGCCGCAAGTTCATGGGGGTCCGCGGCGGCCTGGACGAGCCCACCGGGTTGCCGGACCTGACCAAGGGAGACCTGACCCTTCCGAGCACACAGGCGGTGAACGTGCCCACTGCCGCTTCTCCCCTCGGAGGGCTCGGCTTCGCAGTGGGCAAGATCGGCAGCTACAACCTGGACGTGCAGTTGGCGGCCCTCGAGGACGACCGCCGCATCCAGATTCTCTCCAGCCCCAAGTTGCTGGTCCTGGACAACCAGTCAGCCACGATCAGCCAGGGGCAGGAGGTACCCTACAAGTCCACGACCACCTACTACACCTCCACCGAGTTCAAGAGCGTCGAGCTCAGCCTCGAGGTGAAGCCGCACATCACCTCTTCGAAGTCCATCTCCCTGGAGGTGACTCTGAAGAACGACACGCTGGCCGAATTCACGGTGGACGGCCAACCCGTGGTCAACAAGCAGCACGTGACGACCACCCTGCTCCTCGAGGATGGCGAGACCGCGGCGATCGGCGGCATCCTGCAGACCCAGAACCGCGAAACGAAGTCGGGCGTGCCCTTCCTTTCCCGCATCCCGGTGCTGGGCTGGGCCTTCAAGGGCAGAGGGAGCGAGAACCAGCAGCGTGAGCTCATGATCTTTCTCACCCCCGGCATCACCTAGACAGACGAGGAGCCTGCCCGAGATGCGGAACCCGGAGCCGCCCCACCTGGGAAGACAAAGCCTCCCGGAATTCCTCCTGGAGAGAGGCATCCTCGATCCGGGCGGTCTGGAGAAGGCGCGCAGGCTGCAAACCCAGGAAGGGATCGGGCTGGTCAGGGCGCTCAGGCGCTCCTTGCCTGCCCGTGCCGCAGATCTTCTCAAGGAGCTCGGCGAGTACTACGGCGTCCCGGTGATGCAGACCGAATCCTTTCTCATCGACCCGCTCGTGGTGAGCGAGATCCCGGAAGAGATCGCCAGGCGTTACAACCTGATCGCCCTGTTCCGGGTCGAGAACGAGCTCACGGTGGCGGTTACCGACCCCAGAGACGTGCAGGCCGTGGACGAGGTCCGTCGCGTCACGCACCGCAGAATCAACCTGGTGCTGGCCGACGAGCAAGCGATTCAGCAAGCCGTCCAGCTCCACTATCACGAAGTGGACAGCCTGGAGAAGGACATCCGCGATCTGGACGAGAAGATCCTGCCCGGGGTCGACCCGGCAGCGGACGCCGAGGACACTGCCGAGCTCCAGTCCGCCGCCCAGCAGCGCGGGACCATTCGCCTGGTCAATCTCATCCTCACCCAGGCGATCCGGGCCGGCGCAAGCGACGTCCACATCGAACCGGCCGCCAGGAAGCTGCGCGTCCGCTTCCGCATCGACGGCACCCTCCGGGAGGTCATGGAGCCTCCGTGGGACCTCCAGGCGGCCATCGTGAGCCGCTTGAAGATCATGTCGAACCTGGACATCGCCGAAAAGCGGGCACCCCAGGACGGCCGCTTTCAGATCGCCGCCGCCGGCAGGGAAACGGACGTGCGGGTTTCGATCCTCCCCACCATTTACGGGGAGAAGGTGGTGATGCGCCTGCTCAACGCGGGCGAGACGCTGGCCGACATGGAGGCCCTGGGGCTTCCCCCGCGGCAGAAGTCGACCCTGGAGGCCTGGATCCGGCGCCCCAACGGGATGATCCTGGTCACGGGGCCGACCGGCAGCGGCAAGACGACCACGCTCTATGCGGCTTTGAGCCGGATCAACTCACCGGAGCGCAACATCGTCACCGTCGAAGACCCGGTGGAATACCGCCTGGACATCGTGAATCAGGTTCAGGTCAACCCCCACGCGAACCTGACCTTCGCCACCGGCCTGCGCTCCATCCTGCGCCAGGACCCGGACGTGATCATGGTGGGCGAAATCCGGGACCGGGAGACCGCACAGATGGCGGTCGAAGCAGCCCTGACCGGCCATCTCGTCTTGAGCACTCTGCACACCAACGATGCCCCCGGCGCGCCGGTGCGGCTCATCGACATGGGGGTCGAGCCGTTTCTGGTAGCGAGCTCTGTGCTCGGCGTGGTCGGACAAAGGCTCGTCCGCCGGATCTGTCCGTTCTGCAAGGAGGCTTATACTCTCCCGGCTGGCGCAAACCCGGACGACCCTGTCCTGGCGGCCCTGGCCGGGCAGACCCTCTGGCGCGGCGCGGGCTGTGCGGAATGCGGCCAGTCGGGGTACCGCGGCCGGACCGGCATCTACGAAATGATGTCCATCGGGCCGGAGGTCCGACAGGCGGTGGTGGTGCGCTCGTCGAGCGAGCAGATCCGCTCGGCGGCTGCCCGGAACGGGTATCGGACCATGCGTGAGGAGGGGGCCGAGCAGGTGCGTCAGGCCGTCACGACCCTGGAGGAGCTCATCCGGGTCACATTGGACTCCAGGTGATCCCATGCGTTTCGCTTACAAGGCGAGAGACGGACTGGGCAGGCCGGTCCGGGGCACCCTGGAGGCAGACTCGCTGGCCGAAGTGGAGCAATACCTGGATCGGGAGGGCCATTTCCCGGTTGCGATCGAGCCGGTCCGCCCCGGCGCGGACCGAATCGAATGGAAAAACATCCTCGGCAGACTGAAGCCGCCCGGAAGGGCGGACCTGATCATTTTCGTGCAGCAGATGGCGACCCTGCTGGAGGCCGGGCTGCCGATCCTGAGGACCCTCGAGATCGCCTCGGAGGAGCTCCGGTCTCCGAGGCTGCGCGAAGCCGTCGAAGACGTGCAGGAACGCGTCCGGCACGGCTCGTCCCTTGCGGACGCATTTGCCGCTCATCCGTCCTGCTTCTCGCCCCTTCTGGTCGGGATGATGAAATCCGGTGAGGCATCCGGGCAGCTCCACGAGATCCTCGAGCATCTGGCAGAGCTCCTCGAGTTCGAATCTTCCACGGAGCAGCGGATCCGCTCTGCCACCCGCTACCCCAAGATCGTGGTGGGATCCCTGATGGCGGCCTTCGCCGTGCTGATGACCTGGGTGGTCCCCAGGTTCATCGAGATGTTCTCGAGGCAGGGGGTCCCCCTCCCGCTGCCGACCAGGATTCTGATCCAGGTGAACCGCACCCTGCTCGATCACGGACTCCTGTTCGCAACGGGGGCCGTCCTGGGTTTCTTTCTTTTCCGCAGGCTGCTGGCCCAGCCGAAGGGCCGTTACTGGTGGGATCGGATGCGCCTGCGCTGGCCCGTGTTCGGGAAGCTCTTCCTCCTCATCAGCCTCGGGCGGTTCGCAAAGGTCCTGTCCATGCTGGCGCGCAGCGGCGTGCCGATTCTCAAGGCCTTCGACATGGCCGCCGAAAGCGCGGGAAACGCGTTTCTGGCAGACCAGATCTCCCGGGTCCGCGCCGAGGTGGAAAGAGGACAGGGCATCGCCGCTTCCATGCGGGCGGTCGGCGTCTTCCCGTCCATGCTGGTGCAGATGACCTCGGTAGGGGAGGAGACCGGGCGCCTGGACAGTACCCTGGAGAAGGTTTCCAGGTATTTCGATGCCGAGTCCGCGTTCCTCATCCAGAATCTCTCTACCTATCTGGAGCCGATGCTGCTCCTTCTGTTGGGCGGCATGGTCGGCTTCCTGGCCCTTTCCATCTTCCTGCCCATGTGGAACGTCATGGCCCTAGCCAAAGGGGCGCTCTGAAGGGAGGCTGAGGGGTTTGCTCGTCTCTTCCCCGGCTGAAATCTTTGCATGCCTCCCTGAAAGGATTGCAGGGCCGCGCGTGCCATGGCTCACCAGGGATCGGAGCGGCCGTCCCCCGGCGGGACGTTCCGCACGGTGCCCGCAAGTCCTTTCAGTGACGGGAGAATCGACCGGGGGATCGGTGCCGAGAGGGAACAGAAACGGCGAGAGGCCAAGCAGGTCCGGCCTGGTCCATCTCCGGCATCGTTATTGCTGCTGGCCTGAAAGGCTGTGTTCTCAATGCGCGTCGACGTCGCCGGGTCCGGGCCTGTCCGAAATCTCATCAGGAGGAGAAAAATGGGCAAGAACAAGGGTTTTACACTGATCGAGCTGGTGATGATCATCGTCATCCTGGGCATCCTTTCGGTGGTGGCGATCCCCCGGTATCTCAACATGCAGTCCGAGGCCAAGGAGGCCGCTGCCAAGGGTTACATCGGTGCCCTGAACAGCGCCCTCACCATCCACGTGGCGGACCACTACCTGCGCGGGACCGCCTGGGTCGCCGACGGCGCGGCCCTGATGAATCTGCTGGAGTCGGGCTCGAGCATGCCGAGCGGCATGAGCTATGCGGCCAATGTCTGGAGCGTCGATGATGAGGAGACTTGGCAGTTCGTCGCCGCGACGGACACCTCGCCCCCGCTGATCACGGATTATGTCGAGCCACCGCCCGAGGGGTAGGACGAACGTGAAGGTGAAGAATCTCGCGTCACGCGAGAAGTGAGAGGTCCTCCGGGCCGAGACCTTGTCTCCATGATGTCCGATCCTTGCATCGAGGCCCCATGGTCAGCCCAGCTATCTGCCGGTAGGATGAGCGAAATGTCCGGAGCCGGAGCGGGACAGGCAGAGCGGGCCATGACCCTGATCGAGCTCGCCTTGGCGGTCTCCCTCGTCGGCCTCCTTGCCGTGATGGCGGCTCCCCGCATGCTCGACCTCGACGCGGTCCGTTGCAGACGTGCGGCCAATGCGCTGTGCGTGTCCATCCGCCATGGCCAGATCCAGGCCATGCAGAGCGAGACAGCGGTTTCTCTCGGGTTCACCGGCCAGGACAACACGCAATTCTTCATTCAGGATGCGGCCGGAAATCCACTGCCTGATCTGCTGACCGGCCAGCCCGCGGGCACCGGTTACGGCTCCGACGACCCCCCCTGGGATCTGTCCGCGGACGTGGACAGGATCACCACGGACCTGGAGGACGACCGACTCTGGTTTCTGCCGGGCCTCGGCGAGCCGGCCCATGGAGCGGGCTCCCCCACGACCTTTCAGGCCGACCGGAGGATCACGCTCGAGAAGGGCACCCACCAGGACAGGGTCCTGATCCATCCGCAGACCGGCTTCGTGGAGGTCGAGCCATGACGCGAGCCCGCTCCACCTGCGGGGACTGCAAGGGGCAAAGCCTCCTGGAGATCGTGCTGACCCTCGTCCTGTCCTCTGCCTTGCTCACCGGTGCCTGCGCGCTCTTCTGGAACAACGTGCACGACACCCTGGAGGCACGCCGGCTCCTGGACGCCACCCGGCTCGCAGGGAACGACCTGGAGTCGCTCCAGACACTGAGCTGGGCCGAGCTGGGAGCCCTGACAGGTCCGCCCCAGGAAGAGACGCTCGGGCCCCTGCGCCGCGTCAGGACGATCGAGGACGTGGAATGGACCGGCACCGATTTCCGTGCGACCACCGCGGAGACCGACTACCGCAGGATCACGGTCGCGATCTTTCCGGCGGAAGGCGAGCAGGCGGAGCCGTATCAATGGGTGCTGCTGCGCGTGCATGCACCGGGGACATGAAGGCTCGGAGGAGGAGTGTGCCGTGAGGCCGGCAACGGGAGGGGCCCGCGGACTGACGCTGCTGGAGGTCTGCCTCTCCCTGGCGCTCGCCGGCCTCCTGGCAGCCGTGTTCGCCCAGAGCACTTCGGGATTTGTGGAGATCTATCGGTCTTCGCACGCCATCGCCGAGCTCTCCCAGAAACAATGGGTCGCCATGGAGAGGATCCGGCGCGAGCTGTTCCGCTCCGTACCGGCATCGGTCCAGACGGAGGCCGATGGGACCGGCTTCAATTTCCAGCGCGTCCTGGCGGAAGGGGTGGTCGAGACCGCCGATTCCTTCAACGACTGGATGACGATCGCCTTCCTGGACCCTGCGGACATCCCGCCGGGCGCTTCCCTCTGGGTCTGCCGGACGGGATCCTCCGAGATCCTCCCGACGACCGTGGACCACGTGGTACCCGAAACGAGGCAGATCTACTACGTGGACGGCTTTGAGAACGAGCCGGACCTGGAACCGGGCGATCGCTGCTGGATCAGCACCGAGCGGGTCTATTTTCACGTCCGGGAAGACGTCTTGTTCCGAGCCACGTCCGGAGCGACCGACACCGATTTCCCTCTCGTGGATTGCGTGTCCCGATTTCAGGCGTCCGTGGAGGCCGGCAAGCCCCTGCTCCACATCGAGCTCGCCCTGTCGCGGGAAGGAACGGAAGCGGGCGGGGCGCACTCGCTCGTGCTCCCCACGCCTGAGGGTTCTACGGGATGAGCGCGCAGCAGGGGGGTTCCGCCATACATGCTCTCCGTCTCCTGCGCCGGCGTTCCCGGCTTGGTTCCGGCGGAGCCGTCCTGCTCTTGGCCGTCCTCTTCATTTTCGTCCTCGTTGCGCTCTTCGGCTCGGTCCTGTTGCACGAGACCACGACCCTGGCTTCCGGCGCCGCCGTGCAGGCCAGGGCTCTCCAGAGCCTCTGTCTGGCCCGTTCCGGCTTGGCCTGGGCCCTGCTGGAGCGCTCGCAAGCTCAGGACCTGGACGGCGATGGGATCATCGGCCAGATCGGGTCTCCCGACGGGGCCACGACGAGACCGCTTGGAGGAGGGGATCTCTGGGTCCAGCAGACGCAAGAAGGGGGTCATGCCGCGCTCATGGCCAACGGGAGATTTCAAGGAATCACGAAAAACATCCGAAGGATGGAGTGATCGGCCGGCGGCGGGACAGCTTGTCTCGACGGGAGACGCGCGCCCGCACTGCTCCTTCCGTCTCCAGCGGTCGGTTTGCAGGCCGCCATGATCCGCGGACGGCCGTTTACCGCGAGGACCGTCCGTGAAGCGTTCGGAGAGGCCGGACGAGGGTAACCGTGTTCGTCAGAAGAAGAATACTGGGAATCGAAATGGGCGCCCATGCGATCAAGGTCGTCCAGGTCCGCACCGGTTCCGGGGACCGCGTCGTCCTCGAGAAGAGCGCCTATCTCCCCTGGCGAGGGTCCAGGGAGGAACCGGGAACGTCTTCGGCCGAGGTGCTGAAGTCCGTTGTCCGCGACTGCGGGCTGAGCGCCGGCAGAGCTCGATCCGCGCTGCGCGATCCCGGGATGACGATACGCCGCCTGTCGCTGCCCAGGATGCCCGAGGCGGAGCTGCGGGAAGCGCTCAAGTGGAAGATCAGGAAAGAGCTCGGGGAGGACGCGAGCGAGGTGATCGTGGACTACGTCGGTCTGGGGGATTCGGCCGAGGAAGGGAGAGGCCAGCAAGACCTCATGGCCTTCGCGGTCAAGAAGTCCGCGCTCGAAGCGCATCTCGGGCTCCTGCGGGAAACGGGGCTCCGGCTCGAAAGCGTCGAGCCCCTGGCCACGGCCCTCCTCCACCTCTGCAGCCGGCTTCCGGAGCTGAGCTCGGATCAGGCCTGCATCGTGCTCGACTGCGGCGCCTCTCAGACGGAGTGGATCCTCGCGCACAAGGGGCGGCCTCTTTTCATCCGTCACCTTCCATTTGCCGGACAGCAGCTGACGGCCAGCCTGCAAGAGGCGTTCGGCATCGAGGCGGACGCAGCCGAGGACATGAAGCACCGCTACGGCATCGAGGGGAAGGCGGATGACAAGGCGGATCGCCCGGAAGCGGCCCGATCGGTAGCCCAGGTCCTGTGGCCGCAAATCGAAGAGCTCCTGATGGAGATCCGCTATTCCCTCGGGTACGTACAGGACCATCTGAACCCGGCCCCGCCGTTGGGCAGTATTCTGCTGGCGGGCGCCGGATCGGAGCTGCCCGGCCTGGTCGCACTGCTGGAGAAGCAGCTCGGCCTGCCTTGCCGGCTCCTGCCTGAGCTTGCGGCCCTGGGTCTGTCTATCTCCGGCGATTTCGAGGCCCGAGGACCCGTCCGATCCTCGGCGGGGCTGGCGGCCGCCCTCGGTCTTGCCCTGCGGAAGGTCTGAGATGTGAGATGAAAGACCATGTGAACTTCCTGGATTCTCTGCAGGCGCCGTTGCGCATCAAGCAGAAGCTGCGCCAGGGCATCATCCTGCTGGCCACGACGACCATGCTCCTGGTCGCCGGGCATGTGAGCGTTCTGAAGCACCAGGTCGGCCGGATCCGAACGGACTGCCGGTCCCTGGAAGACCGTGTGGATCTGGCAAAAAAAATGCGGGCCGGGCTTCAGGCGCTGGAAAAGGAGAGGCAGGACCTGCTCGGGCGCAAGGCCGACATCGCCGGCAGGCTGCGGGACGGCCCGGCGCTCGGCGAAGCCCCGCGCTGGTCTTCCCTTCTGGTCGACCTCGCCCGCCAGCTCCCGCCGCGCACCTGGCTGGAGCGCTTCGCCATGGAAAGCGGAAGTGACGGTGCGGCTGCCGGTGGGCGCTGCACGGTGCGTCTCTCGGGAAGGACCTTCTCGCAGCAAGACCTCCTGGACTTTCTGTCCCGGCTCGAGCAGGACCCGGCCTGGGCCACGGTCGCGCTGACTCGCAGCGAAAAGGAAGGGACGGACCAGGGGCCCCCGGCCGGGCTGCACAGGTTCGAGCTCGCCCTGACCCCAGCCCTGGTGCGGAGATCGGCGGCGCCATGAGAATCAGAGCCCCGGCCCTCAAGCTGCCGGTCGGACCGCTTTCCTGGGAAAGGGCGCGCCACGAGGTGGTGCGGCCGCTCTTCGAGCATCGCGAGCTCCTGCTGCTCGCTGTTACGCTGTTCATCTGCCTCTACGGCATTCACGGCTGGGTCACCGAGCCGCAGAGGCGCCGGCTGGAAGGGCTGGAAGGGCGCAAGGCACAACTGGAAGAGCAGCTTGCGCAGCTGACGGACGCACACAGGACGAAGGCGAGATCCGAGGGCCTGAGAAAAGAAGTGGCCTCGCTGAAGGGCGAGGTCCAGGCGGCCGAGCAGAAGCTGGCCTCGCTGAAACCTGCAGGCCTCCCCTTCGGCGCTTCGCCCGCGACCCTTTTCAAGAGCATCACCGAGCCTCCCCTGTCGTCCAGGTGGGAAGTCACCGGGATCGAAGAGGTTGCGGGCCCGGCCTTGCGGGCCGGCGCCGCTGCCGTGAAGCTTACGGGCGAAGGCACGTTTCCCGGACTCCTGGGCCATCTGGGCAGGATCGAGGGACTCGGCGCGCAAGCGTCGGTCCGCAGGGTGGAGATCGCGGCCTCGGAGCAACGGACGGGCCTCGTCCGCTCCAGCTCGCAGCTCGAGATCGCCCCGGGCAAGCCCGGCCCGATCTCGGCCGCTCCCGCGCTGCAGCAGCTTGCGGCAGCGCCCCCCGCCCGTGAAGCACGGACGCCGGACGTGGCGGAAGAAGCGCCCGCGCGCAACCCCTTCCTTCCGGCGGACCCTTTCGCGGCAGGGCTCTTGCCGGAATCGACAGGACCCGGCGGGCTCGAGCTCCAGGCCGTCCTGCTGCACTCGAATCGGCCGAAGGCGCTGGTCTCGGGCGAAATCGTCTCGCCCGGCGACCGCATCCTGGACTATACGGTCGCCGAGATCCTGAAAGACCGTGTCTGCCTGACCCAGGGACAGGTGCGGCACTGCCTGTTTCTCAGGCTGCCCTTCGAGGCCGTTCAGTGAAAGAGCTCCAGATAGCGGGCCAGGGCGAGTCGGCCTCCGAACCGCGCTTTCTGCTCCTTCAGGTAATCGCTGGTCATCTCTTGCGCATCCTTGCGCACCCGCTCCCAGAAGGCCGTCTCCTGCTCGCGCACGAAGGCCGGATCCTGTACGTCCACCAGGTTCTCGGCCTCGATGTAGCAGCTCCGAAGAGAAAGGTTGAAGGAGCCTATGGAGGCCCATTCTCCGTCCACCAGGAACTCCTTGGAGTGGAGGTACGGATTCGGCATGCCGTCCTCTCGGAAGCCTTTCATCTCGTAGATCCGCACCCCCGCATCGAGGAGCGGGGCGCAGTGGTTCAAGGAGACCAGATACCCCGTGCCGAAGCCGATCTCCTGGCCTGTTGTGTGCGAGTTCGTGAGAATGTGCACCTCGACCCCTCTGGAGGCGGCTTCGATCAGGGCATTCCGCAGGAGGCTCTCCGGTAGCGCAAGATACTGGGAGGTGATGCAGATCCGTTTCCGCGCCATCTGAATGGCCGTCACCACCTTCTCGAGCACGTGATACTCGCCCATCCACGGTCTCGATTGGGTGAAGCGGGCCTCGATCCGGCCGGCCGGCTCGCTCTCCTCGAGACAGCGCAGGGCCGATCCGTCCCGTTTGCCGTTGCGGCAGAAGGCCTCCCAGCTCCTGAGAAATCCCAACTGGACATCGCGCACGATCGGACCCTCCAGGTGGAGATCCTTGTCCACCCAGTGGGTGAAATACCGGTCTTCCAGGTTCCTCCCTCCCACGATGGCCTGCCTGCCGTCCACGACCAGGATCTTCTCGTGGACCGCATAGCTGACCAGAGGCAACACGGCCAGGGTATCCGGTCCGATCAAGTTGAGGAGCCATTCGGAAGGGCTTCTCGAACCGACCCGGTCCAGCTCCTTGCGGTCGCTCGCCATCTTCTTCAGCCACTTTTGGGATCTGGCTCCCCTGTCCGCGCCCTTCTTGTCCGGCCCCAGAATGGCCTGATCGTCCACCAGGACGACCCGCAGCCCCCGGGAAGGGTTGCCCGGGCGCTGGAAGATCTCCTGCATGCTCTTGAGCATATTCCAGAAACCACGACGGGCTTCGAATGCCTGGTCCACCTCCCGCAGAAGACCCTGGAGCTCTCGCCCCACTTTTTCCAATCCGATCCGGAGCGGCGTCAGCGGAGAGATCGCAAGCTGGGACCCCAGGTTCAGCAGGAGGTTGACTTCCACGCCCTGGGCCGCCTTTTCCAGAATCGCCTCCATGAGTCGGCCGCAGCGCCCCTCTGCGGCCAGGCTGTAAGTCTGCAGGTTGATCTGGCGGCGCGCCTGTCGAATCAAGGCCATGCGCCGCTCGAAGGCCTTGTTTCCGCCATCCAGGGCTTCCACCCGATTTCCGCCCAGGAGGGTCGCGCGGCCCTGCCGGTCCAGGATCTGCTGGTGGGCGGGCCGGAGAATCCCGCCGAGGTAGGCCGGCCTCCGGTAAATCACGAGCACGCGGGCTTGAGCCGTCCCGGTGGATCCGAGCGAGTCGGTGGCGACGATCGTGAGGTCCGTGGCCCCCGGATCGGCGAGCAGGGGTACTTCGAACGCGCAGGAGTAGATCCCCTCTTGGGTCGCCTCGATTCCCTCGTTGCGCTGAAAGGCCATTGGAGAGCGAAGCTCCGGCTTCCAGCAGGACAGGTCGACGACCACGCTTTCGATCGCGGCTCCGTCAGCGGTCGTGAACACCACCGCGGACACCGTGACCCTCCCCCGCCCGTCGTTCGGGACTGCTTCGGGGCTTACGCGCACATTCTTGATCAGCACCGTTACTTTCTTGTTCATCTTCCCTGCCGCATCGAGTCGCGGCCCGAGCGCCCGTCTTGAGAGCGCGGTTCCAGGGAGACTCCCGGGTCCACCACGAGCCCGGACGAATCTCGCTCATAAAATTCTCATTTTCAATAAAAGTTTCAAGATCCTCGCGCCTTGTGGCGATACATTTTTTACGACGCCGAGACCGCGCCGGATGGCGCGTGAAAAAGGGCTTGCATTCGGAGAGATGGTTCAGTATATAAAGGCAGCCCATTCCTTCGGTGGCATGAGAAGTGCAGCCTGGAGCCCTCACCCGATGCCGACGTGCGGGCCCGAGTCCTGTCCGATGCGCTACAGAGAAAAAAGGGTCTAAAAGACGACTAACGGTGTTGCGCAAGCCCAACCGAACACGCGCGAGGTGACATGAAAAAAGAGGCGACCCTCCGAACGTGCAGGCTCGCGTTGATTCTGTTTCTCTCGTTGGCCGGTTGCGCCGGCTTCAACCCTTTCTCGAAGAAGAACGTGTCCGGGCCGGACGGGGTCGGCTCTCCGGTACCATCCTCGCACGTCTACTATGGGGAGTCGAACGATGTAGCGGGGGGACCCGAGTCCGAAGGCGAGCCCTCCGAGGTCAAAGCAACGCCTGAGGAGGCGGAGGACGCCCAGGTCTCCGAGGAGGCCGAGGATGTCACTTTTCTGTCTGAAATCGAGCGACCTGAGACGGAAGAGGGCGTCTGCCCCCAGGTGCCCATCGAGACCAACGAGCGGGTGAATTTCTTCTTGGGCTACTTCCAGGGGTCCAAGAGAGAGTGGATGGGCCGGGCGCTCCAGAGGTCGGGCCGCTACGTCGGGCAGATGCGGGAGATCTTGCGGGAAGAGGGGCTTCCGGAGGATCTGGTCTACCTGGCCCTGATCGAAAGCGGTTACAACCCTTACGCTTACTCGCACGCAGGTGCCGTGGGCATCTGGCAATTCATCCCCGGCACGGGAAGACGTTATGGCTTGAGGATCGACTGGTGGGTGGATGAGCGCAGGGACCTTGAGAAGTCGACCCGCGCCGCGGCGCGCTACCTCAAAGACCTTTATGCCCAGTTCGGAGACTGGTACATCGCGGCCGCGGCCTATAACGCAGGGGAGGGAAAGCTCGCGAGGGCCATCGCGAAGTGTGACAGCAACAACTTCTGGGACATTTCCGCGGGTAAGAGAGGCTCTCTGCGAAACGAGACCAAAGACTATGTGCCCAAATTCCTCGCGGCTCTCATGATCGCCAAAGAGCCGGCGCGCTACGGCTTCGAGATCACGTACGACCAGCCCCTGCTCTACGAGGTGGTCGGTGTTTCGGATCCCATCGACCTCACGGTGGCAGCCAGGGCCAGCGGGGGGGACATCCCCTTGCTCAGGAGCCTCAATCCCCAGCTCAAGCGAGGATACACGCCTCCCGGTTACCCCGAGTACGCACTGAAAGTCCCGCAGGGCACGGCCGATCGATTCCGCAGCTACTGCGCCAAGCTGGAACCGTCGGACAGGGTCACCTTCCGCCGGCATGTGGTCAAGAGAGGCGAGACCCTGGGTACCATCGCGCGCAGGTACGGGTTGTCCGTCACGACGATCGCCAAGACAAACGGAATCTCGGAGTATCGCCGGATCCGTACGGGGACCTCCCTGGAGATCCCGGTCTCACTGGCCGCCTTGAACGATCCGACGCAGACCGACAGGTTCACGGCAAGCGCGGCACAGGCCGAGAGTGCCGTACAGGCGGCCGCCGGCGGCGCTCGGGAGGATGGCAGCTACCGGGTCAGAGTCGGGGATACCCTCTGGAAGATCAGCAAGAAATTCGGAGTGACCGTCTCTTCCCTGTGCGTGTGGAACAAGCTCGGCCGCTCCAGCCGCATCTATCCCGGTCAGACGATCGTGGTCAGTCGCGATGCGGCCGGAACGGAGGGAGCCCCCCCGGTGCGGATGGCGAAACATCAGCAAGGCCGGGCGACTTTCAGCCCCGTGCAGCCGATCTGCCACGTGGTGCAGCCCGGGGACACGCTGTGGCGGATTTCGCGCAAATACGGGGTGACCCTGCCTCAGCTCTGCACCTGGAACCAGATCGAGCTCCATCAGACCCTCCGCCCCGGATCCGTCATCCGGGTCTACACGGATCGCCAGATGTACGCCGACGTCGACAGTCCGGCGGCCGGCACGGCCCAGGACTGAATCCGGGGGAAGAGCAGCCCCGGCGTTCCATTTGCCTGCCACCGCCAGGACCTCCATGCCGCATGAGCGCAACGCCGCAGATGGCCGTTTATCGACAGCCTCTCCACGGCAAGGATGAGAGCGTGGACCACGCGGCGCTCAAGCCCGTCATCGAAGGAACCATCCCGTGGGTCAGGGATTCCGGGCTCCAGGCTGAGCTGCTGGAAGAGCGGCACGTGCTGCTCCGCCTTCCCAAGGACCGCCACCTCAATCACGTGGGAATCGTCTACGCCGGATCTCTTTTCATGCTGATGGAAGTGAGCGGTGCCGCCCTGTTCGGCTGCACCTATGCTCCCGGCAAGTACATCCCGATCAACCGGGAGATGAGCATCCGATTTCTCCGCATGGGAGTCACGGACATCACCTGCGAGCTGAGCCTCGCCGAGGAGAGGGCAGCTGAGATGATCCGGCCCATCGATGAGAAGGGAAAGGGCGAGTGGGTCCTGGAGATGGACTGCAGGGACACCGAAGGGAACGTGATCGCTACCTCCGTGTGCCACTACTACATCAAGAAAATCGAATAGCCCAAGGGGACTGGCGCAAAGCGGGTATCAGGTATCGGGGTGTCAGGCATCAGGCCTCCCTCACCCCCATTTGCGGAATACGATCGTCGGCTTCGCCATGGGTGGACTCGCGGTTGAGCGCTGAAACCTGATACCTGGCGCCTGACGGCCTCCTAAACCAGGTGCATGCGAAGAGCATCCTCCAGGATGCCCGCATCCACATCCTCCACGACCCTGGCCCTGCCGATGTCTTCCAGCAGAACGAACCGGTTCCGGCCGTGCAGGAACTTCTTGTCGCGCTTCATGGCTTCCCACACCCGCTCCGGGTCCACCCCGTGGATGCGCGGCTCGATGGCAATCGCTTCGAGCAGGGCTTCGATCCTCTCGTATCGGCCGGGAGCTAACATGCCCAGGATCGTCGATATCCGCGCCGCACAGAGGATGCCGATGCCGACCGCCTCCCCGTGCGTCAGGCGGCCGTAGCCGACGGCCGTCTCCAGGGCGTGCCCGAACGTGTGCCCGAAGTTGAGCAGGGTGCGTACACCGCGCTCCTCTCGCTCATCCTGGCCTACGATCTCCGCCTTGATGGCGCAGGACCTTGTCACGACGTGGGCGAGGGCATCGGGTTCCAGGGAAAGAATCGGGCGGGTCTGTTCTTCCAGGTAGTGAAAGAGGGCGCCGTCCCGGACGAGCCCGTACTTGACGACTTCGACCAGGCCCGACCGCACCTGTCGGACGGGCAGCGTCTTCAGGGTCGAGAGGTCGGCGATGACCAGGCAAGGCTGGCGGAAGGCCCCGATCAGGTTCTTGCCGGCCGGGTGGTTCACGCCCGTCTTGCCGCCCACGCTGCTGTCCACCTGAGCCAGCAGGGTCGTCGGCACTTGGATGAAGGGGATGCCCCTCCTGTAGGCGGCTGCCGCAAACCCCCCGAGGTCGCCCACGACACCACCGCCGAGATTCAGGAGAACGAGGCGCCTCCGGGTACCGTCTTCCACGGCAGCCAGCCGGTCCAGGACAGCGCGCCAGTTCTCCAGGGACTTGCTCTCCTCCCCCTCGTTCAGAAGGAACCGCTCCAGCAATTCATAGCCGGCATCCTGGAGCGCCCCTTCCACCTGCTTTGCATAGAGGGCCCAGACCGTCCGGTCGCTCAGGAGAAATATCTCCCCTTCGATGCTCTCGTCCCTGAGGACCGCACCGAGCCGGGAAAGGCTGCCCCACTCGATCCGGACCCTGTACCCGCCACCACCCGGCAACCGGACCGAAAGGAAGTCGCGACTTTTCTCATCGCCCATGGCCCGATCCAAGCCTCCGCTGCATCTGGCATGAGTACCCACGATCCCGGCCCGCGGATAGCGGGATCGGGATCGGACTGCATTCTACCACCCGCCGATCCGGGAACCCAGGCCATGGGCAACCGCCGGAGCAGCGGGATCGCGCCGCCGTTCGGAGCGACCGCTCGTCATTGACAAGGCGGCCGCTTTCCCATAGAAGACCGACAGGCCCGGCGGCAGGGACTGCGGAAAAGTCGACTCATGAAAAGGGACACGCGCCCGGAGTTCCCGCCTTCAGCCCTTCACGTGGACTCTTTGATCTCGCTCCGGAGGACTGCAGGACGAGGAACGAGGACCGCGCCGGCCGCCGGCCGGCCGGAAGCGGAATCAACATGAGCAAGCCGCGGCAGGCCGGTTGCGTTCGAGGGCCCCTCTGCTGCGGCGCACGGCTCCGTTCCGTCTCCCGCCTCGTGTTCGTGCTCCTGGTGGTGAGCTGCCCGCTTCGTGGCGCGCCGGTGCTGGCTTCTCTGGAGCTCCAGAAGGGCCCGATCTCGGGCGATCTGGGCGGCTCTCTGGAGCTGTCCGCACCCGTCCGGTTCGACCCGCAATCGCGCGCCGAAATGCCCTCCTTTCGCCTGCTCCTGAAATCGGATCTGCGCGCAGGCGAGCACGCGGGCTTCTACGGGGAAATCCGTGCCGGCTACGACGGAAGCCAGCGCTCCGCCCGCAACGAGGGCTTTCTGCTCGGCTGGAAGGAAGTCTACCCGAGCAAGGACCGCTACGCAGAGGTGGCCGAGGCCTATGTCAGTCTCTTCCTGCCGGACCTCGACCTGCGCATCGGCGTGCAGAAGTTCGCATGGGGCACTCTGGATCAGATCAACCCGACGGACAATTTGAGCCCACTCGACCTCCGGCACCTGCTGACCTCCGAAGCGCTGGAACGCAAGATCGGAGTGCCGGCCCTCAGGGCCCTCTACGGCTCGGTCGCGACGTCGATCCAGATCGAGGCCGTCTGGATTCCGTTCCTGGTCCCGTATCGCTTCCCGGATCGCGGCGACCGCTGGTACCCTCCGGTTTTCCAGGCGCCGGAGCTCGTGAGCGTGATCCTGCCGGGCCTGCCCGAGCCGATCCCCCTGAAGATCGAACAGACCAACGAGGAACCCGATCTTCCGGCTCGCAACATCCGCCACAGCGAGCTCGGCATACGTCTGGCCCGCACGCTGGGCAACGTGGACCTGGGGCTGAGCTACTTCAACGGCTACGATCGCCGGCCGGTGATCCGCGCTGACGGTGTCGTGGTCACGGACCTCCGCATCCTCCCGCCTGAGGCTGATTTCAACTACCTGCTCACCGTCCGACCGGATTTCCACCGCATCCAGGTCTTCGGATTCGATGCGGCTGCCAGCCGCGGCCTCTTCACCTTCCGCGCCGAAGGCGCCTATATTAAAGACCGGTTCATCAACATGGGGCTGAAAGGGCTGGACAAGCTGATCGAAGAATTCCGCTTTCCGCCGCTTTCGGCGCTCACGCTGGCCCCGCTGCCGGGCGGCATCCAGGTCCGCTTCCCGTATTCCCCGCAAATCTCGTTTCGCAAGAACGTTCTGAGCGTGGGCGGCGGAGTCGACTATCAGTGGGGAGATCATCTGCTGAGTCTGCAGGTGATGGGTGACAGGATCTTGAATGACCACGGCGAGGACCTCATCTATCGGGAGACCGAGATCTTCGTCACCGTCGGCACCCACTCCCGCTTCCTCGAAGATACCTTGCAGTTGGAAGGGGGGCTCCTTCACAATCCGATGGAGGAGCTCTGGATCGGCAGCGTGAAGACCACCTACTCGATCACGGACGCCCTTGCGGCAGGTTTCGATCTGCTCGTCCTGGACGGCAAGAGCACCTCCCCGTTCGGCCAGTTCAGCCACAACGATCAGATCGTGCTCTTCGCGCGCTACAGCTTCTGAGGGGGGTGTCGAAGACACCCTTCTGACAGGCTGGTGAGAAATGGCCAGATGCAAGACGCGCGAGATCCTGAGGAACGAGGCGTGCACGGAAGTACGCCGCAGTGACCCCGGCTTTCGCCGGGGCAGGCTGCCCTCGGGACCTCCACGCCCCACGAGCGCAACGCAGCAGATGGCCGTTTTTATCGACAGCCTCCTGAGAGGGAATCATGGACACCTTGCTTCTTTCGCTTCTCCGTAAACGTTCCGCCTACAGAGCCTTCTCGCCCCGGCAGGTCGAGCCAGAGAAGGTGCAGGCGATGCTTGAAGCAGCCCAACTCTCGGCCTCCTGCTTCAACAATCAGCCGTGGCGGTTCCTCGTGCTCGAGGACCCGTCGGCTCTCGGCAGGGCACACGGAGCCCTCGCCGATGCGAACTATTGGGCAAAGGCCGCTCCTCTGCTGATGATCGGGTTCTCCCGACGGGAGCTGGACTGCCTGCCATCGGACGGCAGGGAGTATTTCCTCTTCGACCTGGGAATGGCCACGCAGAACATCCTCCTGCAGGCAGCCGAGCTCGGGCTGGTGGCACGGCCCATGGCCGGATTCCGTCCTGCCGTGCTCCGGGAAGCCTTCCGCATCCCGGACGGAACCACCATTCTCGTCGTGGTCGCCATCGGTTACCCGGGTGATCTGTCCACGCTGCAGGAGAAGCATCGGGGCATTTCCACGGCCCCGCGCACCCGGAACCCCCTGGAGAAGAATTTCTTCTTTGACGCCTACCCCGAGGGAGCCGACGCAGACCGGTCTTGATCGAGCGCGGCAGCGACGATCCCGGGCACCCGGCCCTGACGGCGCGACCGAGCGCCGGATCCCTCTCCGGGTCATTTTTTACATTTTGCTTTTTGCAAAACTTTGTGATATGCTACGTCCGTTCTTCAGACGGGGTATCCGGGTTTTGTCGCGCTGCGGTCATTTCAAGAATCCTTCCGAAGACGGAACGCCTTCCGATTTCTTCCGCATTTCTCTTCGCAAGAGCTTGCATGGAGAGGGTTCCCGGCGTCCGTGCGGACGCTCGACTCTCCTGCGGATCGAGGCTGGATTCTCCAGAACGCAAATCTGTAACGGCATGGGTCAGGCGTAGTCAATCACAGGAGGAGGGAAGCATGAACCTGTACGTGGGCAATTTGCCGTTCGAGACCGCCGAGGAAGAACTGAAGAAGCTCTTCGAGGACTTCGGCCAGGTCGCCTCAGTCAACATTCTCCGCGACAAGTACACGGGCAAGTCGAGGGGCTTCGGATTCGTCGAAATGCCTGCCAGCGGGGAAGCCCTGAAGGCGGTCGAGCGCCTGAACGGCAAAGAGCTGAGGGGACGAACCCTGCGGGTGAACGAAGCACGGCCCCGCACGGAGACGAGCGCGCCGAGAGGAAGGAACGGAGTCGGTGAAAGGGGACCCCGCTCTTTCTGAAGGGTTGCGGAAAACGCCCTCTCCACAATCCCGCATCGCGATCATGCCGCCGTTTTTTTCATGCAGGAAATCAGAGCCCGGCGTGAACCCGCACGGCTCTGCCCCCGTTCCATCGTGATTCGGGCATTGCAACAAGGCTTCTTGCGCCCGCCGCGTGCCATTCGTCAGCGGAGAGGCTCGGGGTCTGGCCTGCGCAGGTGCGGACCCCGGCGCAAACCTGCCCCGGTGGCCTATCTCGTGAGTTTCCGTTATCTTGAGAAGGACCGAGCGACCTCCTTGGCAGACCGTTGGTCTCGGGGGACCGCCTTGCGGGCCTCCCCGGGCCGGCTACACGGAAGGGCAGAGACATGCAGGGGCGCGTGACGTCATTTCCGGACATCGGGCACATCCGCGTGGTTTCCATCCCGCTGCCCCTCTATTCCGTTCTGGGGACGGCCAACGTGTATGCCCTGGGAGACCGCTCGCTCACGCTGATCGATACGGGACCGAAGTTCCCGGGATCCTTCGACCAGTTGATGGAGGGTCTGGAGCAAAACGGAAAGGCGCCGGCGGATATCGACAGGATCCTTCTCACTCACGGCCACCTCGACCATTTCGGCCTGGTCCGGAGCATCCGCGAGGCAGCCGGCCGCTCGATTCCCTGCTACATTCATACGGAAGATCTCTGGCGCGTTGGGACCGAGGCCTACCAGGAAATGTGGAGCCGTGAAGCCGAGAGCTTCATGGCCCTGGTGGACATGCCTCCCCGTGAGGTAGAGAGGATCCGGAAGAGATTCCAGCTCTTCGGGATGCTCTGCGATCCCGTCGAGGATGCCCTGGCCATGGAGGATGGAGACCTGTTCGAGGGAGAAGGGTATCGGCTCGAGGTCCTCCACACGCCGGGCCATTCCGCAGGTGCCTGCTGCCTGTACGATCGGGCGAGTCAGGTCTTGTTCAGCGGCGACCACATCCTCAAGCACATCACCCCCAACCCTCTGGTCGAGCTTCACAAGGGCCCTTTTCTGAGCTCGGGCTACAGGCCCCTGAGGCACTACCTGGATTCCCTCGAGAAGCTCACGCGGCTCGAGGTCCGGCACGTCTTTCCCGGGCATGGGGCGCCCATCCATGACCTTGCGGGGATCGTCGCCAGCTACCGAGAGCACCACGATGAGCGCAAGGAGCTCGTGTGGAGATCGATCCGGAAGCAGTCGCGCCCCGTATACGGTCTGATCGAGGACGTGTTCCCTGCCGTGCCGGAGGACGACGTCTTCCTGGCGGTCTCCGAAATCCTGGTGCACCTCGAGCTGCTGATCGAGGAGGGCAGAGTGGAGCTTAGCGACCAGGGGCCTCCGGCCCTGTTCCGAACCCTTTAGCGCCCGCTGCCCTCTCCTGTGGGCTCGTCACCAGGAGCTCGATGCCATGAACGCCGTCATCTCCGTCATGTCGCGCGACCGGGTCGGAATCGTCGCCGCCGTGAGCCGCGCCATCTACGGTCTCGAGGGCAACATCGACTCGATCAGCCAGACCGTGCTCCGGGGATATTTCGCCCTGATCCTTTCCGCCGAGTTCCCCCGGGCCCATGCCCTGGAGGAGATCCAGCGCGCGATCGTGGAGTCCGCGGGGCCCGGCGAGCTGGCCGTCTCCGTCAAGGAGAAGGACCCCGACTCCGACAGGGTCCCGGTCGTCAAAGACGGCGAGCCTTTCGTACTCACCCTGGTCGTCAAGGACCGCAGCGGCATCCTGAGCCGCTCGAGCAGCTACCTGGGCAGCCGGAACATCAACATCACGGACCTCTATGCCGAGACGAGAGGGGACCGCTTCGTCGTGATCGGCCAGCTCATGGTGCCGCGCGAGCACGACATCCGGCAGATCCAGATCGATCTGGAGGCTTTGTGGAAGGACCGGGACATCCGGGTGAGCCTGCAGCACGAGAACATCTTCGTGGCGACCAACGAGATCGATTTCCGGCACACCCGGCTGAAGGCCGCAAGATCCTGAACCGCCCGGACGTGAGCCTGGGGTCGACTCCTCTTGGAGAGGCTGTCGATAAACGCCCCCTTGAGAGGACCCACGCATGATCCGTTCTCAAGAGATCCTCAGCACGGTGCGGATGTTCCAACAGGAGAATCTGGACGTCCGGAGCGTGACGATGGGCATCCACCTTCTGGACTGCAGCTCGCCCGACATCGAGCAACTGTGCCGCAAGGTGGAAAGGAAGATCGTGAACCGAGCGGGCCGGCTCGTGGCGGTCTGCGAAGAGATATCGGCCAAGTACGGCATACCGATCGTGAACAAGCGGCTTGCCGTGAGCCCGGTGAGCGCGGTGGCTGCCAGCCACGGGGAAGACGGGATGCGCCAGGTCGCCCGTTGCCTCGACCGAGCCGCAAAGGAGGTGCGGGTGGACCTGGTGGGCGGCTTCACCGCCCTGGTACCCAAGGGCTTCACGGAGTCCGAGCGCGCCCTGCTCCAGGCCATGCCCGCCGTACTCTCGGAGACGGAGCGGGTCTGCGCCTCGGTCAACGTCGCCAGCACCAAGGCCGGGATCAACATGGAAGCGGTGCTCCTGATGGGCCACATCATCTGCGAGACGGCCCGGCTTACGGCAAAGCGGGACGGTTTCGGCTGCGCCAAGCTCGTCGTCTTCTGCAACATCCCGGAGGACAACCCCTTCATGGCCGGCGCCTACCTGGGCCACGGCGAGCCGGAGTGCGTGGTCAACATCGGCGTGAGCGGCCCCGGGGTGGTCAAACGCGCTCTGGAAAGGCTCCAGCGCTCCACCCGGCGGCTCGACCTGGGCGACCTCGCCGAAGAGGTGAAAACGACCTCGTTCCGGATCACCCGCATCGGGGAGCTGATCGGCAGGGAAGTGGCGCTGGCCCTGGGCGTGCCTTTCGGCATCGTGGACCTCTCCCTGGCGCCCACGCCGCGCGTAGGCGACAGCGTCGGCGAGATCCTGCAGGCCATGGGCGTCGAGAGAATCGGCGCGCCGGGCTCGACAGCAGCCCTGGCCCTTCTGAACGACGCGGTCAAGAAGGGCGGTCTATTTGCCTCATCGTCGGTGGGCGGGCTGAGCGGCGCCTTCATCCCGGTTTCGGAAGACAGCGCCCTGGCCAGGGCCGTGGAGCAGGGTCACCTGAGCCTCGAGAAGCTGGAAGCCATGACGAGCGTCTGCTCGGTCGGCCTCGACATGGTCGCGGTTCCGGGCGACACGGGGCCGGAAACGATCGCCGCCGTGATCGCCGACGAGATGGCCATCGGCATGGTCAACAACAAGACGACCGCGGTCCGCATCATCCCGGTCCCGGGCAAGACGGCCGGCGAGCGGGCGGTCTTCGGAGGGCTCTTCGGTGAAAGCGCGATCCTGGCCGTTCCCCACGGCGGCGCCGCCCGATCGTTCGTGACCAAGGGAGGCCGGATCCCGGCGCCGCTCCATTCATTGAACAATTGAGAACAATTGAGGGGAGCGTGCCCTCTAATCCAGGCTCTCGTACCCTACGGCCCAGAAGACATCCGCAGGCCGCATCGGCATCTCCGGCAGCTCCACTTCCATGACCTTGTGGCCCTTTTCTATGGCGACTCCCACCGGAAAGGGCAGCAGAATGGAGTAGGGCAGCGGCAGCCGGCGGAAAAGCCTCCTCGGGATCCCGAACCCGTAGGAGACGTGATTGCCGCCGGCCAGAATGAGCAGCTGCTTCCCCCTGCCCTCGAGGCTCTCCAGGTAGCGGGCAGCGCTCTGGGCCATGGCCTCGTCCCAGAGGACCTGGACCCGGTAGAAGGCTTCCATTCCCTGGTGGGGGGACGGGTGCGGAGACCCGTTCGGGGACTCCTCCATGGGATGCCCCCCCAGGATCGCCTCGATGAAGGCCTTGTGGTAGGGATCCTCGAGATCCATATCAGGCAGATCGCGGTTCTCCCGGCTGGTCTGACCGTCCCGCGCAGCCTCCCTGAGATCCATCCCGATGTTCAATGCCCGCACCGGCACCTCGTGGTCCCGCGCGAAGGCGAGGATCTCTCGATAATACCGGAACGTGTCGTCCCCCCAGTTCTTCTCCCAGGTCCGGGCGAACCCGGATTCGTCCATCCGGCCGGACAGGTACGCGTCCACCTCGGACTGGGAATTCCTCTGCAGCATCTCGAGGCCGAGGGCCACCCGTTGCGGCCCTCTCTCCACGAGGCCCTTGAGCACCGTCAACTCGATCGCGTGATCGTCCAGGCTGTCGTGGGTCTCGCCCACGTATACCACCGGAAAAGAAGAGAGGTAGGTGATCAGCTCGGATTCGCTGAGAAGCCTTCCGGTGGCAAGGTGCAGGATCTGTCCCTCTTGAAGAGCGGAAGGAGCGAGATAGGGAGACTCCATCGGCAGGGGAGCGGTCGGCGCCGGCTCCTCGGGCACGAGAGCGGCGCCGCGTGCCGCGCAGCCCGCAAGCAAGAGCAGAGCCGGGAGGAACCTGGTCAGGAGAAGACCTCCGGACCTCACCTCTTTTCGCATGGTCTGATCTCCCAGCCGGTTCTTTTCATTATGCAAGAAGGTTTACGCCAGGACAAGCGACGGGTCGGTCACGACGGATCAGTTGACAAATAGGCTCGGCCGCAATAAAGTCGTCACATTCGAAACAGCGGAGACCCCATGGGCATGAGGATCCAGACCCCGCCAGCGGCCGAGCTTGAAAAGGGACGCTCCTTTTTTTACTTTAGGGGCGTCCACCCGGTCGCGTAGCCCTGAAGCTCCGCAGACCCCGGTGGACCGAAGCCTGCCTCCCCGGGGTCGATCCCATTGCGCCTGAATGAGAAGCCCCGAGCCGACACGCTTCGGGGCTTCTTTTTTTTTTCAGCAAAGGAGTCCGGCAGATGATCATCGTACTCAAGAAGGGTGTGTCCGATCCGGAGAAGGACCACATCCGAAGCGTTCTCCGGGAAGAAGGGTGCCTGATACGGGACCTGAGCGCAGGCGACGAGGTCGTGCTGGGCGCCGTGGGCTCGGTCGGCCGCGACGTGCGCTTCTTCGAACAGCTTCCCGGCGTTGCCAGGGTCATCCCGATCTCCCAGCCCTACAAGCTGGTGAGCCGCCAGATGCATCCCCAGGATACGGTGGTCGAGGTCGGAGACGTGGCAGTGGGCGGGCCCCGGCTGGTGGTCATCGCCGGCCCCTGCGCGGTGGAGAGCCGGCAGCAGGCCATGACCATCGCGCGCCAGGTGAAACGAAGCGGCGCCGTGCTGTTCCGCGGCGGGGCCTTCAAACCCCGTACCTCCCCCTACTCCTTCCAGGGCCTCGGGGAGGAGGGGCTCAGGATCCTCGCTGCGGTCCGGGAGGAGACCGGCCTCAGGGTCGTGACGGAGATGACCTCGCCGAGCCAGGCCGATCTCATGCTCAAGTATGTCGACGTGGTGCAGATCGGCGCCCGCAACATGCAGAATTTCGAGCTCCTGCGTATCGCCGGCCGCATCGGCAAGCCGGTGCTCCTCAAGCGCGGCCTTTCCGCAACCATGGAAGAGTGGCTCATGTCGGCCGAGTACATCCTGTCCGAGGGCAACGAAAAGGTCATCCTGTGCGAGCGCGGCATTCGGACCTTCGAGCGATACACCCGAAATACCCTCGACCTCTCTTCCATCCCGGTCATCAAGGAGCTCACTCATCTGCCCGTGGTGGTGGATCCCAGCCACGCGACCGGGCTCCGGGACAAGGTGAGCCCCATGGCACGAGCCGCGATCGCGGCCGGCGCCGACGGACTGGTCATCGAAGTCCACCACGACCCGGCCAAGGCCCTGTCGGATGGCCCCCAGAGCCTCTACCCGGCGGAGTTCGAGCAGCTCATGCGCGATCTCTACGTGATCGCTCCGGTCGTGAGCAAGCAACTGGATTTCGGCTACCTCGAGAAGTCCAGGGCCGCCCGGCCCTCCGCGTCGAGCCGGCCGGGCGGGCCCCCGCGGGCCGTCTTCGCCGGCGAGCTGCAGGCCTTTGCCCACAAGGCAGCCGGCCAGTTCTTCGGCAGCGACGTCCGGATCGAGCCGGCCGCCTCCTTCCGCGACGTGTTCGAACAGGTCAAGGACGGCCGGGCCGACTTCGGTGTGCTGCCGGTGGAGAACTCCCTGACCGGCAGCATCCACGAGAACTATGATTTGCTCCTGGAGTATGACGTGAGGATCGTGGGGGAGATCACCCTGCGGATCGTCCTCACCCTGGTGGGCCATCCGGATACCCAGCTGGAGGAAGTCCGGCGCGTGATCTCCCACCCCCAGACCTTCGAGCAGTGCCGCCAGTTCCTCCAGCAGCACAGCAGCTGGGAGCTCGTTTCGGCCCGGGACACCTCCACGGCCGTGCGCCTCGTCAAGGAGGGCGGCAACCGTACCGAGATCGCCATCGCAGCCCGGGAGGCGGCGGCCACGCACGGGCTGGCGGTGCTCAAAGAGGGCATCGAGACCAATCCCAGGAACTACACGCGCTTCGTGGTGATCGCCATCGAACGGCCGTCCAACGGGCAGAGGAAGAAATCCTCGCTCATCTATTCCACCAACAACGAGCCCGGCGCGCTGTACGAGACGCTCAGGATCTTTGCCGAGAACCAGGTCAACCTGGTGAAGCTCGAATCGCGGCCAATCCACGGCAAGCCGTGGACCTACCTGTTCTACGTGGACCTGGAGGCGGACGTGGAGTCCCCGGAGCTCGACAAAGTGATGGCCGCGCTCAGGACCAAGACCGAGTTCCTGAAGATTCTGGGGAGCTACTGAAAAAAAAGGTATCAGGTGTCATCAGGTGTCAGGTTTCAGCCGCGACCCCGCTCCGCCCTGAGTAGCCCGGATAAGAGTATCCGAGGGCCGGGACCTCTGGGAGCGGGGCCTGATACCTGATACCCCACACCTGAACCCCGTCCAGAGGAGACCGCGATGCCTCTCCACGACCAAGAGCCCCGGCCCCAGCCCGAGACCCGGGAGCTGATGGCGTGCCTGGAGGTGGGAAAACTCCTGACCTCCACGCTCGAGCTCCGTGAGATCCTGCGCCTCATCATGGACCGCATGAACGAGCTCTATCCCGCCCAGAACTGGTCCCTTCTCCTGCGCGACGAGACCACCGGGGACCTGCATTTCGAAGCGGTCGCAGGCCTGGAAAAGCAGCAGGTGGAGGGGATCCGGCTGCGCCGAGGCGAAGGGATCGCCGGCCACGTCGCCGAAACCGGACAGGCCGTCTTCGTGCCGGACGCCAAGAAGGACCCGCGGCACAGCGGCAGGGTGGACGAGACGACCGGCTTCAGGACCCATTCGATCCTGTGTGTGCCGCTCAAGACCCACGGCAAGGTGGTCGGGGTCATCGAGGTGGTGAACCCCAAGCACGAGGCGATCCGGGCCTGGGAGGACCTGCCGGTGCTGGCGATCCTGGCCGACTATGCCGCCATCGCCATCGAGAACTCCCGACTCGTGGCCGAAATCCAGCGCAAGTGCATCACCGACGACTACACGGACCTGTACAACGCCCGCTATCTTCACGAGACCCTGGACGTCCTCATTCGCGGGGCACAGGAGCAGGGCAAAGGCTTTGCCGTGGTCTTCGTCGACATCGACAACTTCAAGGGGGTCGTCGACACCCACGGACACCTGCTGGGATCGCAGGTTCTCAAGGAAGTCGGCCAGACGATCCTCTCATGCCTTTCGCCGAACGACATCCTCACGAAATACGGTGGAGACGAGTTCGTGATTCTCCTGCCCGACAGGAGCCGCGAAGAGGCCCTGTCGCTCACCGAACGGATCCTCCAAGACATGCGCCAGTCGACCTACCTGAATTCCGAACCCGGACCGGTACGGGTCACGGCGAGCTTCGGGATCGCTCGCTTTCCCGAGGACGCGAGCACCAAGAAGGACATTCTCCTCCGAGCCGATACCGCCATGTACCTCATCAAGAAATCGACCAAGAACGGGGTGGCCCTGATCACCTGAGCGGAACCGGAAGGGAATGAGGATGGGGGACGAAGAGAATGACGCCTGTCTCGAACCACCCGCTGCACCGCATGCTCGAAGCCGATTCGGTGGCCTTTGTCGGCGCCTCCAATGATCCGCGGACCATGGGCACCATCCAGCTCCTCAACCTGCTCAAGGGGGGCTATGCAGGGAAGATCTATCCGGTCCATCCCCGGGAGAAGACGGTGCTCGGGCTCGAGGCCTATGCTTCCCTGCGCGACATCCCGGACCCGGTAGACCTCGCCGTGATCACGGTTCCGGCCAGAGTCGTACCCGAGATCATCGAAGACTGCGGAGCGAAAGGGATCCGGTCCGCCGTCATCACCTCCGGAGGCTTCGGGGAGCTCGGCGACGAGGGGAAGAGGATCGAGCGGGAGATCGCCCAGGCGGCACGCAGGCTCGGCATCCGCTTCATCGGTCCCAACTGCATCGGCATCATCAACCCGCACCGGCACATCAACGTCACCATGTTCCCCTATTTCCAGGGACCCGGGCCCATGGGACTGGCGTCACAGAGCGGCACTTACGTGACCCAGGTGATCCCTTACCTCGAAGAGCATGGAATCGGGTACAGCCGCGCCATCAGCGTGGGAAACAAGGCCGATATCGGCCTCACGGACTGCCTGGACTACCTGGGCCAGGACCCGTCCACCCGCGCCATCGCCCTCTACATCGAGGGTTTGAAACGGCCGCGCCCGTTCGTCGAAACGGCGAAGAAAGTCTCGGCCCTCAAGCCGATCGTGGCTCTCTACGTCGGCGGGACCGAGGCCGGCGCCCGATCCTCGGCCAGCCACACGGGAGCGGTCGGGGCGCCGGCCAGGCTCATGAGCGGTCTGCTCCGGCAGGGAGGGATCCTGGAGGCCGCCTCGGTCGAGGAGCTCTACCAGTGGGCCTGGGCCCTGGCCACGCAGCCCCTGCCCCGCTCCAACCGCGTTGCGATCCTCACCCATTCCGGCGGCCCGGCCAGCTCCATGGCCGATGCCTGCAACAGGCAAGGGCTCCAGGTGCCCGCCTTTTCGGCTGGCACCCGCGAGGCCATCCGGCCTTTGATCCCCGCCACGGCGGCGTTCGGCAACCCGGTGGATCTGACCTATTCCACACAACCCAAGCTGCTGGTCGAGACCCTGCCGCAGATCCTCCTGGAGGACCCCGGCATCGACGGCCTGATCATCCACGGCATCATGGTGAGCTCCTGGCTGGCGGGGCTCCGCAAAGCCGCCCCCGACCTCCTCCCGGACATCCCCCTGGAACAGATGGCCGCCATGATCGAGCCCTCCATGAGGAAGCTGGCCAGCCTGCCTGCCCGGTACGGCAAGCCGATCATCTGCTCCTCCTTCATCGGGCCCTCCATCGAGGTTGCCACTCGTATCCTGCAGGCGCACCAGATCCCCACGTTCGATACTCCCGAAAAGGCGGTGAGCGCCATGGCCGCCCTCAACCGGTATCGTCGTATCCGGGAGTCACGTGGGCTGGGATCGTAAAGGACACGCGTAGGGGGTATGGCCATGCGCCCCTACGCTACCGCCGGGGTCCGAGGAGAGGCATAAGAGAAGTGCGGTCGAAGTAGATCTCGCTGCGTGCGATGAGGTCTCCCCGCAAACGAACGAGCTTCACCCCATCGATTTCGACGATACTGCCTCCTTCGGTTCTCTGGAAGGCCGCATGCCAGGTCACCGCACAGCCGTCCCCACCCGTGAAGAGACGAGCTTCCCGCAGGGTCCAGCGCATCCTCCAGTTCGAGAAGAACCGGGCCAGATAGTGGCGAAGCGCCTCGGCACCCGTGACAGGGCCGCGGGTGTTCGGATCGAAATAGAGCACGTCGTCCGTATAAACCGCGACGACACGGTCTACGTCATGGGTATTCCACTCGCCCAGCACGTGCGCGGCGAGCTGATGCATGCGGATCTCATCCATAAGGGGTTCCCTCACGAGGTCGTGGCAGCCTGCCGCGGTTGTCTACCTGCCCATCGTTCGTCAGCCTCAGGAGGCCCCGGGGCTCCCATAGGTAGGATGCGAGCTCAGAGGGAATCGTCATCAGACCGGGTGGCGTGCGGCCGGATTCGCGCCGCTACAAGACGGGCTCCGGTTTCCGGTAAGCGTGGCAGCCTCGCTCCAGCGGCTGTTCAGAAATGCCCAGATGCAAGGCGCACGAAATCCTGAGGAACGAGGCGTACATGACAGTACGCCGCAGTGACGAAGGATGAGTGCAACGCCGCAGATGGGCGTTTCTGGACAGCCGCTAGGGCGTCCACTTCGCCTTCCTAAAGGCCTGGACGAACGGATTGTTCGGGTCCAGCTCTTCCTTCTTCTTTCCGCCCTCCCGGGTTTCCTGACGGCGCGCCGCCGGTCCTTTCCGCGGGTTTTCCGGTCGGCCCCCGGCACCTTGTCCGGCCTCCTTCCTCTGCAGGTCTTTCTCCAGGCCGGCGCGCATGGAAAGGGCGATCCTCTTGCGTTCCAGGTCGACCTCCAGCACGGTCACGCTGACCGTCTGACCGATTTTCACGGCCTCCCCCGGATCCTTGACGAACCGATCCGCAAGCTGGCTGATGTGGACCAGTCCGTCCTGGTGGACCCCGAGGTCGACGAAGGCCCCGAATCGGGTGATGTTGGTGACCTTTCCCGGCAGACGCATGCCGGGCCGGAGGTCCTCGAGCGTATGCACCCCTTCGGCAAACCGGAAGGCCTCGAAAAAATCGCGCGGGTCCCGACCCGGCTTGGCGAGCTCCGCCAGGATGTCGCGAATCGTCGGCAGGCCGGCTCGCTCCGTGACGTAGCGCTCGGGCCGGACCTGCTCGAGACGCTTCGGCTCGCGCATCAGGTCCTCCTCCCGGCATCCGAGGTCCCTGGCCATGGCCGCGACCACGGGATAGCTTTCCGGGTGGACGGCGCTCGCGTCGAGCGGGTTGTCTCCCTCGCGGATCCGCAGGAAGCCGGCCGACTGCTCGAACGCTTTCGGCCCGAGCCGGCTGACCTCCTTCAGCTCCTCCCGGCTCCGAAAAGGTCCGTGCGCGTTCCGGTGCCCCACGAGGTTCTGAGCCAGTTGCGGGCCGAGCCCGGAGACGTAGGTGAGGAGCTGCTTGCTCGCCGTGTTGACCTCGACGCCGACCGCGTTGACGCAGCTCACGACCACGTCGTCCAGGGCCTGGCGGAGCGCTTTCTGGTCCACGTCGTGCTGGTACTGGCCCACGCCGATCGCTTTCGGGTCGATCTTGACGAGCTCGGCCAGGGGATCCTGCAGCCGCCTGCCGATGGAGACTCCTCCGCGCACCGTCACGTCATGCTCCGGAAACTCTTCGCGGGCCGCCTCGGATGCGGAATAGACGGAAGCTCCGCTTTCGTTGACCATGACCACGGGAACCGCGCCTTCGGCGCCGCCCAGGTCGAGCTCGCGCAGGAAGGCCTCGGTCTCACGGCCTGCCGTGCCGTTCCCCACGGCCACGGCCTCGATCGAGAACCGGGCGCAGAGGTCCCGGATCGTCCGGGCCGCTCTTTCCCGGTCCCGGGCGCCGGTGTGCGGCAAGATCACGTCGTGGTGGAGCATCTTCCCCTGCTCGTCGAGACAGACGACCTTGCAGCCGGTCCGAAAGCCGGGATCGATGGCCAGGACTCTTTTTCGACCGAGGGGGGGCGCCAGCAGGAGCTGGCGCAGGTTCTCCGCAAAGACACGAGTGGCCTCCTCGTCCGCCCGCTTCTTGCACGCCAGGCGAAGCTCGGTCTCGAGCGAAGGGCCGAGCAGCCGATGATAGCTGTCGCGCGCGGCCAGGCGCACCTGATCGCCGCTGGCGTTGTCGGACTTGACGAACAGCCCTGCGAGCAGCGAGAGCGCCTCCTCTTCCGGGGGCAGGAAAGCCAGGACCAGCGCCTTCTCTTTTTCCCCGCGCCGCATGGCCAGGATCCGGTGGGAGGGGGCCGTCGGGGCCGGCTCTTCCCAGTCGAAGTAATCCCGGAACTTGACGCCTTCCGTCTCCTTGCCCGGGACCAGCCGCGAGCGCGCGGTGGCTTTCTTTTCAAAGAACGCCCTGAGCCGCTCCCTGGCTCCCGCGTCCTCGTTCATCCATTCCCCCATGATGTCCCGGGCGCCCGCCAGGGCCTCGTCCGCGGACTTCACGCCTTTGTCCTCGCTCAGGAACCGTGAGGCGGCCTCGCTCAGGTCATCCTCGCCCGGCAGGAGGTCCTGGGCGAAGATCTGCTGCGCGAGGGGTTCCAGGCCCTTCTCACGGGCGACCATGGCGCGGGTCCTGCGCTTGGGCCGGTAAGGCAGGTAAATATCCTCAAGGACGCTCAGGGTCTCCGCAGCCTCGACCTTCGTCCGGAGCTCATCGGTCAGGACGTTGCGCTCCTCGAGCGACTTCAGGATGGACGCGCGCCGCTGGTCGAGCTCCTCGAGCCGGTGCAGGTGGTCCCGGATGGCGGTGATGACGACCTCGTCCAGGCCCCCGGTCGCCTCCTTGCGGTAGCGTGCGATGAACGGGATCGTGGCCCCCTCCTCCAGCAGGCCCGCCACGGCCTTCACCTGGGCGGGACGAATGGATGACGCGGCAGCGATCTTTTCGCAGTAAGCCTCTTCCATGGTCGTCGGATCCTCGGGTCTGGGTGGTCCCGGTTAGGAGCCTGTCCAAGAATTCGGCTCCTGGAGGCTGTTCAGAAATGTCCAGATGCAAGGCGCACGACAATTCCGCAGGACAGCGGAATTGGACGCATCATCCGTCAGGATGATGCGCCCGGAGGGCG
>JBFLZG010000134.1:65518-90735 GCA_040756235.1 bacterium | reverse complement strand
CCGATAATTGATGTCGGGCACCACGTCGCGGCTGCGCAGGGGCGGATGGCCATACGCCCCAACAGAATCCGTTACGGGATTCACGAGCCGGTGTGCTGAGCCGGTCTCGCCTCAGCTCCTCACGGGACGGCCGCCTTCCGGAGTGCGTCGGGCTCGAGGATGCGGTTTTCCGCGGCCGGGTCCAGAGCCAGGCGCGTGAGGGCCCCGGCAAGCTCGGTGTTGGTCATGGACGCGTAGCGCTCCCTGAGCTTCCGGCCGCCCAGGGGGGCCAGAGCCGAGAGCAGGCCGTCTGCAGCCACGATGCCCGCCCGCTCCAGGAGCCTCGAATCCTCCCGGCCGGGGCCTGCAATGAAGGAGGGCCGCGCGATCGTGAAAGGCAGGCCGCTCGAGCGGAGCAACTCCTCGGTCTTCCAACGCGCCCCGTAGTAAGCCGACCGGGACCCGGCCTGCGTGCCCGTAGCGGAGAGATAGACGAATCGGCGCACGGCCCCTGAAGCTTTGGCGGCGCGAATGAGGAGGGCCGTGAGGCCGTAATCGACCGCCTCGTAGCTCTGCCTGGCCGGGTCTCCGCCGGCGCGGCGGACGCCTCTGACACGGGCCCGGGTGGTTCCCAGCAGAGCAAACACGAACGCAGGGCCGAGCCGCGAGAGCGTGGCCGCCATCGCGCTTTCCTCCCATACGGTGGTGTCCACGCCGGCGCCCATATTCCGCAAGCGTTCCCTCCACTCCTCCAACCGGGGCGAATCCGGCCGCACGTGCGCGATGGCCCGGATGCCGCGTGCGACGAGCGAACGGACGACCTCGCGCCCCGTGAAACCGGTTGCGCCCGCCACGAACGCCGCCTCCTGCCCCGGCGCCGATTCCGGTATTCGTATGCTCATCTCCTGTTCTCCTGTTCATCTAGCTGATTGTTTTACTTGACCTAGAATATTATTTCTCCTAATATGATGCTCTGGAGATTCGGTCTCGGCCCACGTACCACCGCGGAGGCTCCCATGCAGAAAAGAATTTTGATGCTCTTGGGCGTTTTGCTGCTCGTGTCGATGCGGGTGTTGCCGGCGTCGGCCGCCACGCCCTGCGACCAGCCCCCGGGCGAACCGATCACCTTCGAGCAGGACATCCAGATCAATCTGGTCTTCATCGGCTATGACGGGGCGATCGACGAAGCCGACCTGCTCGACGGGCTTCCGGCCGGCTACCTACCGCTCGTGAGATACCCCCAGTTCTACGGCCTGCCGGGACGTGACCTCGGCCTCGAGTTCCATTTCTCCTATAACGTTCTGTACCCGGATCAGAGGTTTGAAGATGCGTTCTTCAGTTACCTGACCTCCATCGCAACGGCCGGCGATCCCACCGAATTCCAGACGCATTATAACAACATGCTTGCCAACGTGCTGGACGTCATCCCGCCGGTCCTGTACATCGATGCGCCTTCCGTCGAGAAGTGGCTGACCGCCGTCGGCCACAAGCGGCTCGGGATCGACCCGAAGCACAGCTATACCATCTTCTTCATCAACTGGTACAGCCGTCCCGACTTCCAGTTCCACGTCTACACCAAGACGAACGAAATCGACCCCGATACCGGTTACAACTTCGGGGCCGAACGCGCCTCCCGCAAGATGATCGCCTGGGGCGGGACTTACGGCTACACCTGGTTCTACGATCTGTCCGCGGGCCCTGAGGCGTGGACCGACAACTACTACGTGGACGTTCTCGATCTGGACGGCAACGGCACCGAGGATTACCGGATGCCGCCGGTCTGGGAGTATGCGGCCGGCGGGTACCGCGACCCTTCGGCGCTGAGCAACGATCTTGGCCTGATCACGCGTTTCGTCGGCATCAATCTGCTGTTCACCTCCTCGCCGTTGTACGATCCCCTCGTGACCGCGCCGGGCCTGGGCGGCGGCAAGGTGGTCCATGTCGAGATGTTCGAGGACGATGATGCCAGCAGCGGGCTCGATTGGATCGACACCGCTTACATCTATCAGAAGATGCGCCAGTTCGAGCCGTACTACCGCTGGAACGTGGCGCTCGAAGACAACGATCCGATCGACGATGCCGCCGAGCGCGCCTTCCGCATCTTTGCCGAGCTGCTCTCCGAGTCGGATTGCTGGGATCCGTACGGCGATCCCTACGCGGAGCTGTTCTGCTTCTTCGATGGCAACATGGCGTCGTACGTTCCGGATTACGGCCCTCACGACTACGTCGGCAAGGTGTTCGCCTTCAACACTACGGCGGCCAATCTCGGCCCCCATTACGGGCTGCTGGGATTCTCCGACGACAACTGGATCGACGGCACGCAGAGCTACGTCTTTCAGTTCGACAGCGCGGAATACCGTGACCTCGGCTACGGCTTCAGCAGCACCACGGTGCACGAGTTCGGGCATCACATCGGCTTGTCGCACCCGCACGACGGCTATGACTCGGCCATGGGTCTGGACTACGGTTCGTCAGACGAGTACTACTTCGCGTGGTCCGGCGACGAGAGCGATACCGTAATGCACTATATTTCCTTGAGCAACAGCTTCGGCAGGTTCGATCGGGCCAACATGCACCGCTACGAGTTCGCCGGCTTCCTGAACTGGGCGAACGGGCTGCTCGACGACATCCTCGCGCACCCGGATGCCGGGACGGTGGCGCCGTTGCTCGAGCTGGCGGCCCAGTATCGATGCGCGGGGGTCGCGTATTTCGACGCGTGGCAGTATCAGCAATCTGCGCGCCTGGCCAGGGCGTCCTACCAGGTGACCCTGCTCGCGGCGAACCTCCTCGGCATCAGCACCGCCGAGCTGGCGCCGAAGCTGCGTATCGTGCCGGGCGCGGCACCGCACGAAGGCGATCCGATCCGTTACCCTTATAATTGATCGACCGGACTTCCTCGGCATGCACGAGGCCCCCGGCCCATGCGGGGGCCTCGCCTTTTCCGCCGGCTGCTCTCATTGATTGACATTCCTTGCCGCACGCGGGAGGCTTGGGGCCCCCGGGCGATGCGCAGGGTGGTCCTCCCAGCCCCGGTACACCCAATCCCGAATACGGATCGGAACACATGGCTTACAGCTTCGAGCCGATGTCGCATCTCCACCGGAACGCGGTGATCGACATCTTCAATCATTTCGTCACGAACAGCTTCGCGGCCTTTCTCGAGGAGCCGCTGCCTTACGAGGCGTTCGCCCGCTTCCTGGAGATGGCCAGGGGATACCCTTCACTCGTGGCAAGGGAAGCCGGTACCGGACAGGTCGTCGGGTTCGCGTTCCTGCGGGCGTTCCATCCGGCCGCGACCTTCCTCAGGACCGCCGAGGTCACTAACTTCATCCTGCCTGAGCACACGCGCAAGGGGATCGGTTCGGCCCTGCTGGGCAGGCTGATCGAGGCGGCCCCGGCCAGGGGCATCGACTGCCTGCTGGCGGCGATCTCTTCACAAAACGAGCAGAGCCTGTGCTTTCACCGCAAGCAGGGATTTCGCGAATGCGGCAGGTTCCTCACGGTCGGCAGGAAGCTCGGCGAGGACTTTGACGTCGTCTGGATGCAGCTGCGGCTGTAGGGGGGGGACGAGGGTTGTCGATTTTCTCACCTTCTCCCCTCGCCGAGGGGAGAAGGTCGGGATGAGGGGTGAATCCGTCCCTGTTTCCCCCTCACCCTGTCCCTCTCCCCCGTGCACGGGGGAGAGGGGATTCCTTCTTCGACAGCCTCCCATAAGGAGAGGCCAGGAGCCTGTCCAAGAATTCGGCATTTATGGACAGCCTCCTAGGGGGAATTCCGGCCTGCGGCGCTGCCGGTATGACAGGAGCCGCTCAGCGCTTTTCCTGGGCCTCGAGGCGCTTCACGTTGGCCACGAGCCGGCGGTCGTCGGGGCGGAGGACGAGCGCCGCCTTCCAGTTCTCCAGAGCCCCTGGCCGATCCCCGTTCTTCATGCATTCGAAGCCCCTGGCCAGGTACTCGTAAAAATCCCCTTCTTCCCCGCCCTGCATGGCGGAAGGGCCTGGTTCCTCCGCGGGCGGCGCTTTTCCTTCCGGTGGCGCCGAGTACGCGGGGCTCTCGAGGTAACGCTCGCCCGGCAGCACCACGGGAGGGCGAATCTCTTCGGAAGGAGGCTCCTCCAGCGCCGTCTCGAGGGGTGCCGGAGGCGGCAGCCCGGCGGCTTCCGGCTCCGCGCTCGGCGTTCCTTCTATGGCCTCCATCAGCCTTGACGGAAATTCCTTCGGATTGAACGGCTTTTCCATGAACAGAGTCCTCGGTGGGAGGCCCGGCACCAGGATCCCCCCGGGAGGGATCGAATCGGCCAGTACGACCCAGGTGGAAGGCATGGCACGCTCCGGAGCGGCGCTCCGGAGAAAGCGGACCGCCTCGGCAGCCAGCTCCGGACCGTTCACCACGAGCGCGCCGATCGGCTCCTGCTCGCACATCCGGATCACTTCCGGCGCGGTGGCCGCACAGCGGTAGACAATCACCCCCTCCCAGGCAGCCAGGGCACGCGTCAGTTGCCAGAGCAGGCGATCGTCCAGACCCAGAAAAACAACCGTTTCTCTCTTGGAGGGAGTCATGTGGCCTCCTCAGTCGCTGAAGGCCCCGGCTCGACCGCGGCGCCGCGAGCCGCCAGCCAGATCAGAACGGAAGCAAGCATCACGAAAGGGATGCTCAGGAGAAGGTAGCCGCGCAGCCGCTCGGCTACGACCGCCGGCAGCGCCCCGGCAAGCGATCCCCCCGAAATCTGCATGTCTTGCTCCGGCAGCAGCAGGACGCAGAGCAGGGAACCCGCAGGCGCCACGAAGACGAAATGTCTCTGTTCGTGCGGCCCAGGGTTGCCCTCCCACGTCAGAGAAAAGTACCCTTCTTCCGAACCGTGCATGACCATCTGGCTGAGCGTCCGCAAGAGCTCTTCCCTCGCTCCCTCGTCACCCAGGAAAGCCGAGGAGCTCTCCAGGTCGGCAGGAGCAGGGTAAAGGATCCGAAACTGCTCTCGTCGGATGAGCAGCAGGGCGTCCTCGAGGCCGGAGAGCTCGGCGATGCGGGCGAGGTCCGCGCCTGAGGGGCTCCGGGCAGCCCGGCCTTCTCTTTTGGTGGCGGACTCCACCACCTGCGCGGTCCTGCCGAGCTGGTTCCGCAGGAGCTCCTTGTAGAGATACTCTCCGTAATAGCGAGCCACTTGCCCCGTTTCCCTCTGAACCCCCCGAAGGGTCACCCAGGAAAAGCCCCACACCGCCCACAGCGGCAGGACCGCTGCGAGCCACAGCGTCAGGCAGGAGAACGCTCCTCCACGTCTCGGGCCACGGCGGTCCTGCGGCACTTGCCCGTCCTCCCCCACCCACCGAGAGGCTGTCGATAAACGGCCATGAGAGCCGATGCGGTGAGGACCCCCTCAAGGCGTCTCGCTCCGGCTGTCGTCTGCGGCCGGCCGGGTCCCACGCTCTGTCCGGAACAGCTGGTCCCACTTCCTGGTATTCTCTGCCGCTGAACGTTTCTTCCAGGGAGGCCACCCGACGTCCCGAGACGCCAGCAGAAGAAGAGCCAGGGCCAGAAGAATCAGGACAAACCGGGAAAGCATCGGGACCGAGCGCAGGAAGGATCGCAGTCTCGAGCGGGGTCGCGGTGCCGCCGGGGCCGGTTCGGCCAGGAGCTGGATGGCCCTGGCAAGCTGCCCGGCCTGGTCCTCGAGCGCCCCCTTCCCCTGTTCCGGGCTTCGGATTCCCTCCGGCCATGGAGCCAGCAGCTGTTCTTCAGCCTTCCGGATGTTATCGGCATCGAACCCTTGAAACTCGACTCCTTCCAGGGCCCCGAGCAGGTCCTCCGTGCTCCGGAACCTGTCCTCGGGATCCTCCTCCATGGCCTTGAGCAGGATTTCGTCCAGCTCCGCCGGGGCATCGGGGCGAAGCCGACTGGGCCGCACGAAGCAGCCGGTCGGCGGCCTCAGCGTCAGCAACGTGTAAAGAATCGCTCCGATCCCGTGAACATCGGATTCCTTCCGGAGCGCAAGGGGGCCCGCGAACTCCGGCGGCGCATAGGAGGCCGCCTCCTCGGACAGCACGTCACAACCCATCCCCAGGTCGCGGAGCCGGTCCCTCAGGCCCATCCCCGAGACCCGGGGGTAGAAGGCGACCGGTCCTCGCACCCAGGCCTCCAGGACTACCTCCTCCGGGTTGAGAAAACCGTGGACCGCGGAGGAGCCGTGGAGATGGGAGAGGGCCTGGCAGAGGAGCCGGGCCATGACCACGGCTTCCGTGATGGAAAACGGCTCGTGGGCCTCCCGCCTCCTGTGGATGGCCGCCTGCAGGCACTCGCCCCCGGGAGTCTCCTCGACAAAGAACAGGCTGTCGTCCTCCTCTCCCACCAGAACGACATTCAAGAACAGCTGGTGCCGGACCCGGTAGCGCTGCTCGGCAAGCTCGCGGAAGCGGACGGCCTGCCACGGGTGTTCCTGCCGGAGGGCGGGGGCAAAGGTCCACAGGCGGACCGGCTCTCTGCGCAGAAGGTCAAAGGCCGTATGAACGCTGAAAACCCGACCGGCGCGGATCGTCTCCTGCACTCGGAAGCGCCCGGCCACGATCGAGCCGACCCGTGCATTGCATCCTGGGGGAAAGTCGATCACGGAGGTTCTCCACTTTCCATGACGTTAATTTTAATATACGTAATATAATACGAGACCGTCAAATTGCAACTCGACCCCTGTCTGGTTTCCCGGGTCGTGCCTCTGGAGGCTTCCGCGCGGCAGGCCCGCTACGGTCTTTGCGTCGATCCCCCTGGCCGCTGGCCGGATTCGAGTTCGTCCGTGGTTCGGATCCGGCCCCCCCCCGGCGAGTGCCGAGGGTGGAGCAAGGCGGCATGGCCGGCCGGCTCGGGAAGGTCCGTGTCCGGGAGACCGCCGCCGGCAGCGGGATCTCTTACGAGAGCTTCGGGCCCGGGAAGAGCCTTTCGGCCTGGATGGTGAAGATCGGCCTCCAGCTCGTGGTGCCCGGCATGCTCGAGGATCTCTGCAGCGAGATTGAAAAGCGCCGCACCGCCTGCGTGGACGAGTCGATAGGAAGCCCCGGGAAAGCCGGCGGGAGGACTCTCTGCCGCCCTCCGAAGAACAGATCCGCACAGCGACGGCTGGGAGGCACCCGTCTGCCGGACAAAGGACAGGCCCGCGGCGCTTGCTTCAGCGCGCCGCAACAGCCCGGCTCGTGGGGGTCTTCGCTGCGTTCGCAGCAGGTTCTGCCGATGAGCGTTTCTCGACAGCCTTTCAGGGCGACGGGGTCTGACCGGCCTCAACCTCGACCCCGATGATGGTCACGTCTTGAAGAGGCACGTCCCCGTGCGGCCCTCTCGAACCGGTGGGGACCTTCTCGATCTTTTCGACCACGTCCATGCCTTCCACGACTTTCCCGAAGACGGCGTAGCCGAAACCCTGCGGCGTCTCGTCCCGGTGGTCCAGGAACGCGTTGTCTTTCACGTTGATGAAGAACTGACAAGTGGCGCTGTCCACGACCGCCGTCCGCGCCATGGCGACCGTGCCTCGCAAGTTCTTCAGGCCGTTACCGGCTTCGTTGCGGATCGGCCCCTTGGTCGGCTTCATCTTGAGGCCGGGCTCCATGCCGCCGCCCTGGACCATGAACCCCGGGATCACCCGATGGAAGATCGTGCCCTGGTAAGTTCCGTCCTGCGCGTACCGCAGAAAATTCTCCACGGTGACGGGCGCCCTCTTGCGATCCAGCTCCAGGACGATGTCTCCCATGCTGGTTTTCATCTGGACTCGGGGACTCATTTCCTGCTCCTTCTGCTGCTGAGCGGCCGGAGCCTGGGCAGGATGCGCCTCCTTCGCCCCGGGGGCCTCCGCGCTCGCGTTGTTGCCTTCGTCTTGGGCCTTGCATCCCAGGGCCAGCGCAAAGAGCACGCCGGCGAACACCGCCCATCCTTTCCGCACCCCCATTCTCGTCATCGTCGGATCTCCTCGACTTCCCTGCCATTCGATCACCGGGCAAGAATAGCCCAGGAGGCTGATGCCTTTCAACCCTGCCGCCGCCCTTCCGAGCGCGCCTGCCCGCGGCGCCACGTTTGATTTGGGGCGAGGCTTCCGATAGGTTTTCCTTGGGCTCGCTCGCAGAATTCACCCGCAACCGTCTCCGGCAGGGGGCACCGTCCATGGTCCGACAGAACGAGGTCGACAATTACAGCCGGTGGAGGCCGGGCAACACGAAAGGGCTCTACGAGAGCTACTTCCTGCGCGGCAACGCACCGGACGGCCCCAGGGCTTTCTGGATCAAGTACACCATCTTCGCCCCCAAGGGCCGCCCGCACAACGCCGAGGGAGAGCTCTGGACGGTTTTCTTCGAGGGCGCCGAGGGAACGAAGGTGGCGACCAAGGAGGTGGTTCCGCTCCGGAGCTGCCTGTTCGCAGCCGACCGCTTCGAGGTGCGGGTGGGCAAGGCGACTCTCACGGACGGATCGGCAACCGGTGTCTGCACCTCCGGAGGGCGCCGGATCGAGTGGGACCTCGAGTACCCCACGGCGGGCCCTCCCCTGCATTTCCTTCCGGAGTGGGCCTACGGCCGTTCCCTTCCGAAAGCCAAGGGGCTGACCCCCTATCCGGACGTCACCTGGAAGGGAAAGCTGGCCGTGGACGGAGAACGGATCGACGTGACCGGATGGAAGGGAAGCCAGAACCACAACTGGGGAGAGAAGCACACGGATCAGTATGCGTGGGCACAGTGCAACAGCTTCGAGGGACACCCGGGAAGTTACATGGAGATGATGAGCGCCCGGCTCAGGCTGGGGCCGGTGTGGACCCCTTACATCAGCTTTCTCGCCCTCCACCACGAGGGGCAGGATTACCTGTTCAATCGCCCGGCTTGCCTGCTGCGCGCCAAGGCCTCCTTCCCCGCGCGCTTGGAGTGGCACCTGTCCACCCGGGACGGAGCGTTCGAAGCCCGCTGCAAGGTAGCCGCCCGCAAGGAAACCTTTGCCGGCCTCCGCTACCGCAACCCGCCCGGAGGGGAGCACGCCTGCCTGAACAGCAAGATCGCCTCCTCGGAGATCCGGCTGTTGCGAAAGGGCAGGGAGATCGTACGCCTCGTAAGCCCTTTTGCCACGGCCTTCGAGATCCTCACCGATGATCCCGCGTACGGGGTGCCGATCCTCATATAGGATGCTGTCCCGGTAGCAACGCGAGAGCACAGGAGCCCAGATGCAGGAAGCTGCCGAACGCTACGGAAAGTGGGTCTACTGGCTCGATCCGGCGGCCCAGCGGGGCTTGATCGACGAGCTGCTCCGGGACAAGCGGCGCGTCCACCTCGCCCGCCACCAGCCCTGCGAGGCGCTTTACGGCCGCAGGGAAATCGTGGCGGTCGCGCCCGAGGTCTGGGACAAGCAGTGCCTGCGGCAGGGGTCCTGGTACCGCGCCTCGCCGCGGAAGGGAAGCTTTCTGGTCGCGGCCAACCGGCCGCTCGAGGGCCTCGACCTCGACCCGTGGGGGACCATCCGGCTGGAGGCCTTCTCTCCCGCGCGGCTCGCCTCGGACGAGGACGTGATCGGGATGCTCGAAGACGAGCGGGCCGCGCAGGTGCTGCCCGAGGGCTGGGGTCTTTTCACTCCCTGGGAGATCCGGGCGCTCGAGATCTACTCGAGGCAGGAAAGAACCGGCCGCACCCTCGAGGAGCTGTTCTGCTACTACTCGGCCAACCATCTGAACTTCGTCTTTGCGCGGTTCTCGACCCCCTGCGACGGGCGCGGACCGGCTCCGTACTCGATCCAGAAGACCCCTCTCGTGTGCTCCGCCTGCGTGGAGCTGTTCGGCATTCTGGGCGAAGCCTTTCGGGTCAAGTACGTCGCCCCCTGTCCGGGTCTCAAGTACGTGAAGCCCGCTCCGGGGGAGTACTTCCGCGTGGATTCCGCTGGGTGAACACCGCCCGCGACTGGAGGCGGCAGGGGCAGGGCAAGCCCCGCCCCTGCAAGAGCGTGGCGTCATCCCCGGCCAGCGGCGCATTGAGCGGGCGGAGGGAGGACACGAAATGTTGCGGACATTGCGAGGGAGCCCAGGGCGACCGAAGCAACCCCCTGAGTCCTGGAGGTTGCTTCGCTACGCTCGCAATCTCCGGACGGTCCCCGTCCCGGGGTCCCGCGGCACAGAGAGATTCGCGCCTGCAATCCAATCTCCGCACCCGTCATGCAGGGGCGAATAATCATTCGCCCCTACCGGACCTCAGGGACGGGCGCAGCAAGCAGCGCCCCTAAAAGCAAGCAACCGGGCCGGGATGACAAGACACGGGCGGCAGAGGCGACTACCTGCCGCCGTTCACCAGCGCCTTCTTGCTGCAGCTCACCCCGAGGACCTTGTGGATCGTCTCGATCAGCTCGTCCTGCCCGAAAGGCTTGGAGATATAGCCTTCCGGCGCCGGCGTCACCCTGCGGTTCGAGATGAACCGCTCGAATTCCCGCTGCAGCCCGGTGATGATGATCACCGGAATGTGACCGTGCTGCGGGTCTTTCTTGATCTCCCGGTAAAACTTGACGCCGGTCTTCTGCGGCATGACCATGTCCAGCGTGATCAGGTCCGGAGGGTCCGCCTTGACCTTCTCGGTCGCTTCGATTCCGTCCCGGGCCACGGCCACGTCGAAGCCCTGGTCGGAAAGCCACGTCGAAAGATACAGGATCACATCTTCATCGTCTTCGACCACGAGGACTTTCTTGTTGATTTTCCCTTCCATTTGCTCCTCCTTCCGCTCGGCCGGCCCGCAAGCCTGCACGTGCTCCACAGAGTCTCAAGAATGTCGGCCCTGTTCCTTCCCCATCCCCCCGTCCCTGAGCAGGGACGCATCCAGGGGTCCGGCGGCCCCCACATCTGCGGCAGGCTTCGGGAGGCGGTTCCTGGGGAACAACAGCCGGAACGTGGACCCCCGGCCCGGGGCCGACTCCATCGTGATTCTTCCGCCGTGCTCCTGAGTGATCTTGCGGGTGAGGAGCAGCCCGAGGCCCGTGCCGCCGTCGCCCTTGGTCGTGAAGAAGTTGGTGAAAACCTTCTGCTTCAGGTCATAGTCCAGACCGCAGCCCTCATCCTCCACCTCGAACAGAATCGAATCCTCCTCTTCCAGGCATCGCACCGTCACCCGGCAGTTCGGCTTCTCGCTCATCTGGCAGGCGTCCATCGCGTTGGAGACGAGATTGGCCAGGCAGGTGTGGATCGCCTCGGGATCGAACGGCGCCGGCGACAGGGGCCCGCGGATGTCGGCGGCCACGACGATCTCCTGCTGCAGGGCCGCATCCCTGTAAAGATCCACCACCTCCTGCACCAATTCCCCGGGGTCGACCATGCGGACCTCCGGCACCCGGCCCTTGGAGAAGCTCAGCAGGTTCTTGGCCAGGGTCGAGATCTTCTCGATGTTGCGGTCGAGCATCTGCCAGCCCTGATCGAGCCGCACGCGGTCGTTCCGGTCCAGACCGCTCTTGAACACGTAGACCCCGCCCTCCAGCCCTGTCAGGATGTTCTTGATGCCGTGAGCCAGACCTGCGACGGTCTGTCCGACCGCGGCCAGACGTTCCGCTTCCAGCTTTTCCTGCTCGAGCTGGTGAACCCGGGTCACGTCCACGGCCATTTCGACGACGTGCGTGGTCGAATCCCGCCTGAGGAGCGGAGACGTCGTCACCACGTAGTGGGTGCTCTCGCCCCGCTTGCTCACCCCCTCCTGCTCGCAAGTGTGGCTCTGGCCGTCACGAAAGGTGAGCTCGGCAGGGCAGTCCTCGCACTTCTCCGTCCTTCTCTTGAAGACCTCCCAGCAGTACTGACCGGTGGTAGCCCCGAACGTGCTCTTGGTGTGCTGGTTGGCCCGCACGACGCGGAATTCCCGATTCAGCACGACCACGAAGCAGGGCACCCTCTCGAACAGGATCTGATATTCGCGCTGGAGCCTCTTCACCTCCGTGATGTCCGTCGACATCTCGATGATGTACGGGATCTGCCCGTCCGCATCTGCGATCGGCACGATGTGCACCAGGTAGTAAGCGGTGCGGCCCTGCTTGTCCACGCCGACTTCGTCGTTGACCCGGACCTTGCCGTCGGCGAAGGTCTGGGCGGCCATGCACGTCTCGCACCTGCGCTCCTGCTTCTTGTAGGCCGCGTAGCACGGCCGCCCCCGGCTCGGGCCGAAAAGACCTTCGAAGTTTCGGTTGTGCATGACAATGTTGTAGTTCCTGTCGATGACGGCGATATTGCATGGGACCAGCTCGAAGAGCTGAGCCTGCAGCCATGCTTGAAGGGTTGATTCCGTCATGTGGCGCCTCACCCTCTCTCCCGGGCTCAAGACTGCCGGCCAAGGATGCGCAGCACCTGTTCCAGGGTGCCCTTGTCCGCCTTGCGGATCCCTTCGGCGACCCGGTCCTTGAGCTCCCGGTTCCCTTCCGCCTCCAGCGCTTCCAGGCCGGCGGCCTCGCGTATGGCGTTGGCATAGGCTTCAGGCTGCACGGGCTTTTCGAGGACCCGCATACGGCCCGCCTGCGGCCTTACGGCCTCGATCTTCGCGAGATCGCCTTTGCCGAATTCGTCCCGGGCGTGGGCGGTGATGACCACCACGGGGATGTCCGCCCGGTCCGGGTTCTTCTGAATGTACTTGTAGAACTTCAGCCCGGACATCTTCGGCATGACGAGATCGAGAGAAATCACGTCCGGCTTCTTCTCCGTCACCCTCTCCAGGGCCTCTTTCCCGTTGGCCGCAAGCATGACGTCGAAGCCCGCATCCTCCAGCACGGTCCTCAGGAACAACCGCACATCCGGCTCGTCATCGACCACCAGAACCGTCTTGCCATTCTTTTCGGCCATCATGACTTCTCCCTTCCCACTCTTGCGTGCGTCCCGTCCCCCTGCAGCCCGGGCAGACGATCTCTGGGGAGCAGGATCGTGAAGCGAGAGCCCTTCCCCGGAACCGATTCGAACTCGATCGCCCCGCCGTGCTCGTGGACGATCCTTTTCGTCACGAGAAGCCCCAGACCGGTGCCCAGGTCCGAGGTCTTGGTGGTGCAGCAGCTGATGAACACCTTCTTCCTGACCTCGTAATCCATGCCGGCGCCGTTGTCCTCGACCGCGTAGACGATCACGCCGCGCGCCTCCCGGCAGGACAGCACGATCTTCTTTCTCTTCCGGTCGCTCAGCCTGCACGCGTCGATCGCATTCGAGACGAGGTGGGACAGACACGTACGGATCCCCTCCGGGTCCAGGGGCGCGTCGCGAACCGCGTCCTCGATGTCCGCCACGAGCCGTGCCCCCGCCGCGCCCGCCAGATCGCGGTAGAACCCGAGCACGTCCCGTGCGATCCCGGCCGGGCTCGTCTTCGAGACCGCGATCTCGGACCCGCGGGCGAACTTGAGGTACTCGCCGACGACCGCTTCCATTTTCCGGGTGTTGTTGCGGAGCATCTCCCACCCGCTCGCCATGAGCTCGGGGTCCCCCCTCTCCAGCCCGGAACGGACCACGTACAGACCTCCCTCGAACCCCATCAGGATGTTCCGGATCCCGTGCGCGAGGCCGGCCACCGTCTGCCCGACGGCGGCATAGCGCTCCGCTTCGAGCTTCTCCCGCTCCACCCTCTTCAGCCGTTCCCGGAGGAGCATGAGCTCGGAGACGTCCTGCGACATCTCGATCACGCTCTCCACCACGCCGCTCCGGGTCTTCAGAGGAGCGGCCGTCACCATGTAGTGGGTCCGCTTCCCTTCCTTGTCTCTGCCGGTCTGCAGCGACGTGAACGGCCGGTTGGAGCGGAAGACCTTGACCGCAGGGCACCTGGTGCATGCCCTGTGACTGCCCTTGTACATCTCGTAGCAGGTGCTGGCACCTTTTCGAAAGAAGGTGCTGCGGAACAGCGCGTTGGCGTCCAGCACCCGGAAGTTCCTGTCGACCACGGTGACGTAGCAGGGGACGTGATCGAACAGGAGCCTGTATTGCTTTTGGACCTGTGACTTCATTTCCCCTCAGGGCGACCGCGGGAAGGATCCGCCTTCGAGAAGAGGATCTTCCCGCACCCAGATCCCACGTGAAGCCCTCACGCGGGAGGGCTTTGACTCTGCCCCTTCTCCCTGGCCACCAGAAACCTCCAGAAGATCGGGAACGCGATGAGATACAGAAGAGCGATCAGATAGGAGACCGCCTTCGTGCTGGTCATGTATTCCTGCAAGGTGTGGATCTGATCGAATATCATCTCTTCTCCCTCTTGCCGGGCGCCTGGCGCTGCGGGCGGCCCCCCGGGTTCTGCGATGCCGGCCCTCCGCCCGATCAGTGGGTCTCCTGGAAGTCGGGGTGCTCGCGCAGGACCGGCATCCGGCTCACGATGAAACGGAAGGCGATCAGCCCGACGGTCACGACGAAAACGGAGAGCAGGATCTCCATCCAGCTCGGGAAATATCGCTGGCTCAGCGGCAAGTGCCAGTTGAAGGCCACCAGGGAGACGTTGAACCGGTTGAGCACGACCCCGAGAATGGAGATCACCGCGGCCGCCTGGATCACCCTGACGTCCCTCTCCCGGTACCCGAAAGCATACAGGAAACAGGGAAGAAGGACGAAGCCCAGCATCTCCAGGAGGAACCAGAGGCCGTAAGGTGTCAGCAGCAGATTCCAGTGGTTCCCGGCCGAGACCCCGATCCATTTGATGCCGAAGTAGCCGAAGAGAACCAGGGAGGCGGCCTTCCCGAACCCCAGGACCAGCTCGTCGTGCTCCTCGTGCGCCCTCTCGCCGAGTTGGCCGGCGAAGGCCCGGTGCGACAGGGTGCTCTCGAAAATGACCATGGACAGCCCGGCGACGATGCTGGAGATGAAGAAGAAGATCGGCAGGTAGCTGGAGTACCAGAGCGGATGCAGCTTGTAGGGCACCAGCAGATAGAGCGCCCCCAGCGAGGACTGATGCATGGTGGACAGCACGACCCCGATGATGGTCAGGCCGATCGTGAGCTTCACCATCACGTTGCGGATCTTTCTCATGCCCAGCCACTCGAGCGGAATCGGGGTGAACTCCAGAAAGAGGACAAACAGGTAGACCATGACGCAGAGGCCGACCTCGAACAGAACCGAGCTCGTGCCCGGCTGCACCGCAAAGGGGTAGTGGAGGCGCCATGGACGGCCCACGTCGTAGAGCAGCGCCAGGACGACCAGGGAATAGCCGAGAAAGGCGGTCAGCACGGCAGGCCGGACCGCACCGTGATATTTCCTGCTTCCGAACAGGTAGACGGCGGCGGCCGTCACGTAGCCGCCCGCAGCGAGGGCCACTCCGCACAGGAGGTCGAAACCGATCCAGAGCCCCCATGGGTTGTTGTTGTCCAGATGGGTCACGGCGCCCAGCCCGCCGGTGAACCTCCGGTAGGTGATGTAGAGGCCGATCGCCACGATGATTCCTGCGACGACATGGAAAGGGGTGATGAGGCGCGCTCCGGCCCCCTGTTCCGAGGCCGCGTGGTTCGGGTTCGACATCAGGCACCCTCCTTGGCTTTCTGTTTTTCGGCGTCTTCGAGGGCCTTCTTCACCGCTTTTTCCACGGCCTTCTTCTTCTCGTCCTCGGCCTTCTTCGCTGTGGCCTTCGCCTTCTCCTCCGCATCGGCCCGGGTGGTCGCAATCGCTTGGGCCACTGCGGATGCCTTCTCCGCCTGCGCCACTTTTTCCTTTCTCTGGCTCATGGCGTACAGTCCGGTCAGCAGGACCGGCCAGAGGCCCACCACGATCGGAACGCCGCCCAGGGCACCGGCCGTGAACTCCGGGGCCGGACGGATCTGGTAGTCTTCCCGGAGATCGAGCTGATGGAACGGCACCCCGGCGAGATAGAGCCAGTTCGTGCCGCCCACCTCATTTTCGCCGTAGATATGGTCCACGTAACGGTCCGGATACTTGCGGATCCGTTCCCGCGCGATCCGGATCACGTCCGCGCGCTTGGCGAAGGTGAGGGCCTCCATGGGGCATGCCTCGACGCACCCGGGCAGAAGTCCCTTGGTGATGCGCGGATAGCACATCGTGCATTTCACGACCTGGGGCTCCAGCGCCTTGTGGTACTCATAGGCGGGGACCCCGAACGGGCAGGCCACCATGCAGTACCTGCACCCCACGCACACCGACGGATCATAGACGACCGGCCCCTCCGGGGTCTTCCGGAACGCCCGCACGAAGCAGGCGGATGCGCAAGCCGGCTCCCTGCAGTGCTGGCACTGGACCTTCCGGAACACGCTCCGGGTCTCTTCTCCGCCGCCCGCCTTGGGGACCCGCACCTCGTACTTGTTGACGACCGTCAGAGCTTTCTCGTCGGGCCGCCGTTTCTGGTCGAGCACGGAGCGATCCGTGAACGGCCGGTCCGGCCCGGGGAGCCCGTTCACCCGGTTGCAGGCCGCCTCGCACGATCGGCAGCCGACGCACAGGGTGGAGTCGAACAGCACGGCGTAGCTGTCCGGGTAGCCGGCGAGCTGTTCGTGGGCAGATGCCTTGCCGGCGATGCCGGCCCCCGCTCCCGCGGCCCCCATCCACTGCAGGAACTTTCTACGAGATACGCTCATTATAGCCACCTCCGAAGCTCTGGGAGGAACCGCCCAGCGACGAATTCTTCTTCATTTGCCTTCATGACAGCTCGTGCAATCGGAAACGTTCTCGACCTGCATCTGCTCGTGGCATCCGATGCACTGGCGGTGATAGGCGCCGAGCAGCCCGGGCATGAAGAGGTTGAGCTGGCTGAAAGGTTTCCCGTGGCAGCTCCCGCACCGCGGGATGCTGCCGTCGTCCGGCCCGTGATGGTGGCATCCCTGGCACATCACTTGTGGGGAGTGGAAATGAGCGGCGAGCCCGTTCCCCTTCATGGAATCGACCAGCGTGGCCACCACCTGCCGGTGCGGGAAATGCGCCGGTTCGTACTCGTCCGAGAGGACGTCGATGCGGATCTCGTCCGGGATATCCTCGGGCCGGAACGCGTCGGCCGGCGCTTGCGGACGGCGCGACAGGACCGGCTCCCCGGACCCGGTCCGGTCCGGAGACGGACCCCTGTGGCATCCTTTGCAGGCGGCGTCGCTCAGCAGCCCCTTCTCCATGGACGCGTGACAGCCGGCGCACTCGCCGGCGGACTTCTCTTCCTCGTGGCACCCTACGCAGCTGCGGCCGGAATCGACCTCGTGCATGGCCCTCTCGAGCGTCACGCCCCTGCCCTTTGCGCCGCCTCTCAGCTCGTGGCAGTCCCGGCACGGCTTCCATGTCTCATGGTGACAGTTCCGGCAGGTCGCGGCCGCCTGCTCGTGTCCCTTGTGGTCGAAGGGAACGGTATTCATCTCGCCGGCCGGGCCTTCCCGCAGGGAAGCCGAGAGCAGGACGGCATCCGGCTGCCCCCGCTCGAGCCGGAACGTCCCCTCGGGCTCCTCCGCCGCCTTCTCGCCGCCGGGGCCATGGCACCCCTGACAGTCGGTCGGCGGGACGCCGAGGCTCTGGTGGCACCCGAGGCACCCCTGGTGGGAGACCGCGCTCAGGGATTCACGGTTCTCTTCTTCTTTCGCCCGGTGGCAGTCGCGGCACGAGGTTTCCTCGCCCTTCACATAGACCAGGGCTTGCTTCGCCTCGTCGTAGCTGTGATGGCAGGTGCCGCACCCCCCTTCCACGGCTTCCGTGTGCGTCCGGTGGAGGGAAAGGTCAAAGGGCATGGGGCGCATGGAAGAGAGGAGCGAGGGGCGCTTCTCGTGGCACTCGCCGCAGGTCACCGGGCCGCTTTCCAGGCCTGCACCGGCCTTTTCCCTGTGGCACCGGATGCAGGTCTCGTGGTAGGCCTCCGTGGCGGTCTCCTTGTCGACGGCCTCGAGGAGACCGAAGCGGGAGTAATCGATGCGGCCTTGATCCAGCGGATGGCACGTAATGCAGGCCGCCTCCTCGCCCTGGAGAGCCTCCGTGTGCAAGTCGTGCGGATAAGCGACAGGGGGCCTCTCGAGATCGCCGAAAGCCGACAGCGTGTCGATTCGGACCACGTCGGGCCTGACCTCGAGGCCGTGGTCCGATTTCCCGCCGCCGGTCACCCCGGCCAGGGCCAGGGCGCCGGCCGCGGCGACCGCGAGAACACCGATTGCCAGACCTGCTGCGCTGCGTCTCATCATGGGCCTCACCCTTTCAGCTCCTCCGGAATCTCCATCGCCTCGACCAGGATGTCGCTGATGAACTTGGTGTGCATGCCGAGCTTGTAGTAGCCGATGATGTCCTCGATGCCGCTGTGACAGTTGTGGCAGGGAGTGATGACGATGTCGGCGCCGGTGGCCGCCAGCTGTTCCGCCTTGACCCTGTTGCTCAGCATGCGGGACTTCTTCCACGGGGGACCGCAGTTGATCGTGCCCCCCCCGGCCATGCAGCAGTAGTTGTGCTCGAACCGGGGCGAGACGTCGGTGAAGTTCTCGCACAGCGCGTTGACGACGTAGCGGAGCTTCTCGCCCAGCCCGCGTCCCCGCACCGTGTTGCACGGGTCCTGCACGGTCACCGGCTTCTCATATTTACGCGCAATCTTGATCCTGCCGGTCGAGATCAGGTCGTAGTAGAACTCGATCGCGTGCACCATCGGGATGGGCGGGAACTTCCAGCCGAGCCAGCGCGGTCCGTCGTACACGGCGCCCCTGAAAGCGTGCCCGCACTCGCCCATGACCACTTTCTTCACTTTGAGGCGCGCGGCCGTCTCCCAGTGCAGCCGCTCGACCCGGCCCATGATCTCGAAGTCGCCCGAGTACATGGCCATGTTGGAGTTGTCCCAGCCGTCGGTGGCCGGCATGGTCCAGTCGAGGCCGGCCACCCGCATGATGAGGGCGATGTTGCCCAGGAGCTGGGCGAGAATCTTCGGCTCGGGGCCGATGACCGAGTACATGATCTCGGCCCCCTCCTTTTCCAGCGGGATGCGGGCGGTCGGGATGGTCGACTGGGCTTCCTCCTCCTGCCACTGGAGCGTGTCGATCCACTCGTCCTGGTGGACCCACATCTGGTTGTTCGTGGCCGCGTGGCTGTTGGTCGTGTCCTGGAGGTACTGCGGGACTACGCCCATCAGGCTGCACATGCGGCGGACCAGCATGAGGAGGTACGCGATGTCGATGCCGAAGGGGCAGTACATGCTGCAGCGCCGGCACACCCCGCATTCCGTGAAGGCGATGCGGGCCATCTGCCGGACGAACGTGCCGTCGACCCTGCCCTTGCGCTTGACCAGCTCCCAGACGGTGTTCTTGACCTTGCCGACCGGCGCGAAGACCGGGTCCCGGCCGCGCGAGAGGAACGTGTGGCACGCCTCGGCGCACAGACCGCAGTGGACGCAGGTGTCCAGGTAGACGCGCAACCGGGCGGCAGCCTCCCGGGTCATCACCCGGTTGACGACTTTCTCGATCTGGTCCGGCGTGAGATTCTTCGTGGTCTCATCCAGCCCGGGGTCGGCGACCTCACTTTCAGGGGTATGCAGGAGCACAGCCTTTTTCATTCTCGGGTTTCCTCCTTGAGCTCCCGTGCGGTCTTGCTACCAGTCTTTGGCATGTCGAACGAAGCCGGACTCGCTTCCCATGTAGGCCCGCGAAAGCGGGAACAGGAGCATGTGGACCAGCCGGGTGAACGGGATGGCCGCGAGCCACACCACGCCGGTCACGATGTGGATCGTGAGCACCGTCCGGTAGTCGGCAACCTGGTAGCGCGCCAGGAGCCCGGTGACGAACGGGGCGACCACGACGGCCAGGACCAGATAGTCCGAGAGGGACGTGACGTAGCGGGCCACGGGATCGACGATCCTGCGCAGGGCGAAGACGATGACGACCGCGATCACGGCGATCGTCATGACGTCGCTCAATCCTTCGGGCAGGGTCCACCAGCTCACTCCCCAGGATTCGCTCCACGACATGACGTGCCCGAGCAGAAACAGCGGCGTGACGAGCAAGCAGACGTGAAACAGGAACGAGAGAAAGGTGAAGGCCGGGTGCAGCCTGGTGTTGCGGCTGGCGTAGGGGATGACCCAATGCAGGATGGAGCGGAGCCCGTACTTGCCATTCATGTACGCCAGGACCCCCTTCTCCTTCTGCGCCATCCGGAAGACCGACACCATCCGATAGGCCGTTCCGAGGACCAGGACCAGGAAAGCGACCCACACCAGGGGACCGCGAACGAATTCGTACATCCCGTCTCTCCTTAACCAGGTTGTCAGCGGCTACCCGATGACCCTCTCCAAGGACACGACCTCGCGGAAATACTTCCCGCCTTCGATGTAGCGGAGGAGGACCTGCCTGCCGTCCGGGCTACAGACCGGATCCCAGAGCTCGTCGAAGGTGCGAGCCGAGACGCGGCCGTCGAGCGCGCAGGCGTGGGCGCCGTTCTTCCGCACCTTGGCCAGAACGTGCGTGCCGCAAGGGGTGAAGATCGGGTCCCAGGCCATGTCGAAGGCCTGACCCCAGGCCTTGCCGTCCACCGCGACCGTCCAGCAGTCGTTTTCCTTGACCAGAACGGCCACGCTCCGGCCGTCCGGTGAGAACACGGGCGGCAGGACCATCTCCCGGAAGCGGGCTCCCCAGGGCGAGTCGTCCACCACAACGGTCCAGTCGCCGAAAGCGGGGGAGGCGACGGCTGCGATCCGGTTCCCGTCCGGGCTCACGACCTGGTGCCACAGCTGGTTGTAGCGGCCCTTCCACAGGGGGGCCCCGTTTTCCATCAACGTCCACTTGCCGTCCTTCAGGGCCGGCGCCAGGACGCCACCACCGTTGCCTCTGAAAAGGGGCGCCCACACGCAGCCGAACCGTTCCTGCCAGGGCCGGCTGTCGACCGCGATCGAGTACTCGGAGTTGCCGGTGCGGACCTCGGCAGCCACCCGGCTGCCGTCGGCGCTGAAGCAGGGACTCCAGGCATTGACGAACCTCTGCTCCCAGGCCACGCCGTCGGCCGCGACCGACCACACCCCTTGGAAGAAGGAAAAAATATCTGCGGATTTCAGGTTCTCGATCTGCACGGTGGCGGCAGCACGGCTGCCGTCCGGGCTCAGGCAGAAATCCCGGATGGCGACGAAGCCGCTGTCCCACGGCTTTCCGTCGACCGCGACGCCGTAGAGATTGTCGCGCTTGTACAGCACGCCCACGGACCGGCCGTTGGCGCTGAACTTCGGCTGCCAGGCGAATTCGAACCGCTCCTCCCAGGGCTCCCCCTCCACCACCACCGTCCACTCGTCATCGATCCTGCCCAGCGCGATGAGCTGACCGCTGCCGCCGAAGCGCACGTACCAGAGCTTCTCGAAGGTCCGGGGCCAGACCTGCCCGTTGACCATGGCGGATGCGGCGCCTTCCCCCAGCACGACCGGGGCCGCAATCCGCTCCCCGTCAGGACTGACGACGAGCTCGTGCACGGCCTGGTACTCTTTGCGGACGGCGTCCACGGCGGCAAGCTCTCTCTTCCCGGGTTGCCAGTCCCAACTTCCCTTGTCAGACATTGAGCCGTTCCTCCTCTGCTGAGGCCGCATGAACGCACGCGCGTCCCGTGCCTGATGGTCGCCGAGTCACTTCGTCACAGGCAAGAGACGGGCCAGGCCGGAGTCCGGCCTGCAAGAGACCGCTGGATCCATGGGAAAAGGGCGGTCTTTCAGGTACTTGCAGAAGTCCGTGGGGGCAGGGAGAATGCCGTGGGGGCAAAAATCTCTATAGTTATTTACCAGTTGGCGATGTCTCGAAATTGAAGCATGTCACATCCGGATGTTGCAAAAATTGAGCACATGTGTCATACATGACGGGCATGGCGACAAGACTCGACACCCGGTTCTTCTTTCTCATCTTCGACACCATCCCGCAGGGCATCTTCACCGTCGACGAGACCGGACGGATCACCTCGTTCAACCGCGCCGCCCAGGAAATGATGGGCTACACCGAGAACGAGGTCCTGGGGCGCATGTGCCGTGAGGTCTTCCGGGCCGATATGTGCGAGCACAACTGCCCCCTCAAGCGGAGCATCGCCACGGGCGAGCGCACCGAGGCCTGGGAAGTCACGGTCACGGCCCGGGACGGCCGGCAGCTTCCGGTCGCCATCTCCACCGCGGCCCTCGTGGAGGGCGGCACGGTCATCGGCGGGGTCGAGATGTTCCGCGACGTCTCGACGGAAACGACGCTCAAGAAGCAGCTGTTCAGCACCTACGGATTCGAGGACATCCTGACCAAGAGCGCGGCGATGAAGTCGGTGTTGGAGATGCTGCCGCTGGTCGCGAACAGTCAGAGCACCGTTCTCATCGAAGGCGACAGCGGAACCGGGAAGGAGCTCGTGGCCAGAGCCATCCACAACTTCGGGCCTCGGCGCCATCGTCCCTTCGTGGCCTTGAACTGCGCCGCCCTGCCGGACACGCTGCTCGAATCCGAGCTGTTCGGGTATAAACGCGGCGCCTTCACCGACGCCAAGAAGGACAAGCCCGGCCGTTTTGCACGGGCCGAGAAGGGAACGCTGTTCCTCGACGAGGTCGGCGACCTTTCGCCGGCCATTCAGGCCAAGCTCCTGCGCGTGCTGCAGGAGAAGACCTACGAGCCTCTGGGGTCCACGCAGCCGGTCAGGGCCGACGTGCGCATCATCGCCGCGACCAACCGCAACTTGGCGAAGGAGGTCCAGAGGAAGAGGTTCCGCCAGGACCTCTACTTCCGGCTCAACGTGGTCAAGATCCCGCTGCCGCCGCTGTCCGAGCGGCGGGAGGACATCCCGCTTCTCGTGCACCACTTCATCAAGCGCTTCAACGCCCTGCAGGGACGAAGGATCGCCCGCTGCTCCGAGCGGGTGATGGCCGCCCTCATGTCTTACCCCTTTCCGGGCAACGTGCGGGAGCTGGAGAACGCGATCGAGCACGCCTTCGTGGTGTGCGGCGGGGACACCATCCAGATGGAGGACCTTCCTCCTCACATTCTCTCTGCCGCCTCGGAATCGACCCGGCCGGTGCCGGCCGCTTTCCGGCCGCTGGAGCAGGCCGAGGCCGAGGTGATCCGCTCCCTGCTGGAGCGGCACGGCGGCAACCGCAAACGCGCCGCAGGAGAAATGGGCGTCTCTCGGAACACGCTCTGGCGCAAGATGCGGCGCTACGGGCTGTGACACGGCGGCACTGCAACCGCCAGCGCCTCTCTTCGGTTTAGAATGCCCGCGCCGTGAGTCCTCGCAGTGTCCCGCCGCCCGCGAAGAGTCCAGAGCCTCTGCAACCTACCCGGGCTAAACAATCACTTCGTTTTGGTCAGAAAAGGTTGATTCCCTTTTCTCCTTTTCCTATGATTCCATCGACTTATGCCATCGACTCGCCGGCAATGAAGGCGAGCTACCGTCGATGCCTCAAGTGCCCATCTACCTTGTTGAGTAAAGCGTTGGAGATCATATCGCGAAAAGGATAAACGATGGCGCTACTGGATCTGTTGAAGAAGTCGCCGGATCAGGTAACAGACAAGCAGGTGCAGCAACTGATCGCCTTCGCTGGTGCCGGCAAGCTCATCGACGAGAGCGACTGCTCGGCTGAATTGAGAGCGTTCCTTGCGAGCGTCTCGACCTCGAATCTCAAGAACTACGCAGACCAGTGTTTGAAGCAAACATTTACGGACTCGGGGTTAGCGTTGCAGGACATCGTTAATGAAATTGGGGCTCGCCTTGGGGCAGAGGTAACGCCGGGCCGTTATCGAGGGACATCGAAACATCTTGGGTTCGATGGCTTATGGAGGTTTCCAAACGGCCATTCAGTTGTCGCCGAGATCAAGACAACTGATGCCTACCGGATTGATCTCAATACAATTGCAGACTACCGCAAGGCGTTGATCGACAACGGAGCTATCGGCGACAAAGATGCCTCATCAATGCTCTTGGTCGTCGGCAGGCAGGACACAGGAGATCTGGAGGCACAAATCCGTGGGTCACGTTACGCTTGGGATATCCGAATTATCAGCGTAGACGCACTTCTAAGTCTTTTGTCCATCAAAGAGGAAGTCGAAGACCCTCAGATCATCCAACGAATTCACAGCATCTTAGTCCCTCGAGAGTTCACGCGCCTCGACGAGATCGTCGATGTACTCTTCTCAACTACAGAGGATATCAAACAGGATGAAGCGGCCACAGTCGAGGGGGTCACCCCCATCAGCAAGAAGTCCAAGGAGCCGAAGTTCACGCCAGTGGCGTTTCACGACGCGTGCATGGCTCGCATCCAGAATTCTGTGAAAGAAACCCTGATCAAGCGAACACGAGCTCAATATTCATCTCCGGACAAGGCCGTTATCGTGAACTGTGCGGTCTCTAAGGAACACAATCCAGACACCGCACCCAACTATTGGTTCGCGTTCCATCCACACCAGAGAGAGACCCTGCGACAAGCATCGAAGGCCTTCGTTGCATTCGGGTGCGGAAGCAGCAAACGAGTCCTTCTGATCCCGTTTTCTGAGTTCGAGCAGTGGCTCGAGGGGCTATGGACTACCCAGACGCAAGATCGGTGTTACTGGCACGTAGTCATTTACCGTAAGGATGAGAAGTACACGCTACACAGGAAGAAGGGCGAAAAAGGCGTTGACCTGACCAGGTACCTATTGGCAGAGAAGGAGCAGGAACGAGATGTGCAACTACCGCGTGGAGGGGAGCGCGGCTGAGCCGCGCCGCTCACGCGGAGCGTTCGGCACGCAACACGATCACAGGTGTGTGGTAAGATATGAGTCCTACGATCTTTCATGAACGGGGGTTTCGTTTCCTGTTCTTTTCTCGAGAGGAAGACCGCGTCCACGTTCATGTTCAGAGCCCGAGAGGAGAGGCAAAGTTTTGGCTCGACCCCGTGATCTCACTTGCCCGGAGCCACGGGTTCTCTCAGAGAGATCTCAGAACGATTCAGTTTATCATCGAGGAACGAGAGGATGAAATCAGGAGCGCTTGGACGGCGCACTTCTGCCGTTGAGATTACGAACATCTCCAAGCACGGACTTTGGGTGATGGTCGACGGCGAGGAGCTGTTCTTGCCTTTCAGCGAATTCCCGTGGTTCAAGTCCGCGCCCTTGGAGGCGGTCTTTCACGTAGAACGGCCTCGACCCCATCATCTGTATTGGCCCGAGCTGGACGTCGACTTGACCTTGGAATCCATCCGCCATCCTGAAAAATTCCCTCTTGTCTCCAAGGGCTCCTCCGAACAACCAGTCGGCGCGGGCCGGCGGGAGTAGCCTGCGAAGCCGCACGGGAAAACGCAACGCACCCATTCACAGGTTTTCCACCTTCTCCCCTCGCCGAGGGGAGAAGGTCGGGATGAGGGGTGCATCGGCTCGCGGGGGGGGGCCCGCCCCCCCCCCCCCCC
>JBFLZG010000134.1:0-65508 GCA_040756235.1 bacterium | reverse complement strand
TCGCGTTCCCCCTCACCCTGGCCCTCTCCCCCGTGCACGGGGGAGAGGGAATTCATTTATTTAGCGGATGTCAAAACCGGCCGTCACGGCGTCTCCGGGAATCGGGGGTGCTCGCGCAGCACCGGCATTCGGGTCGCGATGAACCGGAAGGCGAGCACGCCGACCGTCACGATGAAGACGGAAAGCATGACCTCCATCCAGCTCGGAAAGTAACGCTGCCGGAGCGGCAGCTGCCAGTTGAATGCCACGAGCGACACGTTGAGCCGGTTGACCACGATTCCCAGGACGGTGAGGAAGGCCGCGAGCCGGACGGTTCCCAAGTCCTTTGCGCGGTACCCGAAGGCAAACAGCAGGCATGGGACCAGGACAAAGCCCAGCAGCTCCACGAGGAACCAGAGCCCGTACGGCGTCGGCAGCAGCCTCCAGTGATTCCCTGCTGCGACCCCGATCAGTTTGATCACGAAGTATCCGAAGAGAACGAGGGAGGCGGCCCTGCCGAACCCCAGGACCAGCTCTTCATGCTCCCGGTGGGCAGGCTCGTCCAGTTGGTGCCGGAACGCCCGGTGCGAAAGGGTGCCCTCGACGATCACCATGGACAGGCCGGCCGCGATGCTGGAGACGAAGAACAAGACCGGCAGATAGCCGGAATACCAAAGAGGGTGCAGCTTGTAAGGCGCCATGAGATAGAGGGCGCCCAACGAGGACTGGTGCAGGGTGGAGAGCACGACCCCGACGACGGTCAGCCCGATCGTCAGCCTGACCATGCGCTTGCGCCACGTCCTCCAGCCCAGCCACTCCAGAGGGACCGGGGTGAATTCCAGGAAGAGCACGGTCAGATAGATCAACACGCAAAGACCGACTTCGAACAGCACCGAGCTCGTTCCCGGCTGCACCGCGAAGGGGTAGTGGAGACGCCACGGACGGCCCACGTCGTAGCAGAGGGCCAGAACGACCAGGGAATATCCGAGAAAGGCCGTCAACACCGCGGGCCGCACCGCGGCGTGGTACTTCCGCATGCCGAACAGGTAGACCGCGGCAGCCGTGACGTAGCCGCCGGCGGCCAGAGCCACACCGCACAGCAGATCGAACCCGATCCAGAGCCCCCACGGGTTGTTGTCGTCCAGATGGGTCACGGCACCCAGTCCGCCGGTGAATCTCCGATAGGTGATGTACAGACCGACGGCCAGGATGACCCCGGCCAGAACACGGGACGGTGTGAGCAGGCGTGCGCTTCCGCGAGCGCTATCGAGCGGTCGGTCGGGCATCAGGCACCCTCCCCGTCCTGCTTCTGACCGGCCGGCTGCTGCAGGGCCGTGCGGTCCGGTCCCGTGTCCGCCAGCTTCTGCGCCTCATCCTGCTCCGCCTTCGCGGCCGCAGCCGCGCCCTCCCCTTCCGCCCGGGCCACCTTGTCCTTTCTCCCGCACATCACGTAGATGCCGCTCATCAGGATCGGCAGCAGGCAAGCGATGATCGGAACGGAGCCCAGGGCGCCGGCCGTCAGCTCCCGGGCCGGGCGGGTCGAGAGGTCTTCCGGCAAGCCGATGTCGCGGAACGGGACCCCGGACAGGTAGAGCAGGTTCGTACCCCCGAGCTCGTGCTCGCCGAAGACGTGGTCCACGTAACGGTCCGGATGCCTCCGGATCCGCTCCCGCGCGATGCGGATCGCTTGCGCGCGCCGGGCGAAGGTCATGGCTTCCATGGGACAGGTATCGACGCACGCCGGCCGCAGGCCCTTCCGGATGAGCGGATAGCAGAGGTTGCATTTCACGATCCGCGGCTCGAGCACCTCGTGGTACTCGTAGGCCGGGATCCCGAACGGGCAGGCGATCATGCAGTAGCGGCACCCCACGCAAACCGAGGGATCGTAGATCACCGCGCCTTCCGGCGTTCTGGTAATGGCCCGGACGAAACAGGCCGAGGCGCAGGCCGGCTCGCAGCAATGATGACACTGGATTTTCCGGAACACGCTTCGGGCCCGTACCTCGCCCTGCCTGTCCGGAACGTTCACCGGGTACTGGTTGACCACGGTGAGCGCCTGCGCATCGGGCCGCCGTCTGACTTCCAGCACCGCGCGGTCCGTGAACGGGCGGGCCGGCGGCGGAAGGCCGTTCACCCGGTTGCACGCCTCCTCGCAGGCTCTGCACCCGATGCAGAGCGTCGCATCGAACAGGATGGAGAGGCTGTCCGGGCGCTTCTCGAGCTGCCCGTGCGCCGACGATTTCGCCGCAGCGAAGCCGGCGCCCGCTCCCGCTGCTCCCATCCACAGCAGGAATGTCCTTCGAGATACACCCACTGAGCAACCTCCTCGGTTCGGTCACGGGCCGCTTGGCGGACCCTCACTCTCTCTTCAGCTCGTGACAGCTCGTGCAGTCCGAAGCGTTCTCCTGCTGCATCTGCTCATGGCACCCGATGCACTGGCGGTGATAGGCCCCCAGGAGGCCCGGCACGGAAGGGTCGAGCCGTCCGTTCGGGGTCTTCCCGTGACAGCTCGCGCAGCGCGGGATGCCGCCGCCCGCGGGTCCGCGGTGATGGCAGCCCTGACAGATGCTCTCGGTCGTTGCGTGAAAACGCGAGGCGAGCCGGCTGTCCTTGACGGAGTCTTCGAGCGCTGCGATCACCTCCCGGTGCGGGAAAAGGGCCGGCTCGTACCGGCTCGAGAGACCGGAGATCAGGACCTCTTCGGGAACGTCCTCCGGGCTGAAGGCTTGCCGCTCCCGGTCGCGGCGGGCCGCCGGGGCCGATGCGGCCGTCTCGGGCTCGAGGCCCGGGGGAGGTCCGTTGTGGCACCCGTCGCAGGCCGTCTCCGGTAGCACCCCCTTCTGCATGAACGCGTGGCAGCCGGCACACCCCTGGTGCGATTTCCTTTCCTCGTGGCAGCCGACGCAGCTGTGGCGGGAGGTCGCGTCGTGCATGGCCCTCTCCAGCGCGGGAGCGCGGCCGGCCTGCTCGCTGCCTCTGATCTCGTGACACGCGCGGCAGCCCTTCAGGGTCTCATGGTGGCAGTCGCTGCAGGTCGCCGTCGCCTGCTCGTGCGCCTTGTGATCGAAGAGCACCGCATTCATCTCGCCGGCCGCCGGATCTTTCAGGGAAGCCGAGAGCAGAACGGAATCCGGCTGCCCCCGCTCGAGCCTGGGCATCCCCCCCGGCCGGCTCGCCGGCCCCTGTTCGCCGGCGCCGTGGCACCCCGTGCAGTCGGTCGGCGAGACTCCGTAGTCCTGGTGGCATCCGATGCAGGTCTGGTGAGAGACGGAGCGCACCGAGCCCCGGTCCTCCCGGCCCTTCGAAGCGTGGCACTCGCGGCAGGCGCTCTCCTCCCCTTTTGCGTAGGTGAGGGCCTCTTCCTCTTCGTCATAGAGGTGATGGCACGTGCCGCACCCTCCTTCCAGGACTTCGGTGTGCTCGTGATGGAGCGTCTGATCGAACAGCAGGGGGCGCCACGAAGAGAGGAAACGGGGCTTGCGCGAGTGGCACTCGCCGCAGGTTTCGGGCCCGCTCTTCAGACCGGCGTCGGTCTTCTTCTCATGGCAGCCGATGCAGGCATCGTGGTAGGCCCTGGTGACCGCCTGCCGGTCGCCCGCCTCCGGCAGACGGAAGCTCGAATAGACCAGCCGGTTCTTCTCCATGGGGTGGCAGGTGACGCAGGCCGCCTCCTCGCCTTCGAGCGCTTCGGTGTGCAGATCGTGCGGAAAGGCGACCGCCGGCCGCTCCAGATCTCCGAAGACCTCGAGGGTCCCGAGGCGCACCCCATCGGGCCTTGCCCCGGCGCCAGGGCCGGAATCGCCCTGCCCGGTGATCCCGATCAAAGGCAGCAGGAAGAGTGCGGCGGCCGCGGCCAGGATGACCGCCCCGAGGCCTGCTGCGCTGCTTCTCATGAACGACACTCCGTGCGGCTCCTTAGTACATGACGGCTGTCGAATTCTCTCACCTTCTCCCCTCACCGAGGGGAGAAGGTCCGGATGAGGGGTGAATCTGCTCCTGTTCCCCCTCACCCTGGCCCTCTCCCCCGTGCACGGGGGAGAGGGATTCGTTCTTCGACAGCATCTCGAAGGGCAAAGAGATCCTGCCGGCGAGCCCCGCCCAAAAGGGGATGACCACCAGCCACAACGCGCCGGTCACGATATGGATCGTGAGGGTGGTCCGGTATTCGAATACCTGGTAGTACGCCAGCAGACCGGTGACGAAGGGAGCGACCAGAAAAGCCGGAACGAGATGGTCTGCGGCGGACGTGATGCGCCTCGCCGCCGGATCCAGGATCCTGGCGAGGAAGAGCAGGAGCCCGATCCCGGCGACGGCCAGGCTCATGACGTTGCTCCAGCGCTGCGGCAGGCTCCACCAGCTCACGCCCCAGGACTCGGTCCAGGACAGGACGTGCCCCGCCGCAAACAGGGGCGTCACGAACAGGCACAGATAGAACACGCTCGAGAGCAGGGTCGAGGCCGGATTCGCCTCGGCCCAGCCTCTGCAGCCGGACACGGCGCGCCTCAGGGCGGACCGAAGAAGACCCTGCCTCGCCTCCGCGTCCCCAGACCCGGATCCCGCCCCGCTCTTTCGGCGAGGCCTTCCGACCGCCCTGGCGAGCCGATAGAGGATGCCTGCGAGAAAGCCCAGGAAGGCCACCCAGACCAGGGGTCCGCGGGCGAGCTCATACATCCACTTTCTCCCCTGCGGCTCTCACGCGGCGCCGTCGGCCTTCCGGACCAGGGCCCGCGAGGCCAGCTCGGTCACGGTGAGGATTTCCACGTTCACCTTGTAGTGCTTCTTCAGATCGTTCAGGGTGCTCTGGCAGCTCAGGCACCCGGTCGCCACCACGCGGGCGCCGGTCTTCGCGATCTGATCCATCTTGTATTTTCCCGTTTGCAGGCGCGTGTCGGTGGATTCGGGCACCCGGTCGACGCCGCCCCCGCCGCCGCAGCACCAGCCTTCCATGCCGCAGGGCCGCATCTCCACGAATTCCTTGACCGCGGCCTTGAGCACCCGCCGGGGCTCCTCCAGCAGGCCCCCCTTGCGGCCGAGGTTGCACGGATCGTGATAGGTGGTGAGCTGCGGGTTTTTCTCCGGGTCCAGACGCAACCGTCCCTCCCGGATCCCCTGATCGATCAGCTCGATCATGGAAAGGACCCGGAACCGGGGTTTCCTGCCGATCCAGTGCTCCAGATTCCGGGCGTACACCCAGAAGGCGTGGCCGCACTCGGTGAGCACGAGGTTTTCCGCCTCCAGGGTCTCGACTGCTTCCGCGACCCGAAGCGCGATCCTCCTGGTGGCGTCCCGATCCCCGGCGAAGTAGCCCCAGTTGGTCACGTCCGAGATCTCGCTGCCTAACGTCCAGGTTTCCCCCAGCTCGTTCAGGAGAAGGGCGTTCTGCATGAGGTGCATGGGCACGATGTTGATCTCCCGGGGGTTGGGCAGGTAGACGTACTTGGCCCCCTTGACGTCGAGGGGAAACCGGAACGCCTCGTCTTCCAGCTCGCCCTGCAACTCTTCCTCGAGCCATTCGGCGGTCTCCACGAACTCTTCCTTCGGGATCATGGAGACGTTGCCGGTCTCCAGAGCGGACTGAATGCCTTCCTGCAGGACCGGGGGCGTCTGGCCGCGCCTGGCTTGAACCCCGCGCGCGGCGCGCACGACCTCATCCATGCGCAGGCCCATGGGACAGTCGAAGGTGCACCGATTGCAGAGCGTGCACGTCCAGAGGAAGCGGCTCTCGAGCGCGGCTTCCTCCCAGCCGTTGGCGACCATGCGGACAAACCTTCTGGGGTTGGCTTCGGGCACGACATCCCGGAGATGGCAGCGGGACAGGCAGGCCCCGCAGGTGTGGCACAGGGCCAGCTTGCCGCCGTGGGCCTCCTCGGACAGAATTTCCAGCATCCCGGAATCCGGATTCAGGGGAAGGGACGGACACGTCATCGGATTCTCCACTTCAGGCAACGTCCAGGCGTTTCCGGCCGACAGGCCGCAGCCGTTTTCGAGCCTCAGGCCCAGGACTGGAGCAAGCGCATCAACCGGTGGGCTTCGTTCGAGGCGATCGAGGCGAACCGCAAGCAGCTGGAGGCGTCCCGCCCTGCGGCAGCGAGGTACTCGGCAACCCTCGCGAGCCTGCTCTTTCCTGCTGCCGTGCCCTTCTGGGAAAGGCAGTTGTCCTGGTGGCAACCGACTACCATGATCTTTTCCGCTCCTTTGAGCAGCGCGTCCAGGAGCACTTCCTCGCTCAGGGCGCAGGCGCAGGGAACGGAAACGACCGTGCAAGCTCCCGCAGGGCCCAGGCCCGCGCCCGCAGCCGCTTCGAGAGCCGCTCCTCCCGAGCGGTAACAAGCGAAAACAACCGTGCCCGAAACCTCTTTCGCAGGCAGCTCCCGAAGAACCGATGAGCCTCCCTCGCGCGCGAACAGGGCGTTCGCTCCGGGAGGCAGAGCGCCTCCCAGAGGGATCGGCGCCAGCTCGATGGCGCGGCCGGGGCACAGGGCCGCGCAGAGCCCGCACCGGAAACAGGCTGCGTGGACCGGGACCGGAACCGGTCCCTGGCCGATGTCGAGGGCGTGATGCGGGCAGAGCCGGTAGCAGGTCAAGCAGGAGACGCACCGCCCCTTGTCCACGCTCACGCCTCCCGGCGGCTCGGGCGCACCGGATCGGGCCGGCGCCGCGACTTCGGCGAGGATGCCCGGGATCTCTTCCTCGAGCTCGTCCTCGTCGAGCTCCCCGCGGCCCCCCCCCACGTAGTAAACGCCCGCGCGGAACGCCCGCCACGGGTACAGGTGCGGGTTGTCCTTCTGAAGGAATCCTTCCGCATCCAGCGGCTCGCCGAGTCGTCTGGCGATTGCAGCCGCTTCCGCCGGCGGCACGGGTTGTCCGATCGGCACGACGCGATCCACCGTGAGTCGAGCCGCAAGCCCGAGGGTGGCAGCGTCCGGGACCTCGAGCTCGACCCGGTCCCCGGCCGCCGGTCGGAATGACGGCGGTACCGGGCCCAGGCGGAAGAATCGCACGCCCGCATTGCGCAAACGATCGTAGATCTCCTGCCCCTCGAGTCTCGGCAGGGGAACATGCCGGTGGAGCACGTAGAGAGCCGGCCCTCCCTCCCTTTCGGCGAGAGCAAGGGCCGCACGGAAGGCGCGCGCCGCGAGGGTGCGGTCCGGCCATCCCTCCCCGGGGTCCAGCCAGAGGGCGATGCTCGCCGGCATCTGCGCGGCTGCGGCCGCCCCGGCCCCGGCGAGCTCCTCGAGGCCCTGCAATTGGAGGAGATGCGCGGCCGACAAGCCTGCCGGCGGGTCGCCATCCGCATGCGGCGACCGCGCCGCAGGCGCAGCCCCCTCGACCAGGATCCACCCCGCTTCCAGCTCCCGTCCGGCGCCTGCCTCGTCCTCGACGTGCACCTGGAAACGCCCGACGTGCCCGTCGACGCGCCGGACCCTGGCCCCCGCAACCCAGGTCACGGCGGGCGCCCCGGCAGCGCCGGCTCCATCCGCCGCGGCTCCGGCCCCGTCTCCGGCTCCTGCCCGGTCCGCCGTGACGGCCGTCAGGGGAATATCCAGCTTCCCGAGAACGCCGGCAACCCGCACCGCGGAAGAGGCGGCCCCCCAGAACAACGCGCGCTTCACGAAAGCATCACCGCTCATCCCGCGAGCTCCTCCCTGCTGCCAGATACCTTCCGACCGCAGCCATGGCCTCCCTCCGCGCTCCCGGGATGTCCGTGGGAGCGCAGCACGCGCCGAAGCTGTACACGCGCGAGTCGTTCTCTCCCCAGGCTTTGCGGAAGAACCCTCCCTTTTGCACGGGCAGCCCGAGGCGCCCGGCGAGATCGGCCGTGTCTCTTCCCGGCAGCATGCCCACCGCCAGGACGACGAGCCCGAACGTCTCGGTCCGCACGGCCCCTTGGACCGGATCTTCGAATACGAGCGCCGCCTGGCCCCCCTCTGCCTCGAGCACCTCCGCGGGCACCCCCTGGACGAAGCGGACACGGCCTTCGAGGGACCGCTGAAAGCTCCGGAAGCCCTTGCCCATGACCTGGAGGTCGATATAGAAGACCGTGATCTCCCACTCCGGCTTCTCGTGCAGGAGCCGGGCCGCCATCCTCAGAGAAGTCTTGCAGCAGACCTGAGAGCAGTAATCCCGGCCCGCCTCCCGGTCTCTGGATCCCACGCATTGGAGGAAAGCGACCCGGAGCTTGGGATCCGAGGCCCCGGCGAGCGATCCGATGCGGTCCTCCCGCAGGGCGGCATCCAGGTCGACGGTCGTGACGACCGCCCCGAGCTCCCCGTAGCGCAGCATCGGCTTGCCTCGGGCCGGGAACGGCTCGAAGCCGGTCGCAACGAACAGCGCGTCCACGTTCAAATTCACGCTCTTCGCAAGGGGCTCCCCCTCCGAGCTCTCGGGAGGCAGCCCCCCGTTGCACGCCGCCGCCTCGACCGGCGCGATGGAGACCCGGAGGCCGCCGTTCTTCCGGGAGGCGGACTCGAGCGCGGCCCGGGTGACGATCCGGATCCCCGCTTCTTTCAGAACGGCCGCCTTCGTGTCTCCGACCAGGCAGGAAGAACATTTCTCACAGCGCTCGGTCGCCATGCAGGCCCACCTGCCCGCCTGGCCTCCGAGCACGCTTTCCCTCTCCACAAGAACGACGGGGATCCGGTTCCGGGCCAGGGCGAGGGCGGCCGTGAGACCCGCCGCGCCCGCTCCAAGCACCATGACCGGCTTCGTTTCTTCTGGCATCTCCTGTTCCCTCGTGGATCAGTGGCGACTCGATAGGAGGGGGGCGCGCCTGGCGGCTGCGCCCGTCCCGCAGCGTAGAAGAACACAGGGTACCACAGGGGGCGCGGGAGAGTGAAGACGGGGCCCTCGCCAACCGGCGGCCCGTGCGGGCGGGTCAGGCGGGCAGTAGAGCCCGTCTAAGGTTTTCTGTCCATAATGGCTTCTACAGCCGGCCGGAGACTCGGATCTCGAGCTCCGGACCCGACATCCAAGACCAACCCCTGACACGATCCGGGCTGCGAGATTGACGGCGCATACGGCCTGGAGTAGTAGAGCACCGGGAGGATCCGGATCCGCCGGCAGGCCCTTGTTCCTGGGGTTTCGTGCATGCTCGATCGCCTTGGAGGAGACCCCTGGTCAGAAATATGCATGTTCCGAGGATGGCCCACAACCGCAGCATCAGGAGGTGCGTCGTGGATCCGTACCCGCAGCTTTCGGAAAAGGAGTGGCCGGAGCTCAGAAAGGCCAAGGCCTCGAGCAAGACTGCCTGGAGGTACTTCGAGCACCTGGTCAAGACCCTGCACGCCGAGCTGGGCGAGGAGAAGACCGCCGCCATCCTCGCGGAGTTCATGCGGGGCAACGCCAGAAGGTTCGTCGTGCCCGCTCTCAGCTCATTCGGCCTGGACGGCAAAGATGCCTGGTCCCTGGCCAGCTATTTCAAGCTGGCCACCGGCGACATCATCGGGTACCGGGCCGAGCTCTCGCGGCCTGAGCCCGGGGTCGTCAGCTATCGGCTGCACCCTCCCTGCCTCTGGTTCCCGAATCTCGACATACCGCCGAGCTTCTGCAGGGCCATGGGGTGCTTCGAGGAGGAGGCGGCCAGGATCGTAAACCCGGCGATCGAGATCCGGCACAACAAGCTGATGACCGCCGGCGACCCCTACTGCGAGATCCTGTTCATCGAGAAAGGGTGAAGGCGCCGCCGCGCGGCCCGTTTCGGATCCGCACCACCGGAACGGCCTGCCTCCGGCCGCCGCGACGGCGGCAGGATCCGGCCGCAACTCGCCCGGGCTTCCATGTACGCCTCGTTGCTCGGGAGGACAGGCCCTACCTGCTCACGTAGAAAGTCTCGCTGCCCAGACAGGTGGTGGAGGCACGCCCGGCCCTCACGAGCCGTTCCGCCAGCTTGAGGACCTGCAGGGGATGGAGCGTGAGACCCTCGGCGATGTCGTCCACGGCACACGGGCGCCTTCGAATGAGGTCGAGGATCCTCTGCTCCGAGGCGGTCGCCTCGACCGGACCGCAGTCGCCCGCGAAGCTCCCGATGACCTCGGCCAGGCCGCCGAAGGCGGCGGCCAGTCGGTGCATCTGCTCGGGAGACGCCGGGTGGACGATCCCCTCTGCGGGCGGGCGGGACACGGTATTCAGGTGAATTCGATCCGGCCTGATGCCGGCGGCGATTTCGGCGATCCTCATGACTTCCTTTTTCATGGCCGTCACGCCGGCCAGGAGAAAGACCTCGAGCCAGATCCTACCGAAGAACCCTTTGCGGAAGTCCTCCAGGCCCCGAACCATTTGCTCGAAACCGATCGAAGGGTGAGGCCGGTTGACGTATCGGAACAGCTGCGCATCCCCGGCGTCGAGAGAAGGCAGGACGACATCCGCCTCGGCCAGCTCCTCCCGAACGCGCGCATCCCAGAGGAGCGAGCCGTTCGTGAGAACGGCCAAGGGAAGCCCGGTGTGCCGCTTGATCGAGGGGATGAGCTCGCCGAGCCCGGAGTGGAGCGTGGGCTCGCCGCTCCCGGACAGAGTCACGAAATCGGGGGCCGGGCCTGCCTGGAGCCTGTCGTCCAGCTCGGAGAGGACAACGCTCGGGGTCACGTATTCGGCGCGCTCCGCTGTCCGGATCGTCGTCCTTCCGAGCTGGCAGTAAATGCAGTCGTAGGTGCAGACCTTGTACGGTACGAGGTCTACCCCCAGGGAGCGTCCCAGCCTGCGGGACGGGACGGGACCGAATACACAGCGGAAAGTGCGCTCCTTCATTTCTCGCCCTCCTCCGGACCCCGTGGCGCAACGGTGCACGGCTCGCTGGGCAGAGCCCCCGCCGTCTCTCTTGAAGCCGGGAAACCGTCGGGGACGGATCGACCCGGAATCGGCAGCCCCTGGGCGCTACGTTCAGACCCCGAATTCATCTCGTCGCACAGGGAGTCCAGACGGCGCACGCTGCCCGCGCACTTCGGGCACCTCCGGATGGGGTCGCTCGCATCGACCTGGACCAGCTCGAAACGCAACCCGCACCTGTGGCATTCGTACTCGACCGTCTGCACGGGCGTCCCTCCCACACCGTTCCTTCCCCGCCTCAAGGGCCTCCCTTTTCGACGAGCAACGGCCGTGCCAAGGCAGGACGCTTCCGTTTCCGGCCTGAAGAAACAGATTGCACAGAGGGTCTTGCACGGCTCGGGAGCGCAAGCGGGGGAGCTCACAGGGGCAAAGTGCGACCCTTGCCGCAGGCGGGGAGTAGCATTTCCGAGACCCTGTTCCGTGGGAAGACCGGGGTGCCGGCCTGCTGGGCAGCCGGCGGGACTTCGGGGGCCAGCCCTCGCGGGCCTCGAGGTGAAGAGAGTAAGCCAGGACGAGAGGACCGCACATGGGTGAAATGGTCGAGCTCCTCCGGAACCGGGGCGGCCGATCCTCACCAGGCGTTCCGACCTACCGTTCGGACGTGCCCGCCCAAATCAATACGGATGCGTCCCCAGGACGAGCTCTTTCCCGAATTTCTCCTTCACCAGAGCGGGGAGCTGATCGAAATCCAGGGGGCACTTGCCCGTCTTCTTCGCGTTCACGATGCAGGTCCCGAGATGGATCACGTCGAAATCCCGATCCAGGCCGGAGGCTATCTCTCTCATGAGCTTGATCTTGGGGATGATCAGCCCCGGGCAATCCCCGCAGGCTGCCAGGGCGACCAGGTCGATCTCCTCCGCGTAGCGCGCGAACTCCCCTTCCTTCTTCCGGATCGCCTTGAGGCATTTCGCGCACGCGATGCACAGTTGGTCCTGGATCCGCTTGCAGCCCAAGATCGCGATTCTCGTCATGTGCTTCTCTCCCATACAGGCCTGAATCACCCCTCACCTTTCTCCTCTCCCCTCGGAGGGGAGAGGAGAAAGAGGCTGTCTGGAATACCCTCGCCCCCGCAGGGGGAGAGGGCCAGGGTGAGGGGGGAAACAGCCTGTACTCAGAATGCACCAAGTGCGGTTGCATGAAATGAGAGACCCGGGCCCGGGCCTCGCCCGGACCCGGTCCGGGCTCAGTGGTCGCAGACGTTGGGGCCGGTCTCGAGGCTCTGCTCGAGGTACTGCTCGACCAGCCGGTCGGGAGTCAGCGCAGGGGCCCCGGTGACCACCTGGATCCCGTATTCATTGAAGAACTGGACGGCCCGCTGGCCCATGCCCCCCGCGATCACGATTTTGACGCCGAGCCCGTGCAGCCACTGAGGCAGCACGCCGGGCTCGTGCGGAGGCGGCGTCACCAGCTCCTTGCCCACCACTTTGTTGCCGTCCACCGCCAGCAGCGCAAACTGCTGGCAGTGACCGAAATGCATGCAGAGCACACCATCCGCCAGGGGAATTGCGAACTTCATCTTTTCGAACCTCCTTCTTTCACACGCTTCGCGCCGATCGATTCCGTTTCCATCTGATCCGAGATCGTCCGGGCCAGGTCCTGAAAGGCCTTGGCCGCAGCCGACTCCGGCAGGTTCCACACAATGGGTTTGCCGGCATCGCACAGGAGGACCACCTCCGGGTCGATGGGAATCCGCCCCAGAAACGGGACTCCGAGCTCCCGCGCCGCCTGTTCCCCGCCTCCGACCTTGAATAGATCGATCGCCTTGCCGCAGTGCGGGCAGACCATGCCGCTCATGTTCTCCACGATTCCGAGAGGCGGAATCTGGACGAGCCGGCTGAAACCCACGGCCTTGCGCGAATCGAGCAGGGCCACGTCCTGAGGCGTCGTCACGATGACCGAGCCGTCCACCTTCTCGAGGATGTGCGCCACGCTGAGCGGCTCGTCGCCGGTGCCGGGCGGCAGGTCCACCACGAGGTAGTCCAGGGGACCCCAGTCCACGTCCGCCAGAAACTGCTTGATCACGGTATGCTTGATCGGCCCCCTCCAGACGATGGGCGCATCCGAGTCTTTGGAGATCAGGGCCATGGAGATGACTTTCAGGTTGGTCATGGCCTCGACCGGGCGCAGCCCCCTCTCGGTCCCCAGGAGCGGGTGGAGGTCCACGCCGAGCATCCTGGGGATGTTGGGCCCGTGAATGTCCGCGTCGAGGACCCCGACCTGATAGCCTTCCGCCGCGAGCGCGGCAGCCAGGTTGGCCGCCACCGTGCTCTTCCCCACGCCGCCTTTGCCGCTCATGACGACGATCCTGTGCCGGATGCGATCCAGGCTTTCCTTGAGACGCTTTTCCTCGTGCTCCTGCTTCTCCTTTTCGGAGCACTGGCCCGTTTCGCCGCAGGTCTCGCATGCCTGACCGGGTTTGCACTCCTCCTCCTTCTTCTTACTCATGGTTGCCGCTTCCTCCTTCCTCTCTTTCCCTGTTCCTGTCCTGCTTTTCTCAGCGATCGCTGTCCCATCCTTGCAGCCCGTTCCACAGGAGCCGGATGTCGTCCGCAGAAGGCCCCCCGTGCTCGACCACGGCCCGGCCGAGGATCTGGGCCTTGGTGACTCCAGGGTCGTACCGCACGCGTCCGGCCGCCAAGGCCCCCCTGGCCTGCGCCCTCTCTTCGATCTGACGGGTCAGGGCGGGGTTCAGATCCCACTTGTTCACGCATACGGCTGCCGGAATCGCGAAGTGCCGCGCCAGGACAAGCACGCGTTCCAGGTCGTGCTCGCCGCTCAGGGTCGGCTCGGTGACGACCAGCACCTGCGTGGCGCCGGTGATGGACGCGATGACCGGGCAGCCGATCCCGGGCGGTCCGTCCACCAGGACGAGCGTTCTGCCTTCCCGCTCGCAGATCTCTTTCGCTTCCCTTCTGACCAGGGAGACCAGCTTGCCCGAGTTCTCCGCGGCAATGCCGAGCCGGGCGTGCACCATGGGGCCGCAGCGCGTAGCGGAGACGAACCACTCTCCGCACAGCCGCTCTGGAAAATCGATCGCCTTTTCCGGGCAGAAGTGCACGCAGACGCCACAGCCCTCGCACCCCACGGGATCGATCCGGAACCGGGGGCCAGCCCGGCCGTTCTCGGAGCGCTTGACGGCCTCGTACCGGCACAGATCCAGGCACGCGCCGCAGCCCGTGCACCTCTCGGGCCGGATGACCGCCTCGTGCCCGCTCCGGAAGGTCTCCCGCCGCTTCACCTCCGGGCAGAGGACGAGATGGAGGTCCGCCGCGTCGACGTCGCAGTCGGCCAGGACCGCCTCCCCGGCAAGCAGCGCGAAGGATGCGACGATGCTGGTCTTTCCGGTTCCACCCTTGCCGCTGATGACCACCAGCTCTCTCATCACCGGTCCCTGCCTATGGAAAAGGTCTCGTCTCTGAAACCGCCCGGCACGGCCTCGACCGCAGCCGGCTCTCCGCCGCCGCTCGGCTCGGATCGGGAGGTCATCTCGTCGCAGGGAGAGGACAGGCGCCGCACGCTCCCCCCGCATTTCGGGCATCGCCGGATGGGTTCGCCGGCATCGATTTGGACCAGCTCGAAGCGCAAGCCGCACCTGTGGCACTCGTAGTCGACGTTCTGCATAGGGCCCTCCGCCGTTCCGCCCCGCGCGTCACACCGTCCTGCATACCTCTTCGTACAGCTGCAAGAAGAGAGCGCGGCACTGGGGCAGCGCGTCCACGGCCGCTTCGCCCCGGGAATACGCCTCGGCGATCCTCCGGTCCTCGGGAATCTGCAGCAGGACCGGGATCCCCTCGCTGCGGCAGTAGTCGAGCACCCTTCCGTCCCCCGCGTCCGCGCGGTTCACCACCACCCCGAAGAGCAGCCTCAGCTCTCTGACCGTCTCCACCGCAAGGCGGAGATCGTTCAAACCGAAAGGAGTCGGCTCGGTGACGAGCACCACGAAGTCGGAATCCCGAATCGCTGCGATCACGGGACATGAAGTGCCCGGGGGTGCGTCAATGATCGTGAGGCCCTCTGCTGCCGCGTGGCGCCGGACGGCGCGGATGACCGGCGGGGACATGGCTTCGCCCACCCGCAGGACGCCCCGGACAAAGCCGACCCCATTCGCTCGCCCCACCTCGACCGAACCGACCTCTCTCGGGACCTCGGTGATCGCGCCGGCCGGACAGACCCTGGCGCACCCCCCGCAGCCGTGGCACATCTCGGGGAAGACGAGGGGCTCGGTCTTGAGCGACACGATGGCGTGGTACTGGCAGATCCGCCCGCACTCGCCGCAGGCCGTGCACCGTGCGACGTCCACCACCGGAACCGGAACGGTCACAGCCTCGGCCGTGTCGACGGTGGGACGGAGAAAGATGTGGCAGTTCGGCTCTTCCACGTCGCAGTCGAGGAGCCGCACACCTCCCGGAACGGTCCTGGCCAGATTGACCGCCACGGTCGTCTTGCCCGTGCCCCCCTTCCCCGAGGCGATGGCCAGAATCATGACCGCCTCACCAGTGCCCTTCCACGTCCGCCGCCTGCGACGGCCGGAGCCCGCCGGCCTGGAACCGTTCGACGGCCTCCCGGACCGTGCCCTCGAAGCCGACCACCACCTGGACCCCGGCTGCCTGCAGGGTGCGGAACGCCTTCGGGCCGCAGTGGCCCGTGATGACCCACCGAGCGCCGCTCCGGGAAAGGGTCTCCGCCGACTGGATCCCTGCGCCTTGAGCGGAGTTCAGGCTCTGGACGTTGTCGATTGCTTGCACCTGGCCCGTTTCGGTGTCGAAAAGGATGAAATGGCGTGCCCGGCCGAAGCGCGGGTCTACGGCAGATTCCAGGGTCGTACCGGTGCTGCTGACGGCGACTTTCATGGTTGGTTCACGCTCCCTCGACTTGCAGGCTGAGAGGCCGGACGGCACGCCCCAGGGGGGAGAGGCTGTCGATAAACGCCCATCTGCGGCGTTGCGCTCGTCCCTCGTCATTGCGGCGTACTCCCATATACGCCTCATTCCTCGGGATTTCGCGCGCCTTGCATCTGGGCATTTCGCACCAGCCTCTCAAGAGGGTGTTTTTCGACACCCTCGGGAAAGGGGGGACGTGCCTTCCGGGTCCCGGCCGCCATCCTGTGTGCGCATCGCGCTCAAGTGCCTCCGGGCCTCCCGCCGCTTCCTCCGCCCTTTCCCAGCTGACCTGAAGCGCCGCCCTTTCCGCGGCCGCGGCCGCAGCCGGAACCCCGTCCGCCGCCGGTCTGGCTCCCCGCCGGATCCTGATCTTGCTTGCGGCAGCCACCAAACCCTTTGCCCGTACCCGGACCCCTTCCCTGAGGCCCCTTTCCGTCTCCTCTCGGCATGGTCATGTCCTTTCCTGTCTTGAAGACCGTTTCTGGGACCGGTCCCGAAGACAAATTCGGATCTCCTCTGGAAACACAGGCGCCCCGGAGTCTCGTGCGGGAGCCGCAGCATCCTGGCATGGACATCTCCGCATTGGGCAGAGCCCCCGACACAAAGGCACGGATGACGTCCTCGGCCTGCCCGGAGGTGAAGGAAATCATCCCCACGCCCTGCAAGGCAGCCAGATCGGCAAGGGGCCGGGACACCGCGCCGCACACCAGGACCTGGATGCCCCGTTCGACGAGATTCCTGACTTTGACGACCGGATCGTCGGATTCGATCACTTCCTGCGTTCGCGCCACGATGCGGCCGTTTTCGACTTCAATCACGATCAGGCTCTTCGAGACATCGAAGACCGGCGAGATCCGATCCTGCCAGACCGCAAAGGCCGCTTTCATCCGTGTCACCTCCGCCAGCAAGCTGGAGCAAGCGCCGTGCCAGGCGGAGCGCCGACCGGCGGCGTCGAGGAAAACGTTGCGGGGAGGAGGTAGCAGGGTTCGAGACGCGGAAGGCGGCGGGGACTTGCAGTCGCATAGTAGCGACTAAAGCATGTTCCTGGAGTAGCGTTTCGGAACCCTTCATCGGGGCAGGCGCCGCGTCGCTGCCGTCCGCCGGGTCCTCAGAGAACATAGAGCGAGCGACGTGAACACTCGGTAGGGTGGACAAAGCCGCAGGCGTTTCCACCCACTGCGGCTGCAGATTGCGAGCGTGGCGACCTCCCTCTAACCTGGAGGTTGCCACGGCCGGGGCCTCGCAATGTCCGACGTTAATTGCGGGTCGCCACTTTGCTGCCGACCGACCGGTCCTCAAAGAATACGCCAGCGTACTACGCCTCGGGTCACGCCGGGCGTCCGGGGCATCTGGGCAGACCCCGGCGCCTGCGCATGCGACGGCGCCGGGGCCAAGGAGACCCGTTTGGCGTTACAGCGATGGCCTGGGCGCTGCGGCGCGAGCTCTGCGTTGCAGACCCTGCCGGGACCCGGCAGGAGGCGGTGGCTCCGTCCCCTCGCTGGCGATGAGCGGGATCTGCGTGACGATCCCCTGCAGCCTCTTGAGGATTTCGACGTAGCGGGTGAAATACGCCTCGGCGACCTCGCTCATGATGGTGAACCCGGCGAGGCAGTTCGTCTGCAGCAGGCCTCTGAGCTTGCGGGCGTTGATGGCGAGCGCCTGGGCGGGGCCGGCGGCCTGCGCTTCCAGGGTGTACCGCTCCGACCCCAGCAGGGAGGACAGGCCGAAGAGGTCGCCTTTCGTCACATTGGACACCACGATCCGGAACGCACCCGGTTCCGCGGGCAGGTGAAGATGAACTTGGCCGTCGAGCAAGATGAAGACGTGGTCACCCTGATCCCCGTACTTGAAAATCAACTGGTTCTTGCGATAGCTCCGGCACTCCGAGAACCCGCTGATCCGGTTGACCTCTTCGACGCTCAGGTTGGCGAAGAGATCGTGGCCTTTGAGAATGTTGGCGACTCTCATGGCTTCCCTCCTCCTGTGCGACGGTTGGGCCCTCGAGCCTCAGGGCAGACGGTTTCTCCGCTATTTCAATCCTAGCAAACCTCCTTCAGGCGCGACAGAAAATTCCTCGTGTGTCGCGCCGGCTTCGACTCGCCGCGGAAGCCTGCGTCCGGGAGCCGCGTCCGCCCTCACGGGCCCGTGATCAGCTCGAAAGGCCATCCCGCAATGCCTCCGTCGAGGAAGGCCACTCTCGGAAAGCCCGCGCCGGATAGGATCCTCTCCGCCTCGTAGCCCCTGAGGCTCACCTTGCAGAACGGCACGATCAGTCTGTCCCGTGGGAGCTGCCCGAGCTTTTCACGGAGCGCACCCAGAGGTATATGCACGGTGCGTTCTTCGTAAGGCAGCCGCACCTCCTGCCGCTCCGCCGGCGTTCTCACGTCGAGGAGCACGATGTCGGCATCGCCTTGTTCCATCCGTCTCCTCAGCTCCAGCGGAGGAATACCCCGCGTGACGCCATCGATCTTGTTCTGGGCAATGTGGACCGCCGTGAGGATCGGATCCAGCGGAGGCGCATAAGGAGGCGCATAGCCGAGATCGAGATGGGCCATGGCATCCACGCTGGCCTGGAGGCTCATGGCGGTCACGGCCACGTCGAGACGCTTGTCCACGTCGCCCGCGCCGACCGCCTGAAAGCCGATGAGCTGCCGGGTGCGCCGGTTCACGACGAGCTTCAGACAGAAGGGTTTGCTCGCCGGGAAATAATGCGGCAGGTCGGTGCCGGTCCAGAGGACCGTCTCCACTTCGTGCCCGAGCGCCATGGCCTGCCTCTCCGTCAGGCCGGTCCTCGCCAGGGTGATCTCGAAGGCCCTGCAGATCACCGTGCCGAGGACGCCCGCAAAGGGCTGGCAGAGGCCGGCGATATGGTTTGCGATGACGCGGCCGTGCTTGTTCGCGGTCGACCCCTGAGGAGCGAACATGGGGCCGCCGGAAAGACCATGGAGACAGGCGTTGGCCACGCAGTCGCCTCCCGCATAGATGTCCGCATCACTCGTCTGACAGAATGGATTGATGAGAATGCCGCCTTTCGGGTCCACCGCGAGCCCTGCCTTGACGGCCAGCTCGCTGTTGGGCTTCACGCCGACCGCGACGAGGCAGAGGTCCGCATCGATCTCGCCCCGCGAAGTCTTCACCTTGGCCAGCCGGCCCTGGCCGTCTGCTGCGAACGCCTGTACGGTCTCCCCCATGCGCAGGTCCGCCCCCTTTGCGACCAGGTGCCTCATCGCGAGCCGCCCCATCTCCTCGTCGAGCAGCAGGCCCATGACCGTCGGCAGCATTTCCACGACCGTGACCTGAACGCCCCGCGCCGTCAGGGCCTCGCACATCTCCACGCCGATCAAGCCGGCCCCGACGATGACGGCCCGCCGGATCTTGCCTTTCTCGGCAGCTTCCTTCACCGCGGCGGCGTCCTCGAGGCGGTGCATGTGGAAGATCCCCTCGAGGTCAGCGCCCGGAACCGGCGGCAGGAAGGGCCGGGCGCCCGTGGCGAGCACGAGCTTGTCATAGGGCAGGCTCCTTTTCCCGCCCGTCGCCCCTGACACGATCTCGATCGTTTTCTTCTCCCTGTCGATCCTCAACGCCTCGGTTTCCGGCAGGGCTTCGAAGCCCTTGACCTTCTTGAAGAACGCGGGATCCCTGCGTACCCCCACCGGCGTCTCCACCAGGGCATCGAGTCGTTCGAAGCTCCCCTGCACGAAGTAGGGAAGGCCGCACGCCCCGTAGGAGAGCACCTTGCCCTTGTCCAGAAGCGTCACCTGCATTTCCGGCCGGAGCCTCTTGAGCCTGGATGCGGCCTTGGGGCCGCAGGCCACGCCGCCCACGATCACGACCTCGATCGAATGTTTCATGCACCACACTCCTTTCCGGGGGACGATCCATGCCCGAGTCTCGGTTCAGCAACGGCCGTGCCAGCTTCGAGCATCCGCCGGGGAAGCGAAAAGAAGAAGGAATCAGGGAACGAACGGGCGCGGACAGCATCACGGGGGCGCGAATAGCGGAGCTGACTTGCAACTGTATTTGATCCATAGAAGCGCGTAATTGCGACTGTGTCGCCACCGCCCTCCCGGATGCCGTCAGCGGATGGCCTCTCCGGGCAAGGTAGGCGCGCGCGACGATCGCGGGCATGCCTTGGCACGGGAAATGCTCCTCCTCTCGAAAGCCGGAAGCGCCTGAACGAGAGGCCGGATGCTTTGGATCAGGAGAAGGAGAGGTTTCGGGCGATGGACGACTTCTCGGACGATGCGTTGATCAAGAAGCTGCAGGACGAGATCATCGAGGACGCGCGGAAGCATTATTCCGAGGAGGCGATCGATCGCTGGCTCAACCCGAGAAACTTCGGTATCCTCGAGAGCGCACAGGGATACGGCAAACAAGCCGGCACCTGCGGCGACGTCATGGAGGTCTGGCTGGCCGTGGCGGACGATCGGGTCCGCGAGGCGCGGTTCATGACCGAGGGATGCGGCCCTACGGTCGCCTGCGGAAGCATGGCAACGGAGATGGCGACCGGGAAAACCGTGCAAGAGGCTCTTCGGATCACGGACAAGGCGATCATCCAAGCCCTGCGCGGTCTGCCCAGGGAACATGAGCACTGCGCCGCGCTGGCGGCAGACACGCTGCGCGAGGCCCTGCGGGACTACCTCGCCTCCAGCAAAGAGCCTTGGAGAAAGCTCTACAAGGGATAGAGTGGGAGTCCGTTGCAGGCTTGTTCGAAACAGGCGCGCCCGGCACAGCCGGATGCAGCATTCCGCTGGGCGGCCGACCCTGGATGGTCGACCTGCCGTGTGCCCGGCGAACGCGATGCGGCAGAGGAGGCGCCGATGTTCCGATCCGATCTTTGCACGCTTTGCGGGGATTGCCTGGTGGAGTGCCCGTGGATGGAAGTCGAACGCGCGCAGGCCGCCGACTGGATGAAACAGATGATGGCCGGCGCGCGCACGCCGGTCCTGGAGCGCTGCCTCACCTGCTACGCCTGCAACGAGATCTGTCCCGAGCAGGCGAACCCTTTTGACCTCATCGCGGGGCTCCAGGAAAAGTATCGGGTCCTGGTCTCGAGCGAGACGGTCGCTCAAACCGAAGCCCGCTACCTGTTCTCCGGAGAGGTGAAGGACCTGCCCAGGGCGGAGCGCGTGCTCTCGATCTGCGTCTTCGGCAAGACCGACGCCCACCTCATCCAGGGGAAGTTGTATGATCTGCCGCGGGTGGGAGGGAAGCCCTTCTTCTGCTGGGTGCTCTTCAGCCACATGTGCGCCGAAAGCGTGCAGAGGAAACATGCTCGCACGTTCGTCGACCGGCTCGCCGCGACCGGAGCGAAGGAGGTCGTCTGTTTCCACGACGACTGTTACGCCATGCTGGCGAAACTGGCCCCGGATTACGGCATCGAGGTGCCGTTCCGGCCCGTGCACCTTGCCGAGCACCTGGTGCGCTGCCTCGAGGCCGATCGGAAGCGTCTCCGCCCGCTCAAGCTGGAAGTCGCTTACCAGAGACCTTGCGCGTCCCGCCACACTCCGGAGAAGGAGCCGTTCATCGACGAGCTGTTCGATCTGGCCGGGGTGCGCCGCGCGGAGCGGCAGTACGACCGCCGGGAAGCCCTGTGCTGCGGCGGGGCCAAGCCCTTCCTGGGGCTCGGCGACCCGAAGCCCGACCAGGAGAAAAACATCCTGGACGCCAAGCGGGCGGGGGCCCGGGCCCTGGTCTGCTTGTGCCCCATGTGCATGCAGTCCTTGAAAGGCGTGGCGGCGGCCCACGACTTGCCCCTGATCTTCCTGGGAGATATCGCCCGCATGGCCCTGGGCGAGATCCCGCCGCCCGTCTGATGCGCCGGGCGAGCGGCAGCAGCAAGGCCTGGCAGGACAAAGCCTGGAACGCCCCCATCTGCCAGCCCGCGGCCAGGGCCGGCTGGAGTCTTCCATGACCGAATACGTCATCCACCCGCTGATCGTCGGCGCCAACGAGACCGACCAGGGCGTCATGACCTACCTGAAGGGATACGGGCGCAGGATCTGGATCCCGATCTATGTCTTCTATCTGGAAGGCGGGGAACGGAAAGTTCTGGTGGACACCGGGCTCGAGCAGTTCGTCGTGCCGCCGGAGGTGGCCAAGGAGAACGGCGTGAAGATCCTCGAGTTCGAGGACGCGCTGGCCACCCAGGAGCTTCGTCCCGAAGACATCGAAGTCATCATCCACACCCACCTGCACAACGACCACTGCGAAAACGACTACAAGTGCCCGGGCGCGCGCGTCTATGTCCAGAAAGCCGAGCTGGAATTCTTCCGCAATCCCCATCCCATCGACCATCGCTATTATCCGGACCTGCTGGACGGCCTCGAGGTGGTCACCCTGGAGGGGGACGCCGAGATCGCCGACGGCATCCGGGTGATCTCGACGCCCGGACACACGCCGGGGGGCCAGTCGGTCGTGGTCGACACGAGCCGGGGCCGCGCGGTGATCACGGGCTTCTGCTGCAACGGGGAGAACTTCCCGGAGCGGGGCCAGGTCGTGGCGCCGGGAGTCCACATCAACGTCATCGATGCCTATGAGTCGGCGGTCAAGGTCAAGGAGACGGCCGACATTTTGATCCCCCTGCATGACTTCGCCGCGGGCCGCAGGGGACGAATCCCCTGACGGGCGGTCCCGAACCGGGGCTTTGCGGTCGCCGGAAGCGGCTCGACCGCCGTGGTCTTACCGGATTTGGACTCTTGCCAGGCCGGTCTGCGGCTCTGTGCGAAGATCATCGCAGGGTTCTTGCCAGACCCAGGACCGAAGCGAGGGGAATCACGGATATACTCTCGTGGAGGGAGTATTCCTTTTCGCCCGGATAGACCACCCACAACTGCTCCAAGTGGAGATCCTCGAGGGCGCTCTGCATAGAGCGGGTCCGGCCTGGCGCATCGGCGTACCTGAACTCGAAGCCGTAGCGCTTCCCGGAGACCAGCACCAGCAGGTCCAGCTCGGCTCCGGCGTGTGTCGCCCAGAAGTAGGCGTCTCGGGTTTCCAGCAAAGCGATCACCTGTTCAACGGCGAACCCTTCCCACGAGGCTCCGATCTTGGGGTGCCCCTGCAGGTCCGCCAAGGTCCGCAATTGCAGCAGGGTGTGGAGAATGCCGCTGTCCCGGATGTATGTCTTGGGGGCCTTGACCTGTCGCTTGCTGATATTCTCGTACCAGGGAGGAAGGGTTCTCACCATGTACGCCCCTGCCAGGATGTCGAGATAGCGGCGGGCCGTGTTTTCCGAGGCGCCCAGCGATCTGGCAAACTCTGCGGCGTTCCAAACCTGCCCGTGGTAATGGGCAACCATGGTCCAGAAACGTCTCAAGGCCTCGGCGGGAACCGTGATGCCGAGCTGGGGGATGTCTCGTTCGAGAAAGGTGCGGACGAAGTCTTCACGCCACAGCATGCTGGCCTGCTCGTCGGCGGCCAGGAAGGACCGCGGAAAGCCGCCGCGCATCCAAAGGCGATTGCGGTGCTCCGTACCGACCTCGAAGAGGCTGAAGCCAGACAGATCGACGAACCCGATGCGGCCGGCGAGCGATTCGGATACGCCCTTGACGAGCTGAGGCGAAGCGGAGCCCAGCAACAGGAACTGGGCGGAATTTCCAGGGCGGTCGATCAGGACCCTGAGAATCTCGAACAGGTCGGGGCGGCGCTGCACCTCGTCGATAACCACGAGCCCGGAGAGCCCTTCGAGCGCCCTCACCGGCTCGGACAGCCGGCGCATGTCCACGGGGTCTTCCAGATCGAAGTGGATGTAGGACCGAGGCTCCTCGAAGATCCTCGCCAGCGTCGTCTTGCCGCACTGGCGCGGCCCGAGCAGCGCCACGACGGGGTGGACACGAAACGCGAGCTCGATTCGGTGGAGTGGATCGGGACGAGGGATCATGCAGCCATGATAGACTTGAAAATCCTCATGTCAATAGATGATTTTCAAGTTGGAACGTGCGGCAGCGTGCGAAAATAACTCAGGCACGTTAAGCCCGGCCTGGAGATCGCGCATCCCCGTCCTCCTGCGGCTCTCCTCGTCCCCTAGACCCCTGTCCGCATCCGCCCGTTTTACAAGAATGCTGCGGTGTGGGGATTGCCCCTGCGTCCGGTCCTGGTACGCTCTTTGCTGTCGCTTTCGGTAGGAGACCGCAGCAAGCAGGAGCTTCCCCCGGAGGCAAGGGAAGAGGCTCTTGCGGAAGCGTCTCGAGTCCTCAAGGCGGGCGGCATGTTCCTTGAAGTGGCTGCACATCCCGGACTTCTTCACGGGCTGCTGAAGGCGCCGCAGTGCTCCCGCCCATCCCGGATTTGACTCGGCGAGGACCTGGTCGTATTGGTTTGTGAACGTAGTGCACCTGAAACGAGCAGTCGCCAGACCCATGCACGTGAACGATTCAGCGCACAGGAGGACTCATGGCGTATGAAACCATTCTTCTGGAAGTCAGGGATCGCTTAGGCATCCTGTCCCTGAACCGCCCGCAGAAGTTCAACACGTTCAGCTCGCAGCTGGCTCGAGAGCTCAACCTGGGCCTGCGCCAGCTGGACGAGGACGACAGGGTTGCGGTCGTGATCGTCAAGGGCGAAGGGAAGGCGTTCTCGACCGGCATCGACGTCGCGGAGTTCCCCGGGAAGTCGCGGCAGGAGTACAAGGACTGGATCTCGCGCATGGACGATATGCACCTGACCGTGGCCTCGATGTCCAAGCCGGTCATCGCCATGGTGCACGGCTATGCCGTGGCGAACGGCGCCGGTCTCCTCGCCGCGGCGGACTTCGCCATTGTGGCGGAAGGGACGAAGATCGGCACCACGGCCATCAACGTGGGTCTCCTCTGCACCGGACCCATCATCCCGATCAGCTACGGCGTGGGGAAAAAGAAATCGCTGGAGATGCTGCTCTGCGGCGACATGATCGATAGCGCCGAGGCGCAGAGTCTCGGGCTGGTCAACCGCGTGGTGCCGCTCGAAAAACTGGAGGCCGAGACCCTGACTTTTGCCGAAAAGCTCCTTTCCAAGAGCCCCCTGGCGGTCAAGCTCGGCAAGCAGTTCTACTACCGGATGCTCGACCTGCCGTTCGCCCGCCGCTTCGAGCACAGCAGCGACGTCTTTGCCGACCTTTGCACCTCCGAGGACGCGCGGGAGGGCGTGGATGCGTTCCTCGCCAAACGGAAGCCGGTCTGGAAAGGCAAGTAAGGCTGCCGCCGGCCCGGGCCCCCTGCGCAAGCCGTCCGCTCTGATCGGCCTCGAACGGGCCCGGCGCCAGGTCCGGGAGCCGGTCCTGCCGTCCGAGAGCCTGCCGCTCGAGCGCGCCCTCTATCGGGTCCTCTGCCGGGGCGTGCAGGCACGCGTGGACAGCCCTTCGGTGAACGCTTCCCTCAAGGACGGTTTCGCCGTGCGCTCCGGGGACACGGCCCGGGCAGGCCCGGGGCTGCCTGCGGTGCTGCGCATTTCGGGAAGCGCGGTGGCCGGGGAAGTCGTCGGGGCCCTGGAGGTCGTGCCCGGCACCGCGGTGAGGATCACGAGCGGCGCCGCACTCCCGGCAGGCGCCGATGCCGTGGTCGGCGCCGAGCACGCGGAAGAGGCGACCGCACGCGTGAAGGTCGCGGTCCCCGTGGATGCCGGCCGGAACGTGCTTCCCCGGGGCTCGGATATCCGGAGAGGCTCGACGGTAGGCAGGAAAGGGGACTTGCTCACGCCGGGACGGATCGGCCGCATAGCGGCGGCCGGCGAGACGGTCGAGGTGCAGCTCCTGGTCCCTCCGGGCTGGCCGCCAAGCCTCGGCGGCTCGATCGACCGCGCCCCTTGAGACGTGTGTCCTGCTCCTTCATTCGAGCGTCATTCCGGCTGACGATGCGCTCGAGAAGGGGGCCGGTCCTTGCGCAGGGCCTCGATGCGGCGCTCGATCGCTTCGAGCATCGCCCTGATCTCCAACGCCTGCGCCCGCAACTGAACGAGCTCCCCCTCACGGCCGACCGGCCAGCCGGCCAGCCCGGCGAACCCCGTCACCGGCTCAGGCGATCCGGGCTGGATCTTGAGCATGCAGAATCCATGGCCGCGGCCGCTCATCGGGCCCAGCCCCCTCGGTCCTTTTCCATCGAATCCCGGCATGATGACTCCTCTCCTTCCGAGGGTTGCAGCCCCCCGCGAGTCCGTGCACGCCTGCCCGCAATGGGACGCCACCCTCGACCGCTCGGACAAGAGAGCAAGCCGCATGCCTGGACATCCCGGCAGCCCGATCTTCTCCGTGTTTCAGCGGGCTCGCAACGGCACCACTGCAGCCGGGTGCGGCCGATCGGCCAAGGGCGAGATCAGTTTCGCCGCCGGCTTCGGCCGTCCCTCTCGGGCGGCTCGATCCGGAGGTCCCGGAGCTTCCGGTAGAGCGTGCTCGGGTCGATACCGAGGTCCCGGGCCGCCTGCTTCCGGTTGCCCCCGCATCGCCGCAGCGTTTCCGTGATCAGGAACTTCTCCATGGCCTGGAGGGTCATCGGCTGCGAGCGGCCGGGGCTCGCCGGGGCGACCGGGCGCAGCTCCGGCGGCAGGTGGCTCAGCCCGATCAGGCCGCCCGGGCAGAGGACGAAGGCCTGCTCGATGATGTTCTCCAGCTCCCGCACATTGCCCGGATAGTCGTGCTCCATGAGGCACGCCATCACGTCGTCCGAGACGTCGGCGATGTCCTTGTCCTGGAGCCGGTTGAACTTCGCGATCAGGTGGCGGATCAGGATCGGAATGTCCTCGCGGCGGTCGCGCAGGGCCGGCAGTCGCAGATGCACCACACGGATGCGGTAATACAGGTCGCTGCGGAACCTGCCGGTCCGCACCAGCTCGGCCAGGTCCTTGTTGGTCGCGGCCACGACGCGGACGTCCACGGGGATCGACTTCACTCCCCCGAGGGGCTCCACGACCCTCTCCTGAAGCACACGGAGCAGGCGTGCCTGCATGGCAGGCGCGATGTCGCCCACCTCGTCCAGGAAGATCGTCCCGCCTTGAGCGCGCTCGAATCGCCCGGGCTTGTCCCGTTTGGCGTCCGTGAAGGCGCCGGCCTTATGGCCGAAAAGCTCGCTCTCCAGCAGGGTGTCGGGCAAAGCCGCGCAGTTGACCGCGATGAAGGGTTTCCTTCTTCTTGACGAAAGGTTGTGGATGGCGCGGGCAAAAAGCTCTTTGCCCGTGCCGCTGGGGCCCTCGATCAGAACGGTGCTGGGGCTGGCCGAAATCTGCGGCAGAACCTCGAACAGCCGCATCATGCCCGGGCTCCGGCCCACGATGTCCTCGAAAGTGTATCGGCCCTCGAGCTCCTTCTGGAGCTGTTCGACCTGCGTGAGGTCCTGGAAGGTCTCCACTCCGCCGGCCACCTCGCCTTGCCGGTCCCTGAGCAAGGCGGTGGAGATGCGGATCGGCACGCGCCGCCCCGAGTGGTCCACGATGTGCGCCGTCGCATTCACGATCGGTTTTCCGCTCGCCAGGGTGCGCCGGAGCGCACAGTCCCTCTCGCAGATGTCGGCGTGGAACACGTCGCAGCAGGAGCGTCCGATCGCGTGCTCGCGCGGCACCCCCGTGATCCGTTCGGCTGCCTTGTTGAAAGCGGTGATCCGCCACTCCGGGTCGACCGTGAAGACGCCCTCGTTCACGGAATCGAGAATCGTGATCTCCCTGTGTCTCGGATCCTGGTTTTCCGTCACGGGAAAGCTCCTTACAAGTCACCCTGCCACCCGGGCATTATGCAATCATTTCCTGTCTATAGAGTAGCAAAATGCCAACGTGCATCAAGAGCCATCGTTCCCGCGGCGGATCGGTCCACGGAGAATCGTGGCGGTGGAAAAGGGCCGGAGCGCACAGGTTTGAGCACGGATTCGTCGCCGCGTGCCGGGGCCGCAGGGCCGCGAAGACGAGGCAAGTCGTTTCTGGCACGGCAAATGCTCCCGGGTGGAAGCATGAGAGTCGCAATCCCTCACTGGCATGGACGCGTATCCCCGGTCTTCGATGTCGCAACCAACCTGCTCCTGGTCGACCTCGAAGGGGAAGGGAAGCGGCGCCAGGCGCACGTGAGACTCGAGGCGGACGAGCCTCAGGCTCGAGCCTGGCGACTGGCCGAGACGGGAACGGATGTGCTCATCTGCGGCGCCATCTCCTGGCCCCTCGAGATGGCTCTCGTCCATGCCGGAATCGAGGTGATACCACACACCTGCGGGGAAGTGGAGCACGTGCTCGCAGCTTTCCTGGAGGGCCGACTGGGGCAGCGGCCATTCCTCATGCCGGGCTGCCGGGGCAGGCGCCGGCGATTCCATGGAGGAAGGCAGCGGAGCGGCAGCCGAGGGTAACAGGGCGAAGTATGAAGAGACCGGTCCGGCTCGGCTCGGGCTCCTCGGAGCCATCAGACGGGCTGAGACTTGCCACAGGGAAGAAACAGCAAACCAGAAAGGAGATAGAAGATGCCAGGCGGAGATCGCACAGGCCCCTTCGGCTGGGGTCCCATGACAGGCAGAGCTGCAGGCTATTGCGCCGGGTTCCCGGCTCCCGGCTCCTGGAATCCCATGCCCGGGCTCGGATACGGGGGATGGGGGCGCGGGCGCGGCGGCAGGGGCGGTAGAGGCCGCCGCAACTGGTACTACGCGACCGGATTGACCGGCTGGCAGCGTGCCGGCTTGGGGTGGCCCGGACTCGCAGAACCGGCCTACCCGACCTCGTATGTCCGTCCCTTCGCTCCTTACCTGACCCGGGAGCAGGAGCTGGACGGACTGAAGGGCCGGGCCGAGTACTTCGAAGACGCGCTCGCAGGAATCCGCCAGCGCATCGAGGCGCTCGAGGCCAAGGGAACCCGGCAAGACTAGGGGCTGCAAGACCGGAACGCTTCCGGGGCGGCCTTCCGCGCTGCGGCCGCTCCGGCGACGCGCACAAAGAAAGGGGTTTTCCATGAAGGTTGCAGTGACCGCTGCGGAGCCTCGCTTGGACGCCATGCTCGACCCGCGGTTTGGCAGGTGCGCGTACTTTCTCTTCGTCGAGGCGGACGACATGAGCTATCAGGCCGTGATCTCCAGCCCTTCGCCCTCCAGGAGCTCCAGCGCGATCCGGATCGCTCCTGCGATCACCGGCGGGCAAATCTGCGTAGGTACCTTTTCCGGATCGGACTCCAGCAGATCGTCGCAGTGATTGCCCGGGTACTGGGAGACCAGCTCCTCATTGAACCGCTCCTCGAGCTCCTGGATGAGCATGTAGACGCGGTCCCGATCGATGCGGCCGTGGCCGCCGAACGCGATCAGGCAGGCCGCGGCCGTCAAGGCGCCGCAGGTGGCGCCCATCATGCCCTGCGCCCCCGACCAGGCCTCTGACCGCCCGTACCACCTCCTCGCTCGCCAACCCCAGATGGCGCAGCCCGACGTCCAGCACGATCTGGCTGCACAGGTTCCCCCGCAGGGCGGATTCCTTGACCTCTCGAGCAAGCGGCTCCATCTCTGCGACGCTCACGAAACCTCCCCTTTCTGCTCGTGCGCCCCCGGCAACGTACTCCCGCCGGGGCGAGGGGCCCGCGCGGGAAGGTGGAACGGTGCAATCAGCTCCGTCCCCGTCGTTCCGGTCTTTTCGGATTTGCTGTAAATCCGGCCGGAATTTCAATATCTCACCGCCCTTGCAGGAAGACATGAGTACCCGGCAGCATCTTGCCCGGCTGGCGGAACGAAAAGCCGTGACCCGGCCATGCGCCCCGGCGCCGAGAACCCGCGGCTCCTCGATCGCCGGTCCCGGCGCCCGGACAGGGGGAAGAGCATGCAGTCCATCTTGTGGAACGGGAAGCTCCCTTTTCCCATGAGAGCCCTGGTGAACGTGAACAACTGATGGCCTGGGCGCTGGGCCGCCTCCGCGACACGGAAGCCATGAGGCAGCGCGTGAAGCTCGGATTCGAGGCAGGCTGTGCCAGACCCAGGACCGAAGCGAGGGGAATCACGGATATCCTCTCGTGCAGATCCTCGAGGGCTCTCTGCATGGAGCGGGTCCGGCTCGGCGCATCCGCGTACTTGAACTCGAAGCCGTAGCGCTTCCCGGAGACCATCACATCATACTTTGAGCCCGGCACCACCGGCCCAAGAGGGGATCTGTCAACCTGTAGGTACCTTCGTGATCCTGTTCGACGATGTCTTTCCCCTGAAGAGATTTCATGCTCTTCTGCAGGCCCCCTGGCGAGAGATTGTGCTTCTTCAGATAGTCCATGGCGTATGGCTTGCCGGTAGGCTCTTTGGCCAGGGCCATTGCCAACTTCTTCTCCCCCATCAAAAGCCCGGCAAAGACGCCTTGGAGGTCCAGGCTTTCCGCGTCCAGAAGTTCGGGTTTCGCAGCGTTTAACAATTCGGGGGTGGCCTCTTTTTCCGTCATGTCCCAGAGCAGGTGGGAGAGCTTTCGCACATAATAAGTATTTCCTTCTACGTGGTCATAAAGGTCACCGGCCAGCGTCAAAGGACAAGTCTTCCGGGTCTTCGCGAACAGTTTCACGATATGGTTCGCAAGTTCCTCTCTGGAGATCTTCTCCAGGGGGTAGTTAAAGGCCAGTTTAAAGAACGGCCTCTTCCGATCATTGAACATGGACCGCAGAATCCGCCTTCTGCTCCCCACGAAGAAGCACGCCACATCGGATACGGCCTGCACCTGCTCTCTCAGAAGGCCCTCCACCTGCTTGCTTTCTTTGAGCTCGGATATTTCCTGAAACTCATCGAAAACGAGCAGGCATTGGGTCTTCTTCGAACGCAGATGCCTGGCAATCCCGTTAAAGATATCCTCTATCAGGCAAGGGAAGGCAGTGGCTGGATCGTACTTGGCGGAAATCGAGACGCCGTCCGGCCTTATGTCCAGGGACGGAATGATGCGTTTGAACAGCTTTGCCGTCTTCTGCAGAATATCCCCCTCAACAACGTTCTTGCCCATTGAGGCGATGACGGCCGAGGTGAACTTCTGGACCAGATCCTCCTTGGCGATCACGGAAAAGCAATCCACATAGACCGTCAGGCCCCCCTGTGCGGAGGCTCTTGCCATCACCTGTTTGACGAGCGATGTTTTTCCATAGCGTCTGGGCGAGAAAATCACCACATGGGTGCAGTTAAGGGCATGGCGGGTAAGTTCCTCGATCTCCTTCTCGCGGTCGCAAAATTCCTGATCCGGGGAAATGATGCCGAGGGTGAACGGATTCAGAGACCTGCTGTCACGCATGACCTGAGCCCTCCCAGTCAGGATTATTCTGACAGGATTATTCTAACAGAATAATCAAACTCGGCAAGATCTGATCCGGCGTCGAGGATGCTGACTTCGTCCTTCCTTCACTTAGACCATTCTCCTGAGTCTATCTCTCCTGGTGTAACCGCATCTCCACATTCCCCGCAGTGAGTCTTGTCCAGAACCTTCATGCGCATTCGCTTTGACAGAGGGACCCTGCTGTTCGAAGTCCAGAAGAGTGCCCCTGACGTTTCCGCATTGCCGGGCGTGATGTGGGACCCGCGCGTCGCTGTCTACCGAGCACCTGCTTAAAGGGCGACGCGCTCGCGATGCTCTTGCGCCGTCACCAGAAGGGCTGGCCGAGGAGTCATTCCTCGAACACGATCCGGTGGTCCACCAGACTCATCCGCCTGATTCGGCCCAACACCGTCTTTTGATCTCCGAAAATATTGACGAGCCGGTAGCCTCCTTCCTCCACGGGCTCGACGGTGTTCACGTCCTGCAGCACCAACTCCTCTTTTCCGTCTCGATAGAGGTACGCATTGGTCTCACACATCTTTGAGCACCTTTGGCCGTTCTCCCGCAGGAAATCATTCTTCAGACCGGCCTCGCCGAAGAGGCGTAGAGGGTGCTTTTCGACACCCTCTCAACGAGTTGCCGGCAACAAAAAAGCCACGAAGGACCGACTTCGCGTCGCTCGAGTCCTTCGTGGCTCTCTTCCGGCTTACCCCGGCTCCAGCCCGATTCGAGCAGGAGCACGGGTTCACGACATCAGGAGGGTTTCTCCGCCCTTCGAGCCGCTGCGTGCGGCTCGATCATGGGCGAAGCGTATGGAATTCGAGACCGGCTGTCAATGTTCCTTGCCGCCCTTGTCGACTCCGCTGCCAGACGCCTCAGACCTCCACGCCGAAGACCTCGCGGATCGCCAGGCCGAGAAAGAAGTTGACGACGGCGATCCCGAGGCTGATCGAGGCCATCTCGAAGAACCTCCGGCCAAAGGGCAGCTCCTTTGCCACCGAGACATAGAAGGTGAAAACCAGGATGACGAGCAGCGCGTTGCCCACGGCCACGGCCAGGCACATGAAGACATTGGAAAAGACAAGGTACGGCGCAATCAGGAAGAGCACGGCGCAGACGTAGGCGGACCCCGTGTACAGGCTCGCCTTGAAAGGATCCTTCCGGGTCTCCTCCTGCTTCGTGGACAGGTACTCGGAGGCTGCCATCGACATGGAGGCCGCGATTCCGGTGACCAGCCCTACCATGGCGATGAGCTCGGTCCGCTGAAGGGCCAGCGTGAACCCGGCGAGCGCGCCGGTCAGCTCCACCAGGGCGTCGTTCAGGCCGAGCACCATCGAGCTCACGTAGGTCAGGCGCTCCTCGTTCACCATGCGGATGAGCCCCTCCTCATGGCGCTCCTCTTCCGCCAGGATCCGGTCGATGTCCGGGTCCGACTTCTTCAGCTCCCGGTAGGCTCGCTGGGCAGCCCCCTCGGCCCGCTCCGCGAGCTTGATGCCGAAGGTCAGGCCGAAGAGCCGGATGAGCAGGACGTAGGCGGCAGCCTGCAAGCGCCTCGGGGCTGTATCCCTGCCTGTGAGCTTCCTCAAGTACCCGTAGTGGGCGAGCTCATCCGCTGCGATCTGCAGGAGCACGCCCCGGTTTGCCTCGTCCTTCGTATGCCGGGCGAGCCCCTGGTAAATGTGGTGATAGGTGATTTCGTCGCGCTGGGCCTTGAGGACCTGCTTCCCGAGGTTGGAGTCCATTCCGGCGCTCCCTTCAGAGAGGCTGTCGATGAACAGCGGATCCGGCCGTATGAGACCGCTCGAGCCGCCCGTTTGGCGCCGGAATCTACTTCGCCCGTTTCATGCCGGAGCGGCCGTCTTGATCCGGCAGGGCCATGCCCAAGGCCCTCATCTTGCGAAACAGAGTGCTCTTGTGCATCCCCAGGTCCCGGGCGGCGGCCAGGCGGTTGTTGCGGTTGCGCCTGAGCGCCTCGCGGATGGCCTGGCTCTCGATGGTCTTTACGGTCGTCCGCAGCCGGCCGGACCCCCGCAGCGCGGGCGCCGGCGCGGGGGGGACGAAGTCTTCGGGCAGGTGCCGCACCTCGATGCAGTCGCCGTCGCAGAGCACGAAGGCCCGCTCGATGAGATTCTCCAGCTCCCGCACGTTGCCTGGATAATCGTGCGCCGTGAGGAAGGCGAGAACCTCCGGGCTCACACCGGAGACGGTCCGCCCCTGCAGCCGGTTGAAGCGGGCGACGAAGTGGTCGATCAGGAGAGGGACGTCCTCCCTGCGCCTGCGCAGGGGGGGCAGATCAATGCGGATCACGTTGATCCGGTAGAAAAGATCCTGGCGGAACGCGCCCTTCCTGACCAGAGTCGCGAGGTCCCGGTTGGTCGCGGCGATGATTCGCACGTCGGCCGCAATGGACTTCGTGCCGCCCAGAGGCTCGTAGGTCTTGTCCTGCAGCACCCGGAGGAGCCGCACCTGCAGGGCCGGGCTGACCTCGCCGATCTCGTCCAGGAACAAAATCCCGTGCTCCGCCAGGGCGAAGCGGCCGGGCTTGTCCCTGGCCGCGCCGGTGAAGGCGCCCGCCTTATAGCCGAACAGCTCGGATTCGAGCAAGGTGTCGGGCAGCGCGCCGCAATTGACCGCCACGAACGGCTTGTCGCGCCTCGGGCCCAGAGCCTGAATCGCCCGGGCGAGCAGCTCCTTTCCGGTCCCGGTCTCCCCCTGGATGAGGACCGTGCTGTCGCTCGCGGCCAGCTGCGGGAGCACGTCGAAGATCTTGCGCATGGCGGCGCTGCGGCTGATCATGTCGCCGACCTGGAACCGCCCGAAGAGCTCCTTGCGGAGCTCCTCGACCAGGCTCAGGTCGCGAAAGGTCTCCGCGCCGCCGATGACCTTGCCCTGCGCGCTCCGCAGCAGGGCCGTGGACACGCTGATCGGAATGCGCCGGCCGCGCACGTCGACGATGAACGCCTGCTTGTTGATCATCGGGACAGCGGTTTCCATGGTCTGGCCGAGCGCGCAGTCTCCCTCGCACATGCTGGACTTGAAGACCTCGGAGCAGTGCCGGCCGATGGCCTCCGCGCGCGGGATTCCGGTGATCTCCTCCGCGGCACGGTTGAAGGAGGTGATGCGCCAATCGCCGTCCACCGTGAAGACGCCGTCGGAGATGCTCTCCAGGATGATCTCCGTCGGCCCGTCCAGGCTGCCCGGCAGCGTCTGTTTTCTCCGGCTCCTGTCCTCAGGCCTGTCAGATCGCCTCGGACCTTTGCGCACCGGTTTCGGCTTGACCACAGAGGTTGATCCTTTTCCGTTCGGACGCCCGGCCAAGGCAGGACGCTCTCTGGGGAAGGTTGCCTCTAGATTGTTTCAGATCAGGTTCGGAGGATCAAGGAGAGCGGCGGGAAGTCGGCTTCGAATGGGTGCAAAATCTGCGGCGCACCGCCGTGCATGCTCCGCACGAAGCTCGGATCACCGGAAGGCGGCGTAGTCGCCGGCCAGAAACCGCTCCGCATACTCATGGGCGGCCCGCAGATGGCCGATCAGCATGTCCAGCTGCCGGGAGCAGGACATCAGCCTGCCGAGCAAGGCAAGAGCTTCCTCCGACCGGCTGCGCGGATAGCGCCGCAACCAGGCGGTGACGAGGTCTCCCCGGCGGTCGGCGGCGAATCCGGAACGCAGCAGGACCTCGAAGAGAAACCGGGCGCGCAACTCCCTGCGGTCCGCGCGCGCGCCTCCCCCGCGAAACCGGAAATTCACGAAGTTGTTGTCCGGGCTTTCCCCCACCAGGGCGTCGACCATGGCAAAATGGTAGGCGAGGCGGGCGTTCAGGTTCAGGTAATCCGGCGCGACCAGCAGGTAGTTCCGCTCGCCCATGCGCCGGCCGGCGCCGCCGCCCGCCATGGCCGAGACGAGCACGGAGCCGAAGCCCCGCATGCTGACCTGCTGCCGGCCCGCCCAGCTCACGCGCGGATCGGTCACGCCGCGCCACAGGGCCTGGAAAGGTACGGAACGGATCTGCGCGGCCTGGACGGTCTTCTGCTTCTCGGCCTCAGGCTCGATGGCGCCGCCCAGGTCCAGGACCACGAGGGGCAGGGGGATCTCCGAGGCCAGCCGTTTGCCGCCCCGCATGCGGCTGCCGGCCTGGGCGTCCCCCAGCTCGAACAAAGCCTCGACCGCCTTCTCGTGCACCAAACGGATGAGGTCATGCAGAGAGGCGCACCCTTCAGGGCGGAAGCGCGCAGATTCCGGGTCGCTCAGATGAAGGGCAAAGACCGGCTCTCCGAAGGGCCCCGGCGCGGCGGAGGGCTTGGCGGCCGCAGCGCGCGGCTCGGGCTTCTCTGCTTGCAGCTCCGGCCAGGGGCAGCCCTCGTGGACCCTGCGGTTCGTCGCATCGAGCGCGATCGGCATGCCGTTCTCCAGGAGCCGCAGCGCTCCCGGCAAGCCGAAGAGGCTGGGAATCCTCCACTCGCGCAGCAGTGTGGCAGCGTGGCCTGCCGGGTTGCCCATCTCGGCGATGCATCCCGCGAGGAACGGCAGGAGCGTGGAGATCTCCGGCGTGGCGGCCGGCAGGACCAGAATGGCGCGTTCCGGAACCTTGCCGGGGAGCCGGCCCGCGCCGGCGCAGACGGCGGGCCCCGCAGCCCTTCCTGCCTGGATCGTCGTTCCTCCCTCCAGCAGAGGCTTGGCGGCATCGGACCGTTCCGCTGAAACGGCCACGCCCACTCCTTCGAACACCAGCGGGCGCGCTTGCACCACCCGGATCGCTCCCGAAGGCTCCATCGCCCATTCGATGTCCAGGGGCGCCCGGAACAGCGCCTCGAGAGAACGCGCGATCTCACGGATCCGGCCCAGCTCCCTGCGCCCCAGGGTCGGCGCGAGCGCCCGCTCCGGCGGGATCGCCTCTTCCCGGGTGCCTCCTTGCGGCGCCGGGCCGATCCCGCGGGGCTTGGGTACGATGCGCTCTTCGAGAACGCGCAACGGGTCCGATCGGGTCAGGACATATTGGTCCGCCTCCATTCTTCCCGTCACCAGGCCCTCTGCGAGTCCCCACACGGCCTGCACGATCATGCGGTCCGCATCCCTGCTTCCCGGATCCCGCGTGTACACGACGCCCGCGCTCCGTGCCGGGACCATGGCCAGGAACAGGACGGCCATGGGGGTTTCGATCTCTTCGAGGTCGAGAGCCTTGCGGTAGGCCACGGCCCGTTCTTCGAAGCGGCTCTGGACCACTCTCCGGTAAGCGGAAGGCAGCTCCGTCTCCGGCACGTGAAGCAGGCTGGTGAACTGGCCGGCAAAGGAATAGCGGCCGTCTTCTCCCGCCGCGCTGGAGCGGACCGCCCAACCCTGGGGGGCACGCCTGCGCGCCGCCTGCTCCAGGATCTCCTCCCGGATGCGCGCGGGCCAGGGAGCCGTGCGAATCGCCCGCCGCACCTCTTCGAGGCGGCCGCGCAAGAGGTCGGGATCCCGGATCACGTCCAGCTCCTTGAAAATCGGCAGGAGCGCCGGCAGAAGCTCTCCGGCGTGAAGAAGCTGCCAGTAGGCTGCCGTGGTGACGACGAAGCCGGGCGGAACGAGCTCGGGGTAAGGGCCCAGGATGCGGGCGAGATGAGCGGCTTTTTCTCCGATCAGGTCCGGGGGGGCCTGGGATGCGCCTTCCAGCGGCAGGACGAGAGGACGGGCCTTGCGCCCGGCGGCCAGGGTCTCGAGATCGCGCGCCAGCACGGAGCGGATCCGCGCGTAGGCACGGTAGGCGTCCTTGAAGCGGTCGCGGGCCAGCACGTTCAGGTCTTCTACCAGGAGCAGGACCTCGTCGGCCAGGCGGCGGATCCTGCCGTGCACGTGGGGGCTTTCCGGCAGCGAGAAGCGGAGGTCCGCTTCCAGCTCGGCCATGCGCTCCAGCAGGAGCGTGTTGCGGTTCAAGAGGCTGCGCAGAGATTCATAGGAGTGGCGGACCGAGACCCCGGCCCCGTCCTCCCGCGCTCCAGGCGGTCTCAGGAAACCGAAAGACATGCCCTCTCCCCGGGTTTCAGGTTTCGGGTTTTAGGTTTTAGGCGAGGAGCCGGGCGGCTGCTCCCGGCTGCGGTCGGCCCGGAGGGCCTCGGCGGCCTTCTCGATGATCGCCCTGAGGTCGTTGGGCTTGAACGGCTTGGCGATGAAGTCGAACGCCCCCTTGGCCAGGGCCTCGCGCGCGACCTCGACCGTCGCGTACCCGGTGATGATGATCACCTTGGTTCGATCCGAGCTGGCCAGCACGTGCTCCAGCACCTGGATCCCGTCCACGTCTTCCATGCGCACGTCGGTCACCACGATGTCGAAGCGCTTCTCGCCCAGGCGCTTGAGGGCGCCTGTCCCGTTTTCATGTACCTCCACCTCGTACCCGCTCTTTTCCAGGGCCGGTTTGAGCCTCTTGCCCACGATCGGCTCGTCATCCACGACCATGACCTGCACGGGCGGTTGCATTCTTCACTCCTTTCCCGCGTGATCGCGCGGCGCGTTCTGTCTCAGGAAGATGCCGAGCTCGCCCTCCAGCCAGCGGCCCGCGCCCTCCCGCGCGAGCTCTTCCGCGGGAAGCGCAAGCCATTCGGACAGAAGATAGCCCAGCACACGGATTCTTTCCTCGATCAGAGGAGCGGAAAGCCGGTTTTCCCCGAACATCCAGCCGTCCGAGATGCGGCCCAGGCAGGCGAGATGCGGAGACCGCCGGTGCACAAAAGGGGCCGGCGGGGGGCTGCCCGGGGTCTGCAAAGGGAGGTCGCCGAGAAAGAGAAGGTAGAAAAGATTCTCGGACTCCTGCGGGGACAGGCAGCATAGAGCCAGGCGCAGGGGGAACCCGGAGGGCATGCCCAGGAGGAGCGCGGAATCGGACAGGTAAAGACGGGGACGCAAGCGGGCAACCACTGAGCCTTCCCGCTTGCTCCGGCTTTCCTGCAGTGTGAGCAGGCCGGACTTGCCGGCCGTCTTCAACCCGATCCCGATCCCTTCCACAAGGGAATGGTACATCCGCAGAGGACCTGGCCCATCGCGCGCATGCTGCGGGCGGGCCGGGTCCTCGCGCAGCATATCCCTGGCTCCTTCCGCGCTCTGCAGCAGAAACAGGCGCAGGGCGGGCTCCGTTCCGCCGGACAGAGACAGATCCAGTGCCTGCCCGCCCGCACGAGACAGGAGCTCATCGCGCATCGACTCTCCGGCCCGGTCGTGGGCCCAGGCGGTCAACCCGGCCAGGGATCGGTCTCCGTGACGCTCTCCCTGAAAGCCCTCGCCTCCGTCGCTCGGAGTTTCCGGGCTGCCGGCCGCCAGGTCATGATAGATCGACTGCAGGGCCTGCACTTCCCACTCGGGCGCATGCTCGCCCCGTGCGGCAGCCCCGTGGTGCTCGCGGGCATCCCCTTCCGCGCGGCGCAGGATCTGCAAAGAAGCCGCGTGCAGGCGGTCAAGCTCGACGTACGGCTCTTCCGAGCGCGCGTCGCGGATCACCTGCATGTCGTAGACGATCTGGCGGCCGAGCTCATAAGCTCGATCGATCTGGGCCTCGATGTACTGCCGGTCCAGGATGTACTCGCCGGTCTGCTTTTCTTCGATATCCGCCAGCAGACGGAGGAGCTCGAGGTGGCGCTCCACCAGGCGCCGGAAGCGAAGGGTCTTCCGGTCCGCCCGCAGCGGCGAGGATCTCTCGCCTCGGTACGAAGTGCCGGCGCTCCAGATGCTCATGACACGGTCCCGACCGTCCCGTACACCGGCGCGCCGGCCGCGGTGAGAGAAGCCCGGACCCGGCTCCTCTGGCGGTAGGCGCGCAGGACGTGAAAGAGAATGACGCCCGCGCCGGACAAACCGCTGGCAAACAGCAGGAGCTTGCTGGCTCCGTTGAAGAAGGGGTCCCACGCAGGGTCCATGTCGACCCATCCGAGCTGCCGCAGATACATGGGGATGGCGATGCCGCGGCTCGCCACGCACAGCAGGATGATGCCTCCGGTGACGATCCGGATCATCACTTCCCGAACGACCTTGGTCCCGTACACGCCCAGGTAGAGGCCGAGAAGAGATCCCAGATAGAGCAGGAGCGTCAGGCGCAGATCGACGTACCCCGCGTAGGCGTAGTTGAGCGCGCCGAAAGCGCCCATGAACATGGCCAGGAACAGCTCTGTGCCGGCGGCGACCGTGGTCGGGACGCCGAAGACGTAGATCATGGCCGGCACGCCGATGAACCCGCCGACCCCGATGGTCCCGGCAAGATAACCGGTCGCCAGGCCGACCAGGAGCAGGATCCAGAGGGAGACTTTGACGTCCGCCACCGGAAAATGGATGAAAGGATACAGGCGCATCCTGCCGAGGAACTTGGAGATGTTGCGCGACGGCCCGGCGCCGCCCGGCCCGCTGCCGGTGCGCAGGGCGTCCCGCAGCATGGAGATGGCCACCAGGGTCAGCACGGAGACGAAGACCGCGCTGATATAGAGGTCGGCGGCCGCGCTGCCGGACGGCCCGTGGCCGTCGCCGGCCCCCTCGAACAGCCGGCTGTTGATCCAGACGGCCAGGCGGATGCCGGCAAAGGATGTCAGCACCAGGAAGACGCCCAGCTTCCGGTCCACGTTCCCCATTTCCCCGTGCTTGCGGGACCCCATCATGGCCTTGCCGAACTTGTGCGTGATGTTGCTCGCCACGGCCACGACCCCGTTGACGCCGAGATTCATCATGCCGGGCGTCATGAAGAAAGCCCCGCCGCTGCCGATGAAGCCGCTCAGAATGCCGCCGATGAAACCCAGGACCACGACCTGGACGGCCACCCAGAAGTCGAGCTGAATGAACAGCTCGCCGAAGGCTCCGTGCATGGATGTTTCTCCTTCTTCTGCTCGTTTCCGGAATCCGGATGAGGCGCTCGCAACGTGACGCCGGCGGCCGCCGGCCGGCTCCTATTCGAACTTGAACAGCTTCAGAAGCAATCCGCTCGCGGTCCCGTACAGGTACGCGAACAGAGATACGAAAACCGCGAGCACCGATGCGGACAAGACCTTGGCCGGCACGGCCTCGGGCGTCAGGAAGCGCAGGATCGATTCCTGGTTGGCCATGACCAGCCAGAAGAGCAACGCCGAAGCCCCCAGGCACGCGGCCAGCTTGATCAGCTCCCGGGGTCCGAACAGGTACTGCTGCAGGTCCTGCGGCGACACGGCCGGCGCCTTGAGCTGCTCCTCGAGGGAGCTGCTCAGCTCTCGGGTCATGCGGGTCTGTGCCGCGTGTCCTTTGGCGCGGAACAGAGGCCCCACGACGATGAGGCTGTACGGGATGGTCCGGTCCAGGGCAGCGAGGATCTTCTCCTGACCCCCGCGGATCACCCGCGAGCCTCCGGCGATGCCGACGCGGGTCAATTCCATGGTGGTCGCGCTCAGGCCGCCGTCTTCCTCCGCCGGCCCGGGGTCGGGCAGATCGTCTTCGATGCCGCCGTTGTAAGCGGGTGTCCCGGGCGGGGCAAGAACAGACGCCCTGGCTTCCACCCGGCCCACGGCCCCTCCAGGGGGTTCCTCCGCGGCATCCTCGGCCTGGGACACGACGCGCAGCAGCTCGACCGCGGAGCCCCACTTGGATGCGATTTCCACCACCTGCCGGAACGAGTCGGATTCCGGGCTGTACTGCTCTTCGATCCAGAGCAGGTTGGTGCTCGCCGGCGTGCAGGTCAGTTGCCGAATCCCCGCGACGGTGCGCGCCACCTGGCCGATCTCGTCCGGGGACTTCCTCTGCTGCGGCAGGTAGGTGATGGTCACGTTCCCCTGGTGGGACCGGACCTTCACGTCCAGCTGCGCCGTGGCGGGAGCCTGAGCCAGAGCGACCCGGACCTGCGCCGCCAGGAGCAGGTCCTCCAAGGCTCTGCGGGAGGCGGGCGCAAGCTGAAATTCGGGAAGCTGGGCCATGGCGCACATGGCGGAGCTGGCGTTGTCGACGTTCATCTGGCTGGTATTGACGATCACGTCGTAGTGCACCGCTTCATCCCAGTGGACCCCGTATAGCTCGCGCACCCACCGCGCCCGGTCCTCGTGCACGCTTTCGATGTACTTGCGGCTCTTCTCCCAGTCCAGGTTGAGGCGCCGCATGGCCGACTGGATGCGGAACTCCATGTCGGCGATGACCCGCACCCGGAAGATGTTCTCCACGCCTTGCAGCAACAGATGCCCGGTGCGGCCGTGGTAAACCAGGTCGCCCTGCAGGGCGCGCTCGCACAGGGCCCGGGTCATGAAGGCTCGAAAATGATCCTTCTCCCTGGCCAGGCGCTCGGTGAACAGATGCGGCTTGATCATCGCCGTCTCCAGCTTCCCGACCTGGATCCCGGCCCGCGTCGCCTCCTCGATCAGCTGCTCGCGACCGATGGACGGATAGCCGAGCTTTTTCGCCAGCTTCTCCGCCAGCTCCTTTCCTGCCGAAAAACTTCCTCGAGAGACGCAGATGAGTTGCATGAACCGGGCTCCTCCTGCACAGGTGGCACAAACGTTTCAGGCGTGGCGCTGCTTGCCGAGCCGAATTTCACTTCTCTGCTTCTTTAAGGAAGGGAACACCAGGGGGCACTGGATCTGCCCGCGGACGCGCTCGAGCCAGTGATGGCGGACCAAGGCCTTCTTCTGCCTGAGATAGGTTTCGCCGCCGCCCCACACGACGGCGAGGAAGGGCTGAGATTCGGCCAGGTACTTGAGCAGCTCCGAAGCGGCATCGCCTGAACGGGACTCCCATTCCGCTTCGAGCCCCGCTCTTCGGATCTCTTCCAGAAAGGCCCCGGCATGGAACCCTGCCCCGGCGCCGTCGATGCGCGTGCCCGGTTCCGCGCTCTCCGCACCGGGGCGGACCGGCTCCGAGCTTGCGCAGCGGGAAAGCAGGAGAAACTGGATCCTGGCGTCCACGCGCCGGGCCAGCTCCACGGAGTAAGAGATCGCCTCCCTGCGGACGGGAAGGCCGTCGAGCAAGACCAGGATCGTTCTGTTCACCCCTGCACCCATGCCTCACGCCTTCGACGGTGGCGTCTGTACCGGCGCTCTCTGCAGAAAGCGGACCAGTGTCCTCGAACGCGGGCTAAGGTCTTGAATCCGCAAGAACGGCAGGCCCGTTGCGCCGCCCTGGAGGCTCGCCATACCGGCCCGCGTCCTGTTGCAGAACGCAACGGCCGGAAGGGCGGCACCCATGGATCTGTCCGGGAACCGTTGGAGGCAGATGGCAACCGAGCGGTGATTTCTTTGTTGCACACTGCGCCGGAAGGTGTTACATTTTGCAACATACGCGTACTTTTGCGATATCAGGAGGAACAAGGGCGGGATGCAGATCCGGAGATCGGAGGAAGGGCCGTCAGGTCCGGACTCGGCAGCACCGGCTGCCGCGGCAGCTCCGGCGGCACGGCACGGCAGGGTCCTCGTGGTCGAGGACGATCCGGTGGGCCTCAAGAACCTGGTCCGCGCCCTGAAGAAGGAAGGCTACCAGGTCACGGCGGCATCGGGCGGGAGGCAGGCCCTGGAAAGGATCCGGCCCGACCGCTTCGACTTGATCCTGACCGATCTCGTCATGGGAGAAGTCGATGGCCTGGAGGTGCTGGATCATGCCAAGCGAGCCTCCCCGGAAACGGAAGTCATCATCCTCACCGGACACGCCACCATCCCCTCTTCGATCCATGCCATGAAGAGGGGGGCTTACGATTACCTGCAGAAGCCCTTCAACCTGGACGAGCTGCGGTGCGTGGTGGCCAATGCGCTGGAGAAGGCGCGCCTCCGGCACCAGGTGCGGGAGCTCATCGGCGCCAGAGGGGAGGTCCGGGGAGTCGAGCGCCTCGTCGGTCGCAGCCCCGCGATCTGCCATTTGCGAAAGATGATCCCCCAGTTCGCGGCGGCCGACGCCAACATCCTCATCACGGGCGAATCCGGCACCGGCAAGGAGCTGGTGGCGCGCGCCGTTCACGAGGAGAGCAGGAGGTCCTGCAAGCGTTTCCTGGCCATCAACTGCGGCTCCTTCACCGAGGAGCTGCTGGCCAACGAGCTGTTCGGCCACGAGCGGGAAGCGTTCACGGGGGCGCTGTCCTCTCGGGCGGGCCTGCTGGAGAGCGCCGATGGAGGGACGATCTTTTTCGACGAAGTCGGAGACATGCCTCTTCCCATGCAGGCCAAGCTGCTGCGGGTCGTGCAGGAGCGGGAGCTGATCCGGGTGGGCGGCGTGCGGCCCGTCGCCATCGACGTGCGCATCATCGCCGCGACCAACAAGGATCTGAAAAGGGCGATCGAGTCCGGACAGTTCCGCCAGGACCTCTTCTACCGTTTGAACGTGATTCCGGTCCGCCTCCCGTCCCTGGCGGAACGGAAAGAGGACGTGCCTCTGCTGGCCGACTGCTTCCTGCAGAAGATCGCCAGGAAATCCGACAAGGCCCTGCTCGGTTTCAGCGGCGCGGCCATGGATCTGCTGAAGAAATATGCTTACCCGGGCAACGTGCGCGAGCTGGAAAACGTGGTCGAGCGGGCCAGCGCTCTGGCCGCCAAAGAGACGATCGAACCGGGAGACTTGCCCTCCGACATCCGCGAGATGGAGGTCTTTTCCTTCCACAAGGGCGGCCCGGCGCTGCGCACGCTCGAGGAGCTGGAACGGGATTACATCGACTGGGTCATGCAGACCGCGGGCCGCAACAAGTCCCGCGTCGCCCGGATCCTCGGTATCGACCGCGTTTCGCTGTACCGAAAAATGAAGAGACACCAGCTCCGGGAGGATTGACCCCGAAGTACGGGTGGAGCTCCGGCGCGGCGGCCGTTCCGCGACCGCAGCGACCGCCGGAGAGGGTCCGCGGGTCCACCCGCAAGGAGGCTCGAGAGCGGATGAAGGATATCCGGCGCACCAGCCTGTCACAGCGGTTCTCTCCGTCCGGCCCCGACGCGCAGGGGTCGGCCGGCGGCGAGTCTCCGCTCGAGCCCAAGGGACCGGCCCAGGATCGAGTCGAGAGGGCCCTGCTCGAAAGGCCCGGCTTCAGCATCCGCGCCAGGCTGACGATGGGATTCCTCCTCTTCTTCCTGCTCAGCACCGGCGTGACGGTCACCGCCTGGGTCACGCTCAACCGCCTGGAGGCCAAGCTGCGGTTCCTCGACATCGCGGACCGCTACACGACGGAGATCCAGCAGGCCCGCCGCTTCGAAAAGAACTACTTCCTTTACGGGACGAACCTCGAGGACGTCATCGAGCACGTGCAGAACGCAGCGGAGCTGCTGAGCTCGGGGAAGGCGGAGCTCAAGGTGGTCGTGGGAGAGGAAAAGTTCCGGCGCATCGGCCAGCGTCAGGCCGAGTACCTGGCGCTCCTGGAAAACCTGAAGGCTCTGGACCGGCAAGCGCCCGGGGAGAATCTGCCCGAGCCGCAGGCACGTCCCCACATCGAGGCGGCGCTCAGGGAGCACGGGGCGAAGATGGTCTCCCAGGCCCTCGAGCTCGCCGAGGAAGAACGCAAGGCCGTCCATCTCATGCTCAAGCTTTTCAAGCGGCTGCCGTTGGCCTTCCTGGCGATCCTGCTGCCCTTGATCATCTACACCGCACGCTTTCTGGCCCGGCAGATGCTGGGGCCGCTGAGCCGGCTCCTGCAAGCGACCGAGCGCATCGCCCAGGGCGACTTCACGCCGATCCCGCCGGTCCGGCGTTTCCGGGACGAGTTCACCAACCTGGCCATTGCCCTGAACCACATGATGGAAGAGCTTGACCGCAGGCACGACATCCTGGTGAGGTCCCATAAGCTGCGCGCCGTGGGTACGCTCACGGCCGGCATCGCCCATGAGCTGAACAACCCGATCAACAACATCACCCTGACCGCAGCCATGCTCGAGGAGGACTTCGGGACCCTGAGCGATGCGGAGCGGCTGGACATGATTCACGACCTTGCCATGCAGGCGGAGCGGGCCGGACGCATCGTGAGAAACCTTCTGGACTTTGCGCGGGAGAGCGAGATGCAGTCGGCTCTGCTGGATGTGAGCAAGCTGGTGGACGAGACCCTGCAGCTCGCTTCCAATGAAATCAAGCTCAAGAAGGTGCGGGTGCGGCTCGGGGTGCCGGACAACCTTCCGCCCATCTACGGGGACCACCAGCACCTGAGCCAGGTCTTCCTGAATCTCATCCTCAACGCGCTGGATGCGATGGCCTCAGGAGGGCTCCTGGAAATCGATGTGGCCAAGGGGTCCGATCCGGGCTTTCTGGCCGTGCGCGTGCGCGACACCGGAGACGGGATACCCGAGCACGTGCTGCCTTACATCTTCGATCCGTTCTTCACCACGAAGCATCCGGGCAAAGGGACCGGGCTGGGGCTTTCCGTCTCGCTCGGGATCATCAAGAAGCACGGGGGGGACATCCGCGTGGCGAGCAGGGTCGGCGAAGGGACGGTGTTCACCGTCCTGCTGCCCATAACCGCGATCCCTGCCGAGCTGACGAAGCCGGCTCCGCAATCCGAAGGGGTCGGACCCGAGCCGGCGGCGGCCCGGCGAAGCGCGCCCGCGTGAGGCCCCGCAATGGGGGCAGATCCTTCCGGGGCGCTCTTCGAGACTGCAGCAGGCGCCGAGCGGGTTTTGGCAGCCTCTCATATAGGCTGTTCAAAAATGCCCAGATGCAAGGCACGCGAAGTCCTGAGGCCTGTTCCGAGGAGCGCCATAGGATAAGGTATGATTCGGGTGTTCCTGAATCCGCAAGATCGAATCGAACGGACTGTCGCTATGGATAGCAATTTAGACTGCCATTTTTAACGACGCCCGTACGCCTGCGAGACCGGATGAGCGCGGACCGAGAGCCTGCCACGAGCCCCAAACGCGTCCGCGTCGACGGAGATCGGCTGAGCCACTTCCTCTGGAAGCTCAACCGCTCCTACTGCAGGCGCGTGCATCGGTTCGGGTGGTCCGGCGCGGACCCGTTGCCGCCCCGGGGACCAGGCATCCTGGTCTGCAACCATCGAAGCAGCGTGGACCCCTTCATCCTGGCCGCCGCGACGCGACGGGTCCTTTCGTATCTGATCGCCGCCGAGTACTACGCCATCCCGGGACCGCGATGGCTCTTTCGCTGGATGCACTGCGTTCCGGTTCGCCGGAACCGGCAGGAAGTCAGCACCGTGCGCAGGGCCCTCCATGCCTTGCGGGAAGGCAGGATCCTCTGCATCTTCCCGGAGGGCGGCATCGACCGGGGATTCGAAGCTCCGGCGCTGGGGGTCGGCTACCTCGCGTGGCGCTCCGGCGCCCCCGTCTTTCCGGCCTGCGTGACCGGCACCCCCCGGGGCAGATCGGTGTGGAGCGCGCTCGTCACGCGCTCCCACTCCTGTGCGCGCTTCGGGACCCCTCTTCTCCTAGGCGCTGACCGGCGCGACAGGCCCGACCGCAAGCGGATCGCCGAGTGGACCGCCCATCTCACGGAGATCATCAACGGGCTCGGGTCCAAATAGGGTATGTCTCATATAAGGACCCGGACGCGCCACTGCCATCTCCGCTCGGAAGCTCCAGTTCCGCGACCGTTCTTCCGATCATTCTATTAAGCCGCCCTTGTCGCGAGGACCGGGAATCAGCGCTCTTTCTTCTTGCGGCGAAACGGGTGCATGGCAGTGCGAGATGTGCTATTGTGCGTGCGGTCTTGGACCGCGTGACCCCGACACACTTCCAGCTGAACCGTCTCTCGCGTTCTCCTGTTCCCGCAGGGGGCAGCAAGGGCTTCTTGCGGGCCTTCATCGGACCGGAGATCCGGATCTTGTGCTCGAGCACTGAAGACAATGGCATCCTCGAATTTGCGAAACGCAGAAGGGTCCTGGAAACGGCAGCTCGTCCTGTGGCTTACGGTGCTCCTCGTCAGCGTCTCTCTGGCGACCTTCGTCGCCGGTGAGCTCCGCACCTCACGCCTGCAAGCTCGATATTTCTCGCAGTTCGCGCAAAAGCTCTCCTACCGGCTCGAACCTGGGCCGAGCGATTCGATCTCCTTCCCGGGCCCGGGGGGCCCGTACGACGACCGGCTGGGTTACTCGTACCTGCCCGCCATGATCGGAGAATTGACCGGGAAAGGCTTCTCGATCCATGCCCAGGCCCGTTTCTCGCCGGAGCTGGCTCGGGCGACCGGCTGGGGCATCTTCCCGAGCTACCGGCAGAAGTCCCAGGCGGGGTTGAACATCCTGGATCACCAGGGCGAGCTCCTGTTCAGCGCCCGCTACCCGGAGAGGATCTTTCCCAGTTTCGAGTCGATCCCGGAGTGGATCGTGAAGACACTGCTCTTCATCGAGAACCGGGAGCTGCTCGATCCGCGACATCCCTACCGGAACCCGGCCGTGGAATGGGACCGGCTCTTCAGGTCTGCGCTGGATGCGGTTCAGCAGGTCGTGGGCGGCGACGACCAGCGCGTCTCCGGGGGGAGCACGCTGGCCACTCAGCTCGAGAAATTCCGGCACTCCCCCGAGGGCCGCACCTCCTCGGCCCGGGAAAAAGCCAGGCAGATGATCTCGGCCTCCCTCAGGGCCTATCAGGAAGGCGCCGAAACGATGGGCGCACGGCGCCAGCTCATTCTCGACTACATCAACTCCGTGCCGCTGGCGGCGATTCCGGGTCACGGCGAGGTGAACGGCCTGTGCGACGGCCTGTGGGCCTGGTTCGGCCGGGAGCTGGACGCCACGACCGGTCTGCCGATTCCTGACAGCGGCGTTCTGGAAGGACCGGACATTCGCTCGAAGGCGCTGGCCTACAAGCAGGTTCTGAGCCTGTTCCTCGCCCATCGGCGTCCTTCCTACTTCCTGCTCGAGGACCAGAAGGCCTTGAAACAGCTGACCGACACCTACCTCGGCCTGCTGTATCGGGCAGGGATCGTCGGTCCGGACCTGCTCGAGGCGGCGATGAGCCAGGAGCTCGTGTTCCGCCGCGGCGCCCCGGAAGCGCAGGGCGGAGTCTTCTTCGAGCGCAAGGCCGCCAACGCGGTGCGCGGGCGCCTCTCTTCGCTCCTGGATTTCCAGCGGCTCTATGATCTGGACCGCCTGGACCTCACGGTCCAAAGCACCCTGGATCGGGCCGCGCAGCAGGAAGTCACGAGGGAGCTGCGCGCGTTGAAAGACCCGGCCAGGGCCAGCGAGGCGGGACTGTACGGCCACCGGCTGCTCGACCCGGCCGCGCCGAGCGATGTCATCTACAGCTTCACTCTTTACGAGCGCGGGCAGGGCGCCAACCTGCTCCGCATTCAGACCGACAACTTCGATCAGCCCTTCGACATCAATCAGGGCGTGAAGCTCGAGCTCGGCTCCTCGGCCAAGCTGAGGACCCTGGTCTCCTACCTGGAGATCGTGGCCGACCTTTACGAGCGGTACGCACCTCTCTCCCGCAAGGAGCTGCTGAGCCTGGACCTGCCGCCGGGCGACAGGCTGAGCCGGTGGGCCGTCGAATACCTTTACGGCAGCGAAGACAAGAGCCTCAAGGCCATGCTCGAAGCGGCCATGGAGCGCACCTATTCCGCGGATCCTGCCGAAGCGTTCTTTACCGGAGGCGGCCTGCACACTTTCGTGAATTTCAACAAGGAGGACGACCGCAAGGTGCCGACCGTGCGGGAGGGCTTGCGCGACTCGGTCAACCTGGTCTTCATCCGGCTCATGCGCGACATTGTGCGCTATCACATGTACCGGGTGCCCGGGTCCACGGCTCTCGCCGTGAAGGATGCTCAGGATCCTCTCCGCCAGGCGTATCTGGCCCGCTTCGCCGATCAGGAAGGCAAGGTGTTTCTGAAGCGCTTCTACGGCAAATACAAGCAGAAGAGCCAGGGGGAAATGCTGGAGCTGCTCACCCAGGGAGTGGAGCCGACCCCGAAGCGGCTCGCCATCCTGTTCAGCGCCACCGAGCCGGAAGCAGGCCTGGAGAGGTTCGCCCCCTTCCTGCGCGAGCACTTGCCCAACTCCACTCTTTCGGATGCGGAGATCCGTCAGATCTACGAGCAATATTCGCCGTCCAGGTGGACCCTGGCGGACCGCGGCTATCTCGCTCACGTCCATCCGCTTGAGCTCTGGACCGTGGAGTACCTGAGCCGGCACCCGCAAGCCACGCTCGAAGAGGTGTTGGGGGCCGGAACGGACGTGCGCCAGGAGGTCTACAACTGGCTCTTCAAGACGAAACACCAGGGAGCCCAGAAGAGCCGGATCCGGACCATCGCCGAGATCGAGGCCTTCCAGGAGATCCATCGTTCCTGGAAGCGGCTCGGCTATCCTTTCGGATCGCTGGTCCCCTCCTATGCAACGGCCATCGGGAGCTCGGCCGACCGGCCGGCGGCCCTGGCCGAGCTCGTGGGCATCATCCTGAACGGAGGCATCCGCTACCCTCTGGCGCGGATCGAGGAGCTGCATTTCGCCCGGGGAACTCCCTACGAGACGATTCTGCGCCGGGAAGGCGCGGCGGAACGGGTCCTCAGGGCGGAAGTCGCCGACGTGGTCCGGGCCGCCTTGCAGGAAGTGGTCGAACGGGGCACGGCCCAGCGCCTCGGCCGGTCAGCTTTCGTGAGGGCAGACGGGACCCCCATTCCCGTGGGCGGCAAGACCGGTACCGGAGACAACCGCTACGACGTTTACGGGCCGGGCGCCCGCCTGCTCGAGTCCCGGGTGATGAACCGCACGGCCACCTTCGCGTTCTTCATCGGGGATCGATTTTTCGGAACGATCACGGCCTACGTGCCCCAGCCGGCCGCGGCCGCCTATTCGTTCACCAGCTCTCTGCCCGTACAGATCCTGAAAGTGCTCGCACCCAAGCTCATGCCCCTCATCGAAAAGGCCGAAGCCCGCGAGCTGGGGGCGCCGGAGCTTCTGCCGGAAGTCCCCGCGCCCTATCCGCCGGACGAAGAACCGGCGCCGGCCGATGCGGAGCGGGTGACCGCCCGCAATTCACGTTAGGAGCCGATCCCGCCCGGGCGGACCCGATTTATTTCCTCGCCGAAAACGTCTAGAATGGTCATCTTCGCTTTCGCCCGGCTCGGCTCGCACCGTACGGGGTTGCGCGCTCTGTGGACACGCCTCGCATTGTCCAGCCTGCGGGGATGTACCGCTCAGGTCCCGGAGAGTCCGTCGAACGCGGCTCGCCGGGCCGCGCCGGTCAAGCCCGGTCAGACCGGTTCGGAGGACGCATGCTGGCCACGGATGCCCTTCATCAGGCGATCTCCCGTGGGGATGCCCGGGAGGTGGCCACGCTCGTCGAAGCCCTCCTCAGGGCCGAGCATCCGCCGGGCGAAATCCTCGACCGGGGCCTGATCGAAGCGCTGGAGAAAGTGGGCAGGTCTTTTGCTTCCGGCGAGCTCTTCCTGCCCGAGCTCATGCTGTCGGCTCACGCGGTCCAGAAGGGGATGGAGCTCCTGGAACCGGTCCTGGCCCGCGCAGGCGTAGAGCCCAGGGGATCTGTCCTGATCGGCACGGTGTGCGGCGATCAGCACGACATCGGCAAGAACATCGTCACCATGATGCTCCGCGGGGCGGGCTTCCGGGTGAAGGACCTCGGCATCGACGTGGATCCTCGGCGTTTCGTCACGGAAGCTCGCGAGGGGAAATTCCAGATCGTTGCCATGAGCACTCTCCTCATGACGTGCCTGCCCTCGACCCAGAGAACGATTCAGGCCGTCCGGGAGGCAGGCATCAACAGCCAGCCCAGGATCCTGGTCGGCGGTGCGGTGCTCGATGCCAAGCGCGCCGCCGAGCTCGGGGCGGACGCCTATGCGCCGGACGCCGCCCGCGCCGTCGACGTCTGCAAGGAATTGCTGGGCCTCGCGTGAGATCGGGCCCCAGAGACGGGGCAAACCCAAGCTTTTGCTCAAGTTGTTGATTTTGCGGCGGGAATCATGAACGGCTCTCGCCCGATTCGTTGACAGAGCTCGTTTCAACTCGTAGGATTTGAATGAACCATCATTCACTTTGATCCCGCACGGAGGAGTCTCCCCTTGAACGAGAAGTCCCTTTCCGAGCGGCCGGCCCTCAAGCCGGCAAAAGGGCTTGCGGAGGAAATCCGAGGGCAGAACGGAGAGGACGTGAACCGGTGCTACCAGTGCATGAAGTGCAGCGCCGGATGTCCCATGACGTTTGCCATGGACTTCCCGCCCAGCCAGATCATCCGCATGGCGCAGTTGGGCCAGGAAGAGCTGCTCCTGGCCTCCAAGACGATCTGGGTCTGCCTGACCTGCTACACGTGCAGCGTCCGCTGCCCGAACGACATCGACATCGCCCAGGTCATCGACGCGTTGCGCGAGCGGGCGGTCCGCAAGGGCTACCTGCCGTCCAAGGAGAACATCGCCCTTTTCCACCGATACTTCCTCGACAACGTGCGCAGGCGCGGGAGGACCTTCGAAGGGGAGCTGCTGGCTCGCTATCAGATGAAGACCGGCCAGGCCTTTCGGAATGCCCCTCTCGGCCTCCGCATGTTCCTCAAAGGGAGGATGGCCCTGCTGCCTGAGAGCGTCGAGGACAAGAAGGCCTTTGCCGAGATCTACCGCCGGGTGGAGGAGCGAGGAGGTCGAAGATGAGACGGATCGGTTACTACAAGAGCTGCTCCCTGCACGCCTCGTCCAAAGACTACGCCCGCTCCCTGGAATCCGCCTTCACGGCCCTCGAGACCGAGCTCGTCCCGATTCAGGACTGGAACTGCTGCGGTGCCTCCTCGGCGCACGCCACCAACGAGCTCCTGGGCCTGGCCCTTCCGGCCCGCAACCTCGCCCTGGCCGAGCAGCAGGGGCTCACGACCGTGCTCGTGCCGTGCTCCGCCTGCTACTCCCGGATGCTCCAGGCCGCCGAAAAGATGCGCCTCGACGACCACGCCGCCCGGGAGGTCAACGAAGTCATCCAGCCTCTGCGCTATCTCGGGACGGTCCAGGTCAAGAACATCCTGGAGATCCTGGCCGACGAGATCGGCCCCGGCGAGATCCTGAGGGCCAGGCGACGGGACCTGGGCGGGATGCGGGTCGTCTGCTACTACGGGTGCTATCTCACCCGGACCCCGCACGCCCCGTCCTTCGACGACCGCGAGAACCCGCGGACCATGGAGCGGCTCCTCCGGCTGCTCGGCGCCGAGCCGCTCGAGTGGCCCTACAAGACCGACTGCTGCGGAGCCGGCTTCTCGCTGAGCGAAGAGGCCTTCTCCACCCAGCTTTGCGAGAAGCTCTACGACATGGCCGTGCGGGTCGGGGCCGAGGCGATGGTGGCCACCTGCCCGCTCTGCCAGACCAACCTCGACCTCAATCAGGACCGCCTCAGGAGAGAGCGGGGCGTCCGCTTCGACTTGCCGGTCTTCTACATCACGGATCTCCTGGGCCTCGCATTGGGCTGCGAGCTGGGCAAGAAGCAGTGGCGCACCCATTTCGTGGACCCCGTGGAGGTGCTCGGCCGCCACGCGCTCTCATAGAGCGAAGGGGTCGGGAACAAACCCCGAGTCGCCTTTCCTTTAGAGGAAGAAGCCACACATGCAGACGCGAAGCTCAGGTCAGAAGGAGCGGCCCAGCCGCGAGGAGATGATCGCCTCGATCGAGAAGCAGTCGCCGGGTCAGGCTGAAAAGCTCCGGCTGCTCGCCGCCAAGGAGTCGTTCCTGAAGGAAAAGAACGTGTACGGGGAGATTTACTCCGAGCGGCAGATCGGCATCTGCTACGACGCGATCTTCAGCTCCGAACACCTCCGGAGCCGGATCCTGGAGGCGACGCGGGCGGAAGCCCTTTCGGTGAAACAGATCGCCGAGCGGCTCGGCGCGGCTCCCAGGGAAATCCTCTGGGAGGTGGTCGAGCTGCGCAGGAAGAACCTGCTGGCCATCGAGATCATCCGGGAGCGAACGCCCCTTTACAGGGCCGTGGGGTAGGAAAGGAAAGCCATGGGAGCAAACGACAACGGCAAGCTCGGCTCCGCGCTGGTCATCGGGGCAGGCATCGGCGGCATGCAGGCCTCCCTGGACCTGGTCGAGTCGGGTTTCAAAGTCTATCTGCTGGACAAGGCGTGCGGCATCGGCGGCACCATGAGCCAGCTCGACAAGACCTTTCCGACCAATGACTGCGCCATGTGCATCATGTCCCCCAAGCTCGTTCAGGTCGGCCGGGAGAAGAACATCCAGATCCTTCCTTTCTCGGAAGTCCTGTCTCTCGACGGGGAGGCCGGCCGCTTCAAGGCCAGGATCCTGCGCCACCCGAGGAGGGTGGACCCCAAGAAATGCACCGGCTGCGGAGTGTGCCAGCAGTACTGCCCTCTGGAGATCTCGAGCGAATACAACCAGGGACTCACCCGGCGCAAGGCGATCTTCATCGACTATCCTCAGGCCGTCCCGAACATCCACGCGATCGACCGCAAGAACGCTCCCTGCCAGCTCACCTGCCCGCTGCGCCTGGACGTGCGGGAGTACGTGGGGCTCATCGCCTCGGGCAAGTTCGAGGAATCGCTCGCTCTGATCCGCTCGAAGCTCCCCTTTCCCGCCACCATCGGCCGGATCTGCACGCGCCCGTGCGAGGACGCCTGCATCCGCGGCAAGGAGATGGAAGAGCCGATCGCGATCTGCCAGCTCAAGCGCTTCGTCGCGGACCAGGAGATCGATCAGGGCAAGGCCATCCCGGCGGAGAAGCCGGCCCAGAGGTACGAGGAGAGGGTGGCGGTCGTGGGCGGCGGACCGGCCGGCCTCACCGCAGCCTGCAAGCTGGCGCGGCTGGGATACCCGGTCACGATCTTCGAAGCGCAGGACGCCCTCGGCGGGATGCTCCGCTACGGCATTCCGGCCTACCGGCTTCCCAGGGAGGTCCTGGACCGCGAGATCCGGGCCGTCCTCGACCACGGCGTCGAGGTCCGCTTGAACACGCCGATCGGCGGCAAGGACCTCCCGTTCGAATCCCTCCAGGGAGACCTGGGCTACAAAGCCGTCTTCATCGGGGTCGGCGCCTGGGAGGGCATGAAGCTCAAGATCCCGGGCGAGGAGGCCCAGGGGGTCGTGCCCGGCGTGGAGTTTCTGCGCGATTTGAACTCCGGCAAGGAGGTGAAGCTCCGGGGCAGGGTCGCGGTCATCGGCGGCGGCAACGTCGCGATCGACGCGGCCAGGTGCGCCCTGCGCGTGGGCGCCGAGGAAGTGAGCATCTACTATCGTCGGACCCGGAGCGAGATGCCGGCCCACCCCGAGGAGATCCAGGCGGCCATGGAGGAAGGCATCCAGATCCACTTCCTCGCCGCGCCTACCCGCGTCCTCGAAGCGGGCGGCAAGGTCAACGGGCTGGAGCTGATCCGCATGAAGCTCGGCCAGCCCGACGCCTCCGGACGCCAGCGGCCCATCCCGATCGAAGGCTCCCAGTTCACCGTCAGGGCCGACGTGATCGTCCCGGCCATCGGCCAGGCTGTGCGCTTCCCTTATGACCCGGACAAGACCCGGATCCGCACGACCTCCTGGAGGACCGTGGCGGTCGACCCCGTGACCGGCGCCACGAGCGTGCCCGGCGTGTTCGCGGGCGGAGACGCCGAGAAGGGGCCCTTCATCGCCATCGACGCCGTGGCCGGCGGCGCACGGGCGGCCGAAAGCATCCACCGCTTCCTGCGCGGCATGGATCTGAGAGACGGGCGCGATACGGAGGAGCGCTTCCCGGTCCAGGACGCGCGCCCCGGCTTCCCTTACGCCCTGAGGCAGCGGATGCCGCAGGAGCCGCCGGCCGGCCGCACCCGCAGCTTTGCCGAGGTCGAGACCGGCTTCCGCAAGGAACAGGCGGTCGAGGAGGCGGAGCGGTGCCTGAACTGCCGCAAGTGCCTCGGGTGCGGGGTGTGCGAGGACGCCTGCGAGGCCAAGGCCCTGGATTACGCCGAGCCCGAGCGGATCGAGGAGATCGAAGTCGGAAGCGTGATCCTCGCCCTCGGGTTCGAGGAGTTCAACCCCGAGAGCCGGCCGGAGCTCGGATACGGCCGCTACGACAACGTCGTGACGAGCATCGAGTTCGAGCGCATGCTTTCGGCCACCGGGCCCTTCTCGAGCATCGTCATGCGGCCCTCGGACGGCGACATCCCGCAGCGGATCGCCTGGATCCAGTGCGTCGGCTCCCGTGACAAAGACCACGACTACTGCTCCTCGGTGTGCTGCATGTACGCCACCAAGGAGGCTATCATCTGCAAGGAGCACCTGCCCTTCGTCGAGCCCACGATCTTCTACATGGACGTCCGGGCCCACGGCAAGGGCTTCGACGGCTATTACGAGCGGGCCAGGCAGGAGCACAACGTCCGCTACATCCGGTCCCAGATCTCGCGGGTGGTCGAGGATCCGAAGTCCAAGAACGTGTGGCTCCGGTATGTAGACGAGAAGGGAGTCATCCGGGAAGAAGAGTTCCACATGGTCGTCCTGTCGGTCGGTCTCGGGCCCAGGCCCGAGACGCGCAAGCTCGCCGAGCGGCTCGGCGTCCAGCTCGACCGCCACGGCTTCTGCCAGACCGACCCCTTCCGGCCGCTGGAAACCTCCAGGCAGGGCGTCTTTGTGTGCGGCGCCTTCGAGGCGCCGAAGGACATCCCGGAGACGGTCGCCCAGGCGAGCGGCGCGGCCGCCTTCGCGTCGGCTTCCATCGCCGAGGCCCGGGGGACCCTCCTGTACCGGGAGGAGTTGCCGGAAGAGCGCGACGTCGAAGGCGAGGAGCCCCGGGTCGGGGTGTTCGTCTGCCACTGCGGGGTGAACATCGGCTCGGTCGTGGACGTCCCGGCTGTAAAGGCGTACGCGGCCAAGCTGCCGAACGTGGTCTACGCGAACGAGTTCCTGTTCACCTGCTCGTCGGACAGCCTGGCCGCCATGAAGCAGGCCATCCGCGAGCACCGGATCAACCGCGTCGTGGTGGCGAGCTGCTCGCCCCGGACCCACGAGCCGCTGTTCCGCGAGACCATCCGGGAGGTGGGGCTGAACCCGTTCCTGTTCGAGATGGCCAACATCCGGGACCAGTGCTCGTGGGTACACATGCACCACAAGGACCAGGCCACGGACAAGGCGCGAGACCTGATCCGCATGGCCGTGAGCAACGCCCGCCTGCTCCAGCCGCTTCCGGTCGACTACATCGATATCAACAAGAAGGGGCTCGTGGTGGGAGGCGGCCTGAGCGGCGTGACCGCGGCCATCCAGCTCGCCGACCAGGGCTACCAGGTGGTGCTGGTGGAGAAGGAGGCCGAGCTGGGAGGCAATCTCCGCCACCTCCACTACACGCTCGACGGAAAGGACGTGCAGGCCCTCTATCGCGACCTGGTGGAGCGGGTGCGCAACCATCCCTCGGTCGAGGTCCTCACCGAGGCGACGGTGGTCGAGCACTCCGGCAACAAGGGCAGGTTCAAGACCACGATCGCCGTGGGGGCCGACGGGGCCCGCCGCACCGTCGAGCACGGCATCGCCATCCTGGCCACCGGCGGCGAGGAGTACAAGCCCAAGGAGTACCTGTACGGCCAGGCCGGCGGCGTGGTCACGCAGCAGGAATTCGAGGAGCAGCTCGTCGCGGGCAGGATCGACCCCGGGAAGCTCAAGGAAGTGGTGATGATCCAGTGTGTGGGCTCCCGGATCCCGGAGCGGCCTTACTGCAGCCGCATCTGTTGCTCCACGGCCGTCAAGAACGCCATCAAGATCAAGGAGCTCAACCCCGAGGCCCGGGTGCACATCCTGTATCGCGACATCCGCACCTACGGCCTGCTCGAAGAATACTACACGCAGGCCCGGCAGAAAGGAGTGCTCTTCTACCGGTACGACCTGGAGCACAAACCGGATGTGGCCGGCGGCGCGGACGGACAGAAGCTCTCCGTGACCTTCTATGATCCGTTCATTCAGCGCAACGTGGTCCTGAATCCGGACCTCCTCGTTCTGAGCGCCGCCATCCTGCCGCGCGAAAACGAGAAGCTGGCGAACCTCTTCAAGGTCTCGCGAAACCTGGACGGGTTCTATCTCGAGGCCCACATGAAGCTCCGGCCCGTGGACTTCGCCACCGAAGGGATCTTTCTGGCCGGCATGGGCCACGCCCCGAAGCTGCTGAGCGAGTCCATCTCCCAGGCCGCCGCGGCGGTTGCCCGGGCCTGCACGCTGCTCAGCAAGGACCGGATGCAGGTGGGCGGCGTGGTGGCCAAGGTGGACCCGGAAAAGTGCGCCGTCTGCCTCATCTGCGTGCGGGCCTGCCCTTACGGAGTCCCCTACATACACGAGGAAGGCTATTCCTATATCGATGCCTCGAGCTGTCAGGGCTGCGGCACCTGCGTTTCCGAGTGCCCGCAGAAGGCCATCCAGCTGCAGCACTTCACCGACCGCCAGATCCTCGAGAAGACTCTGGCCCTGGAACAGCGCGGGGAGGGCCAGCGCGGGGAGGACTAGAAAAGATCTCCCTCTCCCCCACCGGGGGAGAGGGGCGGGGTGAGGGGGCCAGCGCCGGATGCAATCTCACCCCTCATCCTGACCTTCTCCCTCGACGAGGGGAGAAGGGTAACGAGGAAAGGAGAGCGAGCGATGGAGTCGACCTTTGCCCCTGACATCGTGGCGTACTGCTGCAATTACTGAGCATACACAGCTGCGGACCTGGCAGGTTCGATGAGAATGGAGTATCCGTCCAACGTGAAGATCATCCGCGTTCCGTGCACCGGAAAGGTGGATGCTCTGTATCTGCTCAAGGCCCTGGAAAGCGGCGTGGACGGCGTCTACGTGGCGGGCTGCAAGGAAGGGGACTGCCACTTCCTGAAGGGGAACATCCGAGCGCGCAAGCGGGTCGGCTACGTGAAGCAGATCCTCCGGGAGCTGGGGATCCACCCGGACAGGGTCGCCATGTACAACCTTTCCGCCGCCGAGGGGCCGCGCTTCGTGGAGATCGCCCGGGAGTTCACGGAGAGGATCCGGGCCCTCGGACCCAGCCCGGTCAAGACCGGCAAGGGCCGGGAGATCCCGGAGGAGCAGGACGCCGCCGCCGGCGCGGGCGAGAAGAAGGCGAAGGCGGAAGGAGAAAAAAAAGCTGCTTGACCGATCGTCTCGAGGGCCGATCGGCACGCGCCGATCGCTTGAACGGCCGATCGCACAGGCAGCCAGCCAAGGAGAACCCGATGATCATCGGACACCGAAAACCGCTGGAAGAAATCCTCAAGATGCTGGAGCCCTTCGACAAGATCATCCTGGCGGGCTGCAAGGGCTGCGTGGCCGTCTGCAACGCCGGCGGGGAGAAGGAAGTGGGCATCCTGGCTTCGGCCGTCCGCCTCGCCCGCAAGAAGGACGGGAAGGACATCGAGGTCCGGGAGATCACGCTGGAGAGGCAGTGCGACCCGGAGTACATCGACCAGATCCAGGGGTTCGCCGGCGACTACCAGGCCGTGCTCTCCATCGCCTGCGGCGTGGGCGTGCAGTACCTGGCGGAGCGCTACAAAGGGGTGCCGGCCCTGCCGGGTTTGAACACCGATTTCATGGGCGGCTCCCGGGAGCAGGGGGTCTGGGTGGAACGGTGCCAGGGCTGCGGCAACTGCGTGCTCCATCTGACCGGCGGCATCTGCCCGATCACGCGCTGCTCCAAGAGCCTGCTCAACGGTCCCTGCGGCGGTTCCTCCAAGGGGAAGTGCGAGATCAACCCGGAGGTGGATTGCGGGTGGCAGCTCATCGTCGATCGTCTGAAGTCCCTCGGGCTGCTCGAGGCCGTCTACGAGCAGGTCATGCCCACCAAGGACTGGCTGACCAGCCGTGACGGCGGGCCCCGGACGATCATCAGGGAGGACATGCGAGAATGAAGACAGCCAGTCGTTTGGAAAAGGTGTTGGCGAGCGGCGCCTTCGCGGTCACCTCGGAGTGCGGTCCGCCCCGGGGCTCCGATCCCGAAACCGTCCGCAAGAAGGGCGAGCACCTCAAGGGCCTCGTCGACGCCATCAACGTCACGGACAACCAGACCTCGGTCGTACGCATGTCCTCCATCGCCTCCTGCGTGATCCTGAGGGAGCTGGGCTTCGACCCGATCGTCCAGATGACGACCCGCGACCGCAACCGCATCGCCCTGCAGAGCGACATCCTGGGCGCCGGTGCCCTCGGGATGAACAACATCCTGTGCCTGTCGGGCGACCACCAGCGCTTCGGCGATCACCCGTCGGCCAAGAACGTCTACGACATCGACTCCGTCCAGCTCGTCCAGACCGTGTACCGGATGCGGGAAGAGGGGAAGTTCATCAACGGACAGGAGATCAAGGGCGCCCCGAAGTTCTTCATCGGCGCCGCCGAGAACCCCTTTGCCGACCCGTTCGAGATCCGCGTGCCCCGGCTGGCCAAGAAGGTGGCGGCCGGCGTGGACTTCATCCAGACCCAGTGCATCTACAACCTGGACAAGTTCCGGCTGTGGATGAAGGGCGTGGTGGAGCGCGGCCTGCACGAGAAGGTCAAGATCCTGGCGGGGGTCACCCCGATGAAGACGGTCGGTATGGCGCGATACATGAAGGGGAGCGTGCCGGGCATGGATGTGCCCGACGCCGTGATCGATCGCCTGAAAGGCGCCGCCAAGGGGAAGGTGGGCGAGGAAGGCATCAAGATGTGCGTGGAGACCATCCAGCAGCTCAGGGAAATCGAGGGCGTGGCCGGCGTGCACATCATGGCGATCGAATGGGAGGAGAAGGTCAAGGAGATCGTCCAGGCTGCCGGCCTCCTGCCGCGTCCGCAGGTGTAACCGGCTGTTGAAAAACGCCCATCTGCGAAGCTTGTTGCGAGCGGAGCGAAGCAATCTCCCTGCACCCATACTGCGGCGGCAAGTGACAACTGGGAGTTTCCTCGTCGCCCAGGCTCCTCGGAACAAGCCTCAGAACTTCGCCTGCCTTGCATCTGGGCATTTTTGAACAGCCTGCCCAGACTAGAGGCGATTGACGGCCATCTGCGGCGGCGTACGGCATCTGCGGTGTGCGCGCGAAGTCTCTTGTCGATCCCTCTCTCTACCCGAGAGAGGGATTTCCTCTTTCTGGACAGCGTTCTCTTGACATCCCCCGACCACTCCGTAACATTCGTCCGATACCTACACGGGCCGGGCGGCCGTCCGTGCCTGAGCGGGGGCGAGCTCGACCCGGCCATTCACCACCGCTCGAGAACGCCCGGAGGGACTCATGACGAAAGCGAAACAAGCCGATCTCGCCGGCCCGGGAATCGGAGACTATGCCGAGCTCGAAAAGATCCTGCCCGCCGGCTACGACTCCCTGCTGAGCCCCAGGGACACCCAGTGCGCCATCTACGCCGTCAAGGACTACATCGAAGAAAACCTCTGCAAGGAGCTCAACCTCATCCGCGTCACCGTGCCCCTCATCGTGGACGTCGAGAGCGGTGTCAATGACTTTCTCGACCGCGACGGCTCCCGCACCCCCATCCAGTTTCACATCTCGAACGACAACGGAAAGAACCCCCTGGAGGCCCAGGTCGTCCAGGCCGCCACCAAGTGGAAGCGGATGGCCCTCAAGCAGTTCCGGATGAGGACCGGAGAGGGACTGCTCACGGACATGCGCGCCGTGCGCAAGGACTACTTCCTCGACCACGATCACTCGGCCTACGTGGACCAGTGGGACTGGGAGCTTGCCATCACCGCGCAGCAGCGCAATCTCGCGCTGCTGCGCGAGGTCGTACGGAAGCTCTGGAAGGTGATCAAGGGGGCCGAGCAGCACGTCCGGAGCCTGTTTCCCCCGCTCAGGACCGACCGCTATCCCGAGCTGCCCGACGAGCTCACGTTCCTGCACGCGGAAGAGATCCTCGACCGCTTCCCCGACCTGCCGCGCAAGCAGCGCGAGACGCAGATCCTCCAGCATTACCCGGCCGTCTTCATCATCGGGATCGGATATCCCCTCGAGGACGGCTACCCACACGAGCTCCGTGCCGCCGACTACGATGACTGGATCACGGAGACGACCTCGGACGGCGGGCGCCCGATGCACGGGCTGAACGGCGACATTCTCGTCTGGAATCCGGTCAGCCGCAGGAGGCACGAATTGACCTCGATGGGCGTCCGGGTCAACGCCGAGACCCTGCGCGCCCAACTCGAGATGTCCGGCCAGCTGCATTTCCTCGATTTCCCATACCATAAAGGCATCTTGAATGACGAGCTCCCTCTCAGCATCGGAGGCGGCATCGGCCAGTCCAGGACCTTCATGCTCTTGCTGCAGAAGGCGCACATCGGGGAAGTCTCCGCCACTGTCTGGCCAAAAATTCTGAAAGACATGTGCCACCGCAAGAACATCCACGTCATCGAATAAGCGACTGGGGACGGGAAATGGTCGTCCGCGGCTCTCGTCTCCCCTGCCCTCTCCTGCTTCCCGATGAGGTCCGCACATGAGCCAGGATCTCGAGCTCAGCCTTTACGTGTTCGTTCTGGCGACCCTGCTCGGTCTGGAGGTCATCCGGCGGGTATCGCCGCTCCTGCACACGCCGCTGATGTCCTTGACCAACGCCATCTCCGCCATCGCGGTGGTGGGCTCGATCCTGGTCACGGGCGAGCAGAAGACCTCCCTTTCCACCCTTCTCGGCACCGTCGCGGTGACCTGCTCGATGATCAACATCGTCGGCGGGTATCTCATCACCTACCGGATGCTCCGCATGTTCAAGAAGAGCGGAAAGGAGAGGCGATGATCGAGCAGCTGGTCCACCTGCTCTATCTTGCCGCGGCCGTCTCCTTCGTGCTGGCCCTGAGGTGGCTCTCAACGGTCGCCACGGCGCGCCGGGGGGTGATCGTGGGCGCGGCCGGCATGGCGCTCGCGGTCATCGGTACGCTGCTCAAGCCGGAGATCGAGAGCTACCGCTGGATCGCCGTGGCCTTCGTGATCGGCACCGTCATCGGCATTCCCATGGCCATGATGCCGATGACCGCCGTGCCGCAGCGCACGGCCCTGAGCCACGCCTTCGGCGCCCTGGCCGCGGCGCTGGTCGGGACCGCCGAGTACTATCTGAATGCCCCCGCGATCGACCGCTTCACCATGGGCGCCCTGTCGCTCGAGGTGCTGCTGGGTTTTCTCACCTTCACCGCTTCTCTGATGGCCTTCGGCAAGCTGCAGGAGATCCTGCCCACCCGGCCCATCACCTACCGAGGCCAGAACGTCGTCAATCTGACCGTCTTCGCCGCCGCGGTCGCGGCCGGGATCTATCTGGTCGTGCGGCCGGAGAGCCTCTGGCTCTTTCCCGTGTTCGCAGCCCTGGCGCTGATCTTCGGCGTGCTGCTCATTGTTCCCATCGGGGGGGCGGACATGCCCACGGTCATCTCGCTGCTCAACTCCTACGCCGGGCTGGCGGCGGCAGCGATGGGGTTCGTCCTGAACAACAAGCTGCTGATCATCGCCGGCTCTCTGGACGGATCGTCGGGCCTCATCCTCTCGATCATCATGTGCCGGGCCATGAACCGGTCCTTCACGAACGTACTGTTCGGCGCGTTCGGGCGGGTCCAGGAGCGGGCCGCGGCCGGGGCCGAGCAGCGGCCGGTGCGCAGCGCCGACCCCGAGGACGCGGCCGACATCCTGCAGGCCGCCAGCCGGGTGATCGTGGTGCCCGGCTACGGCATGGCGGTCGCCCAGGCACAGCACAAGGTGCGGGAGCTCTACGACGTGCTCACCCGCGCCGGGATCGAGTGCAAGTTCGCCATCCACCCGGTCGCGGGCCGCATGCCCGGGCACATGAACGTCCTGCTGGCCGAGGCGAACATCCCGTACGACAAGCTCCTGGAGATGGAGGAGGCCAACTCCGAGTTTGCGCAGGCGGACGTGGCCCTCATCGTCGGCGCCAACGACGTGACCAACCCCAGGGCCCGCAACGACCGCTCCAGCCCGATCTACGGCATGCCGATCCTGGACGTGGACAAGGCGCGCACCGTGATGGTGGTCAAGCGCAGCATGAGCCCGGGCTTCGCCGGCATCGAGAACGAGCTCTACTACCTCGATAAGACGCTCATGGTCTTCGGCGACGCCAAGGCCGTGGTGGGAGGCATCGTCCGGGGGCTGTCGGGGGAGGGCCGCTGAGGACCGCGTACCGCCTTCAGCGATGGTGATCCTTCGCTTTTTCTCCATATAGATGGGGTGCGGTGGGTGCAGCGCCCTTCGAAGCGCACCCGTGCACGGGAGCGCCTTTAGAGCTTCGCCTCCGGGAACAGCCTGCCCAGGATGCCCTCGGCAACCGAGTAGATGGTCCCTTCCTGACGGCAGACCTGCTTCGTGAGCTCCTCCAGCTCCGCGTCGCCGATGATGTGGCTCGACATGTAATCCAGCGTTCCGTACTTGACCAGCTCCAGGATCTTCTCCCGGGCGATCCTTTCCTTGCGCCGGGCCAGGAGCCCGTTCTGTTCGATGTGTGCCCTGTGCCTCCAGATCTCCCCGAGCAGCCTCTCCACGCCTGCGCCCGTGATCCCGTTGGTCTGCACCACGGGCGGCCGCCAGGAAGTCTCGCGCGGATCCGTATCCAGCATGAGGTCGATCTGCAGCGCGATCTCCTCGCCCCCCTTGTCCATCTTGTTGACCACGTGAATGTCACCGATCTCCATGATCCCGGCCTTCTGCATCTGGATGAAGTCCCCCATTCCCGGGACCGATACCAGGAGGATCGTGTACGCGAGCTTGACGAAATCATAGTCGGTCTGGCCCGCACCGCAGCTCTCCACGATGATGACGTCCTTGCCGAAGGCCTCGTAGAGCTTGCAGATGTCGAACGCCGCCTTGGCCAGCCCGCCGGTGGCGCCCCTCGTGGCCATGCTGCGGACGAAGATTCCGGGCACGCCGGTGAGCTCGTTCATGCGCACCCGATCCCCCAGGAAGGCCCCGCCCGTGAAGGGCGAGCTCGGATCGATGGACAGGATCCCTACCGTCCTGCCCTGATCGACGATCCTCCTGGCCAGGAGATTCACGAGGGTGGACTTGCCCGCGCCCGGGCTCCCGGTGATACCGATCAGGTAGGCATGCTGCGCCAACGCATCGGCCCCGAGTTGCTCAAAGACGGCCTTCGAACGGCCCGGATGGTTCTCGACCACCGAGATCAGCCGGGCGAGGGCCTTCCGATCACCCTCCCGGAAACGTCGACCGAGAGAGTCCAAGTCTTTGCCCGACGAGACGGGCCTGGTTGCCGCATCCATGGTGTTCCGCCTTCATCCCTTGCGTGTCCGGGTCGCAGGGGATCCTCGTGATCTTCGTTCAGTTCAAGAGGTAGGTGAGGGCCACGGCGACCTGGTCGCGGTCGCGGAACAGGCCGAAGTTGGCGAAGCTGCCCATGATGGTGCTGTACTGGACCATGAAGCGGAACGGCTCGTACACGAAGTTGACGGAAGGCTGCAGCAGAATGGCCCCTTTCAGATCGTACGCGCAGGCCACCTGGGGCTGCAGGTTCCCCTTCATGTACATGGTGTTGATGAGCGCCGTGAAGACGTGCTCGAACTCGCTCACCGGCACGTACTTCTTCAGGCTCGGGTAGACCAGGGCCGGAATCGCCATGCGGTCGTCATACTCCGGGATGTACTGGCCGAAGTACTGGCCCGAGATGAAGAACGTGTTCACCTTGTTCAACGGCCGGATCCAGATCTGCTTGTCGAACCCGAGCATGTAGCGCAGGATGTTCTTCTTCGGGATCTTGCCGCCCTGGGGCTCGATCGGGATGCCGTTCAGGCCCAGGTCCCGGATGTCCACGCCCAAAAGCCCCTCCATCGCGTCCAGCACCTCGGGCGGCAACTCGAGCTGCGGCCCGAACAGGGTCGAGTTGTTGATCTGCGGGATGAACACCGGCTCCTGCCAGAACATCGCCACCTCGCCGCGGAACACGATGTCGGTCATCGACTCCCAGTAGTTCATGCTCGCCCCGGTGATCTGCACCTCCGGGTATTCCCAGTGCAGCTGCAAGGCATTCAGATCGGCCAGAAGCGGCGGGTTGCCAACCACCACGCTCTTGGGGGTGGCCATGTCCAGAAAGGTCTTGTAGTGCGCCACCGCCACGTTCAGGTTGGCGCCGATCAGCCCCTGGATGCGCCCCCCCCAGCGGCTCTCCGACCACTCGCGGTCGGGCGCGATGTTGCGCAGCGAAGGCACCAAAAGCCTCGGCACCGGCGCGCCGTACGGGTTGCCGTTCGGCAGCCAGGCCTGCGGCGCCACGCGCGCGTCCCACTTCCCGGGAACGAAGAAGCCCTCCACGGTCAGCGACGAGATCGGACCCACCAGCCCCAGGTTCACGCTGGAGCGCGCCATCCAGAGCGGGATGCGGCGGTCGTCCAGGTCCTCGAACGGACCGCCGAAGGTGTTGTCCAGCGGGTTGATGTAATCGAGCAGCCGAAAGATGTCGGTCTCGCCCCAGGCCAGGTTCTGCCGCCCCAGGCGCACGAACACCGGGCCCCGCGAGAAGTCCGCATACGCTTCCCAGAGATCGTAGCCCTGCTTGAACTCGTCGAAATTCTCCGGGTCCGCGTCCGCGGCGTCCTGCAGCACGCTGGGCCCGTAATCGTAGACCGCCTCGTAGAGGAAGCGGCCCACGATGTGGTACTTGGCATTGATCTGAAGGGCGCGCAGAGGATAGAGGATGTCCAGGTCCTTGGTCAGGGCCTTCAGATCGTGGTTGATCTCGACCAGGGCCAGGTTGCGGTGCTGGACCAGGTCCCAACTGTCCACTTCCGGCCAGGAGTAGCCTTTCAGGTTCTCCTCGGTGTCGCTCTCCTGCAGACGCACCGTGGCCCGGGTCTGCACCTTGGCCGAAATCTCCAGACTCTTCTTGTCGTCGATGAACAGAGCCTCTCCTTGCGTCACCAGTGCCAAGAGCAAGA
>JBFLZG010000133.1:0-50517 GCA_040756235.1 bacterium | reverse complement strand
TCCGATCCGCCTCCCGGCCATCAACTCATGTGGCAAGGGTACACACAGTTGCACCTCATGTGCGAAGGGTTCGCGCTCAGAGATGACCGCGGATCTTCCCCATGAAGAACTTACGGGTAATGGGCAGAGCTAGGCCGTTCTCGGGGCAACAGGTTTGTCCGAGGGTCGAACGCACGTTCCGCGGTCAGGGTGAGGTGCGGATCCGGCGCGCCTGCGAGGTTTTCCCCTCACCCTGACTCCTCCCAGGAACAGGAACAGATATACGATCGCTGCTCGCACGACGGAGTCCATGCTCTTCTCCTCTCGAGCGCGGCCCTCATGGATAGATGAACTGAGAGAAACGAAGCTCCCGCGCTCCTTCCAGACCGAGCCGTGCCGGCAGGGGGCCGTGCTCGTTCGGTTCGAAATGGCAGGTCACCAGGGTTTCGCTGCCTGCATCCGTCACGCCGATGACAAAGGTCATGCGGTCCGTGCCCGCCAGCACGGCCCGGGGCTCCGGGTCCATGTGACGGATTTCGATCTTCTCGATGAACTTGCGGTCGATCCACAGCCGGACCGTGTCGCCGGAGGCAACCCCTGTGGCGACATGGACTTTGAGAATGGCGGGCGCCTGCTTGCGCTCGAACCGATTGTACTCGGCCCAGACGGAGGAGCCCGGATCCCCGGTGGTGGCATGGCTGAGGGGACCCGGCCCCGAAAGCCCGGCCAGGCCTCCCAAGATCAGCAAACCCATCAGGAGCCACCCGATTCGCTCGAAGATCCACTCGCGGCGTTGATGCACGAGGTCCTGGTGGACTTGCAGGACACGCACGGTCTCGACTTCCGCCACTTGCAGACACCTCCTTTCCTGAGGTCCCCGCGAGCCGCCCGGGCACAACGGGGGCCGACCGGTCTCCGCTTCGGAGGCACGAACAGCCATGGCTCGCGCCTCTGATCGAGCTGTTACTGAATAGATAGGGCTTGTCCCACAAGCTCTATCTTGAGAGCCTGTTCAAAAATGCCCAGATGCAAGGCGCGCAAAATCCCGAGGAATGGGCGTAACGGGAGTCACAGTGGACCCCGGCCTTCGCCGGGGCAGGCTCCCCGGGCCTTACGCCGCCATGAGCGCAACGCCGCAGATGGGCGTTTTGGGACAGGCTCTAGATAGATGTTTCGGAAGGGTGGGAAGGCTTCTTGGGGCCCGGAGGTCATCTGAGACAGGGAGGAGCCGGGCGCCGGAGGTGCGATGGATGGTGGCGCTCCGCCGGCCGCATCAGGATCGGATCTCTCGCTCGAAGATGCGATAGGTCTTGTACGACTCGCCTTTGATCGGCTTGAGGGCGCTGATCATCTTCTTGTTCGTCTCGACGATCAGAGAGCAGTCCGATTCCGTATATCCCATCCCCGTGCCGTCCTCGATGGTGCGCATGTAGAAGACGTCGTCGATCTTCTGGCCCCGGTATTCGGGCAGCACCCCCATGATGATGGTGCGGAGCCTCTTCACCTTCTTCACCGACCGGAGGGCCTTCAGGAGCCTCCACGGATAAAGCCTGCCGTTCAGGATCTGCAAGGCCACGTTCGCGTCGGGTACGGAGACGATGAAGCCGATCGTCTTTCCGTCCTTCTCCGCGAAGATGAGGAGCTCGGGGATGACGATCTGCTTGAGCTCCTTCACGAACATCTCGAACTGCTTGTCGGTAAGGGGCAGATGGCCCCAGTTGCCTTCCCACGCGGCGTTGAAGATCGTGTGGAGATCCTTGGCTCGGCCCTTCCACTCCTTCCAGTCGAGGGTCTTGTACACGACGTTCTGCCCCTTCATGTACGACTCACGGACCTCCTTCAGGTAGGGCCTGTATTCCTGGAGGTCCCGCACCAGGAAACAGTGCCAGTCGATGCACTTGCGGAAGCCGCAGGCAACAGCCAAGTCCTTGTAGTAGGGAGCGAAATGGAGCAGGCCGATGACCGGGGTCACGTCCAGCCCGGCCACCTCGAAGCCGACCGAATCGTAGACCGAGAAGCTCTGCGGCCCGTTCATGACTTTCTTCTGCTTCCCCCGTAGCCACTCCGCGGCCGCGTCGAACAGGGCCCGCGCCACCTCCACGTCGTCGATCGACTCGTAAAAGCCGAAGAAGCCGGTGTCGTTGTCGTATTTCTTTTCATAGAGGTGGTTCACATGGGCCGTGATCCGCCCCACGGGCTTGCCGTCCCGGTACGCCATCAGGAACTCCACCTCTCCGATTTCGAAGAAGTAGCCCTTCTTGGGGTTGAAGAAGCTCTTCTGATCGTGGATGACGGGCGGGATCCAGCAAGGGTCGTTCTCATAGATCCGCAGGGTCCAGGGGAGAAGGATGAATTCCTTCATCATCTTCTTGCTGTCGACTCGCCTGATTTCGACCTGAGAAGACATCGGGACCTCCGGGCCTGGGACCCTGTCGCGCGAGTGTGCCAACAGGCTGATCGCAACTGCTTGTATATAACCGGACTATACCCAAGCACGCGCAGGCGGGTCAACGGGAGCAGCGCGGCGCGGGGCCCGAGCGAGCTCGTGTCGGGCAATCAAGTCGGATAAAGGATCCAAACGAGGGTGGCCAGGCCCAGGCCGATCCGCCAGTAGCCGAAGATCGAAAGGTCGTGGCGGTTGAGATAGCCCACCATCCACCGCACGGCGGCGACCGCGCTGAGCCAGGCGACCAGGAAGCCCGCCAGGAGAACCTTCCAATCGTAAGCCGCGGCCATGGCCGGACCGATCTTCAAGGCGGTCCACAAGGTCGCCGCGACCAGGGTCAGCACCCCGAGCAGAAAAGAGAACTCCACGGCGGCGGCCAGGGAAAGGCCGGCCAGCACGGCGGCCAGGATCGTGACCAGGCTGCGGCTGGTGCCGGGCCACATGGCAAGGCACTGGACCGCGCCGATCAGCAGAGCGCCCTGGACCGAAAGGGCGGGGAGGTCCGTCCCCCCGCCTTCAGAGCGGAACCTCGGCTGCCGGGCAACCAGGAGGATCACCCCTCCGCCTGCGAGCCAGGCCGCTATGATGGGCGGCAGCCCGAAGAGGTGGGCGCGGATGGCGTCGCCCAGGAGCACGCCCACCACCGCTGCGGGCAGGAAGGCCAGGAGCAGGTTCCGCGCCAGCCTGGCGCCGTCGCCGTTGCGGCCCAGGACCCCCAGGATCATCTGCTTCAGACGAGGGGCATACAGCCCGAGGACCGCCAGAATGGCCCCTCCCTGAATGCAGATCGCATAGGCGTCAGCGGCATCGCCCTCGGGAAGGCCCATCGCGCGCTGCGCCAGGAGCAGATGCCCCGTCGAGCTCACGGGGAGGTACTCGGTGAGCCCTTCGATGATACCGAGCAGAACCGCTTGCAGCATGTTCATGGTGACCCATCCCGCTTCGAGCCGTTCATGACTACTTGGGAAATGGCCTCGTCCATGCGCAAACAGAGGCGGAGATTGCGAGCGCAGCGAAGCAACCTCCCGGGCCTGGGGGTTGCTTCGGTCGCCTGCGGCTCCCTCGCAATGTCCGCAACACTTCCTGTCCTTGCTCCCCGCTCCATGCGGCCCTGGTCGGGGACGACGCCCCGGTCTGCATTCCTCGGGGGTGCTTCCTCGAGCATGATCATTGCTCCGAAGTCGCAGCGCCCTTCGATTCTGCACGAAAGCCGGGTAAACTCAACCCCCGCTCCGGCAGCCTCGGGGCTCACGGCAGGACTCGCTCCGTCATTCCGGCGGAGGAGGCTGTGTCGTAACGCGGTCAGATCCTTATCCAGCCAGTCATCCGGGAGGAGCTTGCGGCGCGGCGACATGACAGGCGCGGTACGCACACTCCGTCATTCCGGCGCAGGCCGGAATCCAGTCCCTGCGCCCAGTTACCACAGCTGGTCTTGGTGCACCCTTCTGGATCCCGGCTCACACGCGCTCCGCACATGGGCCGGGATGACGGGACAGAGGCAAGGACCGGGAGCGGTGGTGGTCTTGGACTGCTGCCTGGTTTCTGGTATTTGACTTATGTCAAGGAAATACGCCAAGTCAGGGCGGATCCTGGACCCGGGGCGGCTTCGCTCCGGGAAGGAGATGTCGGATATGAAGAATCTGATCGTCGAAGTGACTTCCCGCTGTAATCTCTCTTGCCCGATGTGCCTGCGGCACTCCTGGAAAGATGCCGAAGGCGACATGGACCCGAATACCTTCCGGTCCCTCCTCGAATGTTCGGCCGCACTGGAGTCCCTCAACCTGACCGGATACGGCGAGCCCTTTCTCCACCCCGGCCTCATCGAGATGATTCGTCTGGCCCGGGGCTCCCTTCCGGCCCGCACCCGGATCTATCTCACGAGCAACGGCACGCTCCTGGATACCGAGACCGTCCGGGACGCGGTCGAGGCAGGGCTCGACGGGATCACCCTTTCCATGGACAGCCTCGACCCGGATGCGTTCCAGTGGATCCGGGGCGGGGCTTCACTGAGCACCGTCACGCGGTGCCTCGACGAGCTGGCGGCGGCCCGGGAGAGGGCGCCCGGGACCTCCTTTTCCGTCGGTATTTCCACGGTCGTGATGGAGAGAAACGTCAGGGAGCTGCCCGATCTGGTGCGGTTCGCCGCCGAGCACCGGGCGAGGGCTGTCTGGGTCAACAACCTGCTGCCCTACACGGAGCAGATGGCAGGCGAGGTTCTCTACGAGAGGCACTCCGACCATGTCATGAGTCTCTTCAGCACCGCACTCGAAGCTCTTCGTAATCTGGGGGTAAATGACGGCAACCTCCGGGCCCTCGTGGGCGGCCTGTTCTCACTGCAGGGCTCCGGGGCTTCTTCGTCCGGCAGCGTACCTCTCCCCGGGAAGGATCTGGTCCTCAGGCTGGCAAAGGAGTTGTCTTCCGTGAACATCTCCATGGGAGGCATTCAGGAGACGATGCTCAAGTTCCTGGAGAGGGACGCCTCACAGGTCGTCCGATCTTCCGACATTTTCAGGAGGGCGCAGGAAATCGCAGCCGGCGCCGGGATCGAGCTTCACCTTCCTCTTCTGATTCCCAGGGCCAAGAGGGAGTGCGACTTCGTCCGGAACGAGACCTGCTTCGTGACCTGGGACGGCTGGGTCAGGCCGTGCAACCAGCTCTCCCATGAATACGGCTGCTTCCACAACGGCCGCCCGAAGACCGTGCAGAGCGTGAGCTTCGGCAAGCTCCCGGAGGAAGGGCTGGACGCCGTATGGAGGTCCTGCGTCTACAGCGACTTCAGGGAAAAAGTGGCTGAGTTTCCTTTCTCCCCTTGCGGGGACTGCGGATTGTCCGACGGATGCGGGTACGTGGCGCCGGAAGGGGATTTCCTGTGCGACTGCAACATGTGCGAGCAGCCCTGTGGGGATTGCCTTTGGAGTCGGGGGGTCCTCCAGTGCCCTTAGGAGGCTGTCCATAAATGCCCATCTGCGGCGTTCGGCTCGGGGACATCGAGGCTGGGGGGAGCCTGCCCCGGCCCAGGCCGGGGTCCCCCTGTGACCCCCAGGGGTGCGCCTCATTCTTCAGAACTTCGCCTGCCTTGCATCTGAGCATTGTTGAACAGCCTGCGGAACTAGTTACTTCACCGGCTCCTGGGGAACGGACCTTCCCAAGACCCTCGAAAGCCCTTGACAGGTTCTCTGGATTCTACAATAATGGATGGCACCTCTCCGATCCCAAACCTCCTTTTGCAGAAGATTTTTAGAATTGTTCTTTTCCTTTTGCCCTGAATCAGAACGATAAATTGGCTCCAGACAGACTCAGCCGTGACGCTCTTTTTCGCTTTTCCCCAAGGGGGGCGGGCAAGCCCGGGCGTTGCACACAGGGGTCCATTCCGGGTCTGCCCGAGCGGGCCGTGATTTTCACAGTCACCCATCACACCAAAGGAGGCCGAATATGGAAGGCTGGATGGGCAAGATCCTCAGGGTGAATCTGACCGAAGGGGACATCGGGGTCGACGATCTGGAGTTCGAGTATGCCAGGGAGTACCTGGGCTGCCGGGGACTCGGCTCCAAGATCCTGTCCGACGAAGTGGATCCGCAGGTAGATCCGCTCGGTCCTGATAACAAACTCATCTTCATGACCGGCCCCTTGACCGGCACGGGAGCCCCCTGCGGCTCGAGGTATTCGGTCATCACCAAGTCCCCCCTGAACAACGCGATCGCGTGCAGCAGCTCGGGCGGGTACTTCGGACCTGAGCTGAAGTTTGCCGGCTACGACGGCATCATCTTCGAAGGCGCCTCGGACGAGCCGGTCATGTTGTGGATCAAAGACGACGAGGTGGAGCTCAAGCCTGCCGGCCAACTCTGGGGCAAGAGCACGCACGACACCGAGGACATGATCCGGGCCGGAATCGAAAACCCCTGGATCGCCAAAGAGACTCACGTGGCCTGCATCGGTCCGGCCGGAGAGAAGCTCTCCAGGATCGCCTGCATCATCAATGACAAACACCGGGCCGCCGGAAGGTCGGGCGTGGGCGCGGTCATGGGCTCGAAGAAGCTCAAAGCGGTCGTCGTCCGCGGGACCGGCAAGATCAAGCTCGCGAGCAAGGAAGCCTTCCAGGCGGCCGTCAAGCACGCCCGGGACACCCTGAGAGCCGGCGCCCTGACCGCCGAAGGGCTTCCCGCATTCGGCACCGCCTCCCTGGTCAACCCGATCAACCAGTCGTTCGCGCTCCCGACGAACAACTGGCAGAAATGCCACATGGAGACCGCCGACAAGATCAGCGGCGAGACGATGGCGGCCACGATCCTGGTGCGCAAGAAGGGATGTTTCGCCTGCCCGGTGGCCTGCGGCCGGCTGACCGAGCTCAAGAACCCGAAGTGGAGAGACTGGCCCGGTGCCAAGGCCAGGGGCGAAGGGCCTGAATACGAGACCGTCGAGCTCTTCGGCGCCGACTGCGGCATCGACGACCTCGAGGCGGCGGCCAAGGCCAACTACATCTGCAACGAGCTTGGCCTGGACACCATCTCGGCCGCGAGCACGGTCGCGTGCGCCATGGAGTTGTACGAGAAAGGACATATTCCCGAAAAAGATATGGGCGGGATCAAGGCCAACTTCGGCAACGCCGAAGCGATGGTCCTCCTGACGGAGAAGATGGGCAAGAGGGAAGGAGTCATCGGCAACATCATGGCCGAGGGCGCCTACCGCCTGGCCGAGAAGTACGGGCACTCCGAGCTGTTCATGGGCGTGAAGAAGCTCGAAGCCCCTGCTTACGACCCGCGGGGCATGCAGTCCATGGGTCTGCAGTACGCCACGGCCAACCGCGGGGCCTGTCACGTCAGAGGGTATGCGCCAGCTCCGGAGATCGTGGGGATCCCCTTCAAGACCGACCCCATGGTAACCGAAGGCAAGGCGGGGCTGATCATCACGCTGCAGGACGGCACGGCGGTCATCGATGCCTCGGGGCTCTGCCTGTTCGTCTCCCTGGCCCCGGGCTTCGCGCCGGACGATGTTGTGGCTCTCGTCAACGGGGCCACCGGCGCAAAGTACACGGCCGAGGAGTTCGCCGTGATCGGTCAGCGGATCTGGAACCTGGAGAGGGTGTTCAATCTCAAGGCCGGGCTCACCAAGGCGGACGACACGCTTCCCAAGAGGCTGCTGGAAGAGCCCGGCGGACCAAGAGGAGACGTGTGCAGGCTGAACGAGATGCTCCCGGAGTACTATACCTTGAGAGGGTGGGACAAGAACGGAGTCCCGACCGACGGAAAACTGAAAGAGCTCAGCCTGGGTTGAAAGACCGGTGTTCGCCCGGCCATGGGTGAACGAAGGGAGAAGGAGGCCGTACCGCATGAATATCGAAGTCAGGGTGTTCATGAAATTTCGGGACTACCTCCCCCCTACCGCGTCCGACGGGAAGGTCATGATGTCCTTGAGAGAAGGCTCCACCTTTGCCGACCTGCTGAGTGAGCTCGGTATTCCCCTGGCGGAGCCGAAGCTCGTGGTCGTCAACGGCATCTCTCAAGGGGTCAGCGACACGGTGAACGAGCTGAAGCTGAACGACGGGGATATCGTGGCTGTGTTCCCGCCGGCCGGCGGTGGTTAGGAGGCTGTCCATAAATGCCCATCTGCGGAGCCTGTTGCGAGCGAAGCGCAGCAATCCCTCGACACCCTGCTGCGGCGGTCAGGGGTAACCAGGAGTTTCCTCGTCGCTCGGACTCCTCGGAACAGGACTCAGGATTCGTGCGCCTTGCATCTGGACATTTCTGAACAGCCTCCAAGAGCGGGATTCTTGGACTGGCGCTTAGTTTGCTTTCGGTTGTGCCATCATGGGGTCAGGAAAGGAGAGGAGCGATGAAGAGATTGAGGATAGAGCATATCAAGTGCACCGGATGCCGTGATTGCGAAACAGCCTGCTCCATCATGCATTATGAAAACGAGGTGAACCCGAAGAAGTCCCGGATACGCGTCTTCATGAACGACGAAGAGCAGAAGTATCACCCTGTCATCTCGGGCCCATCCGCCTCGGCCGAGTGCACGTCGAAGTATGACGTGGTCATCCAGGGCAACGAATACGACGAGTGCATCCTCTGCCGGGCAGCCTGCCCTTCGAGGACCTGGTTCATCGAGCCGGACACCGGCATCGCCCTGAAATGCGATTTCTGCGGGGACCCCCCGGATCCGCACTGCGTCAAGGCGTGCAAGGCCGGAGCTCTGACGGTCATCGAGCTGTAGGCTCGGGCGTGGCCGGTTTCGCGGGCACGATCGCCTTGGTTCCGGGCCTGCCACGTGAGGCAGGCCCGGCCCGTCCGGTCCTGTCCGATCGGGCAGCATGAGAGGAAGTCCCGGCGGCACCGGCAGACGGATCCCCGGTGCCGGCGGGGATGATGTCCCCCTGGACAGCAGAGTGCGTGGCAGGCGAGGGGCGGGTGCGGAGCCCAGGGGCTGCTTCGAAGGAAATCTCCTCCGGTCTGCAGCCAGCCCGGCTGAAGGCTTCCCCTGCTGTTTGCCCGCCATCAGCTCGGCGCCGAACGTCGTCCAGCGTCAGCGTCGTGGATCGACAGACTCAAGAAAGGCTTGATTCCATGTCAGAGGAAGCGTGGGAACGATTGGTCACGATCAGCCGGGAAGGCCTCTTCCCCTGCATCCAGTGCGGGAAATGCATGGGGGGGTGCCCGATCTCGCTGGTCTCACCGACCTTCAACATCAGGCGCGTTCTCAACGACGTCCTGGTCACCAAGGGCGAAGAGGTCGCTCACGGGCGAGACGTTCTCTGGAACTGCTCGGCCTGCGGCACCTGCAAGAGCCGTTGCCCCAAGGGCGTCAGCCCGATGGACATGGTCTTCAATCTCCGGAGCGTGCTCGTGGAAGACGGCGAGGTGCCCTCGAAAGTACGGGACGTACTGAAGAGCATCGACCTCCGGAAGAACCCCTGGAACATGGTGGGCGACTCCCGGAAGGAATGGATGGAAGGGCTCGGGATCAAGAGCGCCGCAGAGGCCGAGGTCCTGTACTTCGTCTGCTGTACACCGGCGCTGGACCCCAGGCTTCAGAAGATTCCCAAGGCGCTCGCGAAGGCCTTCGAGCGGGGAGGGGTGAGCTTTGGGACCCTGGGTGCCGACGAAGTCTGCTGCGGCAACGAGATCAAGAGGCTCGGGGACATCTGGAATTTCGAAGCCCTCATGGAGACCAACAAGGAGAGCTTCAACCAGAGCGGCGTCAAAGAGATCGTCGTGACCTCACCCCACTGCTACAACACGTTCAAGAACGATTACTCCGGCCTCACGGCGGAGGTGAAGCACTATACTCAGGTTCTCGACGGGCTCCTTGCCGAGAACCGCATCACCTTCACAGGCCAGTTCGCCAGGAAAGTCGCCTACCACGACCCGTGCTTCCTCGGAAAGCAGAACAAGATCTTCGATGAGCCCCGCAGGGTGCTCCAGGCCGTCCCGGGCCTGACCTACGTCGAGTTCGACCGCTGCCGGGAGCGGAGCCTCTGCTGCGAGGGAGGCGGCGGCCGGATGTGGATCGAGGCGTTCGACGCCGGGGAGAAGACCGCCAACGTCCGCGTGAAGGAAGCGCTCGAGCTGGGCGTGGACGTGATCGCGGTCGCCTGCCCCTTCTGCCTCCTGACCCTGGAGGATGCCGTCAAGAGCGGAGGGCACGAGGAGAAGCTGCAGGTGATGGATATCTCGGAAATCGTCGGCCAGGTCCTGGGAGGCTGTCCATAAATGCCCATCTGCTGCGTTGCGCTCGTCGGGAAGGTGTGGCGAGGGGAGCCTGCCCCGGCGCAGGCCGGGGTCCACGGTGACTCCCCTGGTACGCCTCATTCCTCGGGACTTCGCGCCTTGCATCGGGACATTTCTGAACAGCCTCCGGGCTGAATTCCTGGACGGACTCGTAGAACCAGATCAGAGCGGGCTGGGAAAGAGAAGATGAAAATAGGGGTTTACATCTGCCACTGTGGTGTCAACATCAAGGCGATGGTGAACGTCCAGAAGCTGGCCAAGTTCGCCGGCGAGCTCCCCCACGTGCGCGTGGCCAAGGAGTATCTGTACATGTGCTCCGCGCCGGGCCAGCAGATGATCAAGAAGGACATCGAGGAGCACGGCCTGGACCGGATCGTGGTGGCCGCCTGTTCCCCCAGGATGCACGAGATCACCTTCCGCAACATGATGAAGAGCGTCGGCCTGAATCCTTACTGCCTCGAGATCGCCAACATCCGGGAGCACTGCTCCTGGGTGCACGATGACAAGATGAAGGCGACCAAGAAGGCGCAGAAGCTGGTGGCGGCCGCGGTCCACAAGGCGGCCCTGCTGGAGCCCCTGGAAGAGAAGCAGGTCGACGTCGTCCGGGCGGCTTTGGTCATCGGCGGCGGGATCGCCGGGATCCAGTCCGCGCTCGACATCGCCGATGCGGGCTATCAGGTCTACCTGGTGGAGAAGGAGCCGAGCATCGGCGGGCACATGATCCAGCTCGACAAGACCTTCCCCACCCTCGACTGCTCGGCCTGCATCATGACGCCCAAGATGGCCGACGTGGGGAGGCACCCGAACATCAAGCTCCTGTCCTACTCGGAGGTGGTCGGCGTCAAGGGGTTCGTGGGGAACTTCGATGTGACCATCAGGAAGAAGCCCCGCTACGTGGACGAGGAGAAGTGCAGCGCCTGCGGGCAGTGCGTGCAGTACTGCTCGGTCGAGTCCTCCGATCCCTTCAACCTCGGCCTCTCGAAGCGCAAGGCCATCTATATTCCGTTCCCCCAGTCGGTGCCCGCCTGCTACGTCGTGGACCCGGAGAGCTGCCGCTATCTGAAGACGAAAGAGTGCACCCAGTGCGTGGAGGTCTGCAAGAAGGGGATCGACGCGATCGACTTCAACCAGAAGGAGGAGCTCGTTGACGTGAAGGTGGGGACGATCGTGGTCGCGACCGGCTACGACACCTTCGACCCCGCCCTCAAGCCCGAGTACGGCTACCACCTTTATGAGAACGTGATCACCGGCCTGGAGTTCGAGCGGCTGTCCAACGCTTCGGGCCCCACGACCGGGGAGATCCTGATCAACGGCAAGAGGCCCAAGGACATCGTTTTCATCCAGTGCGTCGGCTCCCGGGACAAGACCGTGGGCAACGAGTATTGCTCCCGCGTCTGCTGCATGTACACGGCCAAGCAGGCGCACCTGGTGCGGGAGAAGGTCCCCGGCGCCAACATCACCGTCTTCTACATGGACGTCAGGGCCTTCGGAAAAGGGTTCGAGGAGTTTTACGATCGGGTGAAGATGGAGGGCGTGACCTACCGCCGCGGGAACCCGGCCGAGGTCTACCGCAAGGGCGGGCGTCTGGTCGTCAAGTCGGAGGACACGCTCCGCGGCGAGCTCGTGGAGGTCGAGGCGGACCTGGTGGTGCTGGCCACCGGGATCGTGCCCAGGAAAGAGACCGGCAAGATCATGGAGCTCCTCAAGCTTTCCCAGTCCCCGGACAAGTTCCTCCTGGAGGCCCATCCCAAGCTCCGTCCCGTGGATACGGCGAGCGAGGGCATCTTCCTGGCCGGCTGCTGCCAAGGGCCGAAGGACATCCCGGACACGGTGGCCCAGGCGAGCGCCGCGGCCGCCCGGGCGCTCATCCCCCTGTCGCGCGGCAAGGTCACGACCGAGGCGATCGTGTCCTCGATCCGCGAGGACGTCTGCCGCGGCTGCCGCTTCTGCCTGGACGCCTGCCCCTACGACGCGATCTCGCTCAAGCAGATCAAGCGGGCCGGCCGCATCGTGGAAGTGGCTTCCGTCAACGAGGTCCTCTGCAAGGGGTGCGGCGTCTGCGCTTCCGTCTGCCTGTCGGGCGCCGCGCAGCACAAGTCGTTCAAGGACGGGCAGATCCTTTCGGTGCTGGCTGCCATAGGGGAAGATTATGCTTAAGAAGTTCGATCCCAACATCGTCGCTTTTCTCTGCAACTGGTGCTCCTACGCGGGCGCGGACCTGACCGGGACCTCGCATTTCCACTATCCGGAGAACGTGAGGGCGGTCAGGGTCATGTGCACGGGCCGGTTCAACCCCCTGTTCGCCATGGCGGCCTTTCGCCAGGGAGCGGACGGCGTCCTGGTCTCCGGGTGCCACCCCGGAGAGTGTCACTACATGCAGGGGAACTACCTCGCCCGGAGAAAGATCACGCTGTTCCGCAACCTCATGGAGTTCGTGGGCATCAGCCCGGACCGGCTGCGCATGAGCTGGGTGTCCGCGTCCGAGGGCAAGAAGTTCGCCGAGGTGGTCAAGGAAGTCACGAAGAAGGTCAAGGATATCGGTCCCCTGAGCGCATTCGAAGAGTGAGACGAATGAATACCCAGAAGATGAAAGACGAGGCGAAACGGATCCTCTCCCAGGGAGAGGCAAAGTGCGTGATCGGCTACGGCCAGGACGAGACCGGGTTTCGCGTGTCCCCGCTCTTTGCCCGGACCGAGGGGGACGTGGAAGGCCTCACCTTTTCTCCCCTCTGCAACATCTCCCTGGTCAAGTACCTGACCCTGGAGAAGGGGGCTCTGCTGCAGGCAGGAGAGGGCAAGATCGCGATCGTGGCGCGAGGCTGCGACAGCCGCGCCCTGTGTCAGGTCGTGGCCGAGAACGGGATCCCGCGCGAGAGACTGATCATCCTGGGCGTCCCTTGTCCGGGAGTCATCGACCGGAAGAAGATCGAGGCGAGGTTCCCGGACCGGACGGCCGCGCCCGTGGAAGTCGCCGAGGGGGGCGCCGGCTACCGGGTCCGAATCGGCGGCGATTCGTTCGAGCTCTCCCGCGAGGAGCTGCTTGCGGACCACTGCAAGCGCTGCGCCTTCCCCACCCCGATCCTCTGTGACGTCCTCCTCGGCGAGCCGGTGGCCGGCAGAGAAGCCTCCTACGAGGACGTGGCCGCGATCGAGGCCCTTTCCCTGGAGGAAAAGGAAGCCTTCTGGAAGGAAGCGTTCAGTCGCTGCCTGCGCTGCTACGCCTGCCGGAACGCCTGCCCGGTCTGCTTCTGCGACGAGTGCGTGCTGGAGAGGCTCAACCCGCAGTTCATCCATCGCTCGGTGAACGGGGGCGACAACCTGACCTACCATCTGGCCCGGGCCTACCACCTGGCGGGAAGGTGCGCCGGCTGCGGGGAGTGCGAGCGGGTCTGCCCGGTGAACCTCCCTCTCATGCTGCTCAATCGCAAGATGGAGAAAGACGTCAAGGAGCTGTTCGGCCACACGGCCGGAACGGAAACGGGACAGAAGCCGCTCTTTTCCACCTTCGAGCGCAAGGACCCGGAGAATTTCATCCTCTAACTGCCCGAGCAGAGAGCCATGGAAAAGTACAGCCTCAAGAAGGAAAATTTGAAAGAGCTCCTGAAGACATGGACCGGCTTCGAGCTCTTTGCGCCGGTGAGACGGGCCGAGGTGACCGCCTTCGAGCCGATCTCCGACCCGGAGAGCGCAGCGATCGACCTGGAGCACCAGCCCCTGCCGGCCAAGAAGCTCATGCTTCCCCAGACCGAGACCCTCTTCAGCTTCGACAAGAAGGGCACGCCCAAGGAGCCCGACCTGCGCGGCACCCAGAAGAAGCGGCTGGTCTTCGGCGTCAGGCCCTGCGATGCCCGGGCCTTCGGAATCATCGATGCCGTGTTCGACGAGAAGGACTGCCCGGACCCGTATTACGCGGCGAAAAGAAAGAACACCATCCTGGCGGGTCTCGTCTGCTCGAAGCCGTTCGCCAACTGCTTCTGCACCTCCCTGGGCGGCAGCCCTTCCTCCTCGGACGGCCTCGACCTCCTCTTCTGTGACTGCGGCGGCTCCTACGTCGTCGAGGTCCTGACCGAGGCGGGCGCTGAAGCGGCGAAGGTGGCCGAGCCGCTCTTCGCGGCGGCTTCCCAGGAAGAAGTTGCGGAACGGGAGAGGATCGCGGCCGAGGCCGTCAAGCGAGTCCGCCGGTCGAGCCGCATCGAGGGGCTCCCCCAGAAATTGGAGAGCCTGTTCGAGAGCCCGGTCTGGGCCGAGATGGCGCAGAGATGCCTGAGCTGCGGCGTCTGCACCTTCACCTGCCCGACCTGCTACTGCTTCGACATCCAGGACGAGAAGATCAAGGGCAAGGGGAAGCGGATCCGGGTGTGGGACTCGTGCATGTTCGGCGAGTACACGCTGCACGCCTCGGGCCACAATCCCAGGCCGACCCGGGCGGAACGTCTGAGAAACCGCATGTACCACAAGTTCAAGTACCAGCTCGAGCGCCACGGCATCGCGGGCTGCGTGGGCTGCGGCAGGTGCATCACCCTGTGTCCGGCAGGCGAGGACCTCGTCGAGAATCTCCGGAGAGTAGAGAGCCTATGATGAACAATCCCTATCTTCCGCACCAGGGAAAGATTCTGAGCGTCAAACAGGAGACCGCGGGCGACCGGGTCATCAGGACCTTCCGCATCCAGCTCGAGGAGGACGCCTACCGGGAAGCCTTCGCGTACCAGCCGGGCCAGTGCGCCATGGTGGGCGTTCCCGGCGTGGGGGAGAGCATGATCTCGATCGCCTCCTCGCCGACGCAGAAGGGCTCGATCGCCTTCAGCATCATGAAGCTGGGCAAGGTGACCTCGGCCCTTCACGCCCGGGAAGCCGGCGACCCGGTGACCGTGCGGGGGCCGTACGGGAACCACTTCCCGGTCGAGGAGTGGAAGGGCAAGAACATCGTCACCATCGGCGGGGGCATCGGCCAGGCGCCGCTCTGGGGGATGACCCAGTATCTGCTCGACAACCGACAGGACTACGGCACCATCGACATCATCTACGGCGCTCGGACCACAGCGGACCTCTGCTTCAAGGAAGAGCTGTACGCGCTGGAAAAGAGGGACGACGTACGGGTGCACCTCTCCATCGACGTGAAGGAGGAGGGGTGGGAACGATTCGTCGGGTTCGTGCCGACCAACCTGCTCCGGGTCAAGCCGTCGCCGGAGAACGCCATCGCCATCACCTGCGGCCCGCCGGTGATGATCCGCTTCGTGCTGAAGAACCTCCAGGAGCTCGGCTTCTCCGACGACCAGATCTACACCACCCTGGAAAACCGCATGAAGTGCGGGATCGGCAAATGCGGCCGCTGCAACGTGGGCCCTCTCTACGTCTGCAAGGACGGCCCGGTCTTCTCCTTCACGCGCCTGAAGACTCTCCCCGAAACGCACGTGGTCTAACAGGCCGCTGAAAAAGGCCCATCTGCTGCGTTGCGCTCGTTTATCGTTCCCGGCCTTCGCCGGGACAGGCTCCCCGCCCTTCCACCGTTGCGGGAAGCCTCGTTCCTCAAACTTCGCGCGCCTTGCATCTGGACCTTTTTGAACGGCCTGGACATTGCTGACTTTTTCAACGGGCTGGTAAGCCTAGAGTCCTTCCTCTCCCTTCCCCCCCTTGAAAACAGGGGCCAGGGGGGATTCCCTTCTTTTCTCCCCCCTTTCGCAAAGGGGGCGCAGGGGGGGATTCCCCACTCTGACTTCGTGCCTCCCGCGGGCGGCGAACCGCCGCCCCCACAGGAATGTGTGGCTCCTTGCGTCGTTTCGGCGCAGCCCGGAATAAAGTTTCTACTCCCCACTAATTGCAGCTGTCCATGGGCGAGCCTTTTTTGTTCGACACGCTCGGCGGTCTGAGGCGAAGCCTCGTGAGTAGTGGGGTGGATAATGTTGAAGACCTCCATTCCACCTGGGGTCGCAGTGCTGGGCTTGGGCGAGAGACAAACTTGGTCTGAGGAAATATCAGAGCGCGTACTGAGGGGCGGTTTACACTTTATAGTAACCTCCCAGGTACTCGCCTGTTTTTCGCAAGTCATCTTACGGAAGACCCGGATCATCCTCCGGCCGTTAGCATTCCCGCTCGTTCAAGGGATCGTGATTGCGGTGAGTATTTTCTTTCCCAATTCTCCTCGAATAGTTCCTCACAAATCTTGACCTCCGGGTACCCGAGAAAACGTAAGTTTCTGAAAACGGCTGCAAATCCGTCTCGCATGTTTTTTGCAGAAACCGAAGTAGCTACTCGTCAACTATAACGTGAGTCCCAGAAGCTTCCGATGGGCGCGCAGAAATCATAATGATCTTCTCACTCCTCGGCAATCAACATCGTTGCAGGATAAGGGGGCAGATTGCTTGGATCGGGGAGCGTGGGATGGGAGTGCAATTCAAGCTTTCCCGGGTAAATGACGGCTAGGAGCTCGCCCCCGTGACGTCACGCGGCGACGTTTGTTCCTCTCACTTGAGAGCATTAGAACAACGAGGGGAAACAGAGCAAGGCGGATACTTCAAAGTGTACATAGTAGGCACGGTCAACCAACTACAAACCGGTGTAGGGAGAGTGAGGAGGTTAAGCGCAAAGAACTTAGAGAAGTAGCCGGAGGGGTTACTAAAATGAGGCAGCATTCCGTATCTTTCATCTTTCTTATTGTCTTCAGTCTCTTTCTTTTTGCAGGGATGTATGAACGGCGGATGATGGCACAAGATCTCGATCTATTGAGGATGAGGGTAAACCAAATGGAGGATCAATCCTCCGGGTTTCGTGCCCTTTTTGATGGTATTCGTGACTGGAAAGACAAGAAAGATGGCCCCCCTGCCGCGAGGGTTACCGTAACCTGCTATAGAAGTCGGGTAGAGGAGACGGACAGCACTCCGAATATCACAGCATTCAACTGGAGGACAGGTCCTGGTCTCATTGCCGTCAGCCGGGATCTTCTCGAAAAGGGGTTTGTACCAGGACAGAAAGTATATCTTGAAGGGTATGGGGTGTTCGAAGTTGGAGACGTTATGAATAAACGATTCAAGAGGAGGGTGGACATATGGGTGCCTGATGGGACAAAGCCCTTCATGGCCCAGAACGTACTTCTGGTTGTAGTGGTTATGGGGTAAGCCGTGTATGGCATCTTGGGTAAGCATCCGTGTATTCGCGTTGTGGTTGTATCTGAAAGCGCGAGAGTGACGATATCTGCTATTCGATCGTGAATTTCACACCTCTCCTTTTAGGACAAGATTTCGGCTTAAGACATGCTCTCGTGAAGCGGCTGGGCGAAAGTCCAGATAATGCTCATGCTGCACGTAACATCAAAGAGGAGAAACTCAGGATACCTACCCTCTGCTGTTCAGGGATCATCCGTAGGGGGTGAAGAGGCCGGAAGAACAGGCCGTGATTTAGCCTGCGGGGCGGAGGCGGGCTCGCCTTCGCCGCCCTCTTCGCTGCTCTCCACGGACTCGAGCCTGAACATCCGCGTCTTGAGATAGAGTTGGCCGGTCATCGTAAAGGATTTGCCAGCGGTGTCCGGGCCCGTCAGTTGCGAGGTGAGCTCCTTCGGGCCCACAAAGGTCAACGTGGGGGGATAGATCTTGTTGATTACGGTTGACCCAGGCACGCCGCCTTTCAGTGCGTCCGCCCTCTCGATATCCAGGATCCACTTTTTGCCCTCTACGTTGGCCGTGAGTGCGTTCACCCCGCCTTTCTCGGGATTCTGTTCAGGGTCGTAGAATTCACCCTTGATCTTGAACTGGATCGGAATATCGGGACGCATCTGCGCAATCGAGGCGCCCGGCGCTGCCAGAGAGACGAAAACGAAAACCAGAGCTCGGAGCACAAGGGTCCAGAAGTATCCCGCACGATAGCGAAGGGAGCCGTGGTCCTCTTTCATCCGTCCCTCCTGAACTAGGACGTCCAGTGTGTAGTCTTCGAGCGCCCAGGGCGCGAACGTCTCCCCGTACCCACGCATGTCGGGAACGACGGCCTTGAACTTGCGTGACAGGAGCGGCACCTGGTTCCGCCATGAGTAGTGCGTCTCCGGAAAACCTCAGGCGTTGCGCTCCCGCGGACACCCGCGTTCACTCCGCAACGGGCGAGGGGGTGCCGCTCAGGGTGATCTGGCTGATCCGGTCCGCGGCGATCTCGTCCGGGTGGAAGGGAAGCCGCTGCCAGCGCTTCTGTGAATACGCTTCGGTGAAGTCGGCATAGTGCGGGCTGGCCGGATCCGTGGACTGAGAATAGGTGAGGAACCCCTCTGCGTGCACGCCGCCGCTGTCCCACGTCACGACCTGGATATAGCTGTTGCCGAAGTCGATCCGATACCCCTCCGGCCCGAGCGCATTCGGGTCCGCCTCGACCTCCGAATCCTCCGCGATCGTGAACGCGCCGATGGCGCCTCCTTCGCCGAAGATCGGAATGGTCGGGTCGTTGACCCCGGCGTGTTGCTGCTCGCCCAGGGGCGCGGCAAGGGACAACCCTGCCCCCTCGATCCTTGTCTGTGCGTCGAATAGCGCCTTTCGAACCGAGAAGAGCGAGGTGTTGAGATCCCTCGGGGTATTCACCGGATCGTTGACGTCGAAGGGCGTGATCCAGTAGTTGGACGGCAGGGCAAGGAGATTGCCCCAGAATTGCTGCCAGACGGGCAGACCGACCGAGCTCAGCGTCGCGGCGCCGTCCCATTGGCGGATCGCGCTGCAGGCGGCTTCCGTGTCGTAGATCCCTGCTCTCGGGCAGAGATCGCTCAGCACCGCAGCCTGGGCCAGATCCGCAGTATAAATGTGCCCGGACAGCACGATCTCTTTCAGGTTCGGCAGGTCGAACAGGTTGGGTCCGCCGAAACCGTCGCTGCCGTCGAGGCGGTGCTGGATCTGCAGGATGCCCTGGCGCGTGCGCAGCGAACGCTCCGTGCCTTCGAGGCCGATGATGCGGTTGTATCCGGTGATCGGCTGTGCCGGGTTGGTGAGCCAGTAGCTGTCGTTCATGTTGGCGACCCAGTCCCCCCGGTCCAGTGTCGGCAGATGACCGGGCCCGAAGATACCTGGCGCCGGCGCGTCGGGGTCGGTGCCCCACTGGCACTCTTTGCTGCTGCCGTCCATCAGGGGAAGACCGGGCACGAGCAGGCCGATGAGATCGCTATAGGGCCACACCGCGCAGCTCTCTGCCTGAGCGTCGGTCACGTGGGGCACGACGCTCACGTCGCCGTAGTAGGCGTCGCCGCCCGGGCCCGAGGCGACCGTATTGACCCACGGCACTCCCAGTATGCTCGCGTGGAGCCGTTTGAACTCGTCGAGGCTCTCCGCCTTGTCCCACTCGAAGAACTGTTTCACCACCCGGTCGTTCTCGTAGTTGGCGTCCCGCAGGGTGAAGGCGGTCGACCTGTCCCATCCCAGCACGGGGACCCTGCCGACCTTGAACACGACCATCGGTCCATAACGAGAACGGTATAGTGTGCGTTCCTGTGTGGTCGTCGAGCCGTCCTGGTTGCGCACTTCCACGGACAGCGGAACTGCGGTCATGTTCTCCGTCTGCCCGTCGTAGATGTACTGCGTCGGGTTTGCGGGGCTGAGCGAGAGCTTGTAGAAAGTAAAGCGGTAGGCCGTCGAAACGGTATGGCTCCACGCCAGCCGGTCATTGAACCCGATCATCACGACCGGCGCCCCGAACAGGGAGGCGCCTTCGATGTCGATCGTGCCCGGTAGGGTCATGTGCGCCAGGTAGAAGCGCTCCGTTCCTGTCCATGGGAAATGCGGATTTCCGAAGACGATCGGCTCGCCGCCCGTCGCGTCCGGTCCTAGCGCATACATGTTGCTGCCCATGGCCTGACGGCGCAGAAGCCCGGAGGGCAGCTCCGCGAGGTCGACTCTCTCGAGATCTTCAAGCTGCGCCACGGGATCCTCCGGGGACCCGGCCGTACCCGAAGCCGGAGGTTGAGCCGTCGCGATCTCGGCGATCAACGCCTCGGAACTGGCCATGATCGCGAGGCGGACGAAGCGCCGGTACATGTCGCCGTCCGTGATCGGCTCGAGATAGGGTTCCTCCGCGCAGGCAGCCTGCTCGCCGGGGTGCTCACCGGCCTGAAGCTCCGTGATGTAGCGGTTGAAGCCGTCCACGTAGCCGTGCACGACCTGCCGAACCTCCGGGGGCGTCGCGTCGCGCAGGCGCCGGACCGCCTCCGCATCGGCCATGAATTTCCAGAAGAAGTCGCTGTCGACGTTGTTGGGAGCGACTCCTACCGCCGGGATCGAATACGCGCCCTCGCCGCCCCAGTACTTGGAACGCTCCCCTCGGATCGCGACGAAGTCCTCCATCATGGTGCACAGGTTGTCCTGCGCAAAGGCGTAGCCGTATCCGTAGCCCAGGCTCCCGAAATCGGGGGCGTTGATGTGCGGGATGCCGTACGTCGTGCGTGTAACGGTAACTTCATAGCTCTCCGACTGCACCGACGAAGCACGGTCATCACCGCCGCACCCTGCCAGGCTCACCAAGACGAGCACGCATATCAGGGCTGTGAATTTCATGACGGCTCTCCTCATCCGGAGGATATTCTTAAACACCCATAACGTCATTACATCGTAATCATCCCCTGAATGATCGAATAAGGGAAGAAGAAAATAAGATGGGTGTTCGCAGGGACCGCCGGCTGCGAAAATCCGGGAGCCGCGGACCTGTTCGCCGCTGGGGATTCCGTTTGGGACGAGAACAGATAAGCGAGTGTTCCGGATTGCGCGTCAGAACGTCTGGCCGAAGGAGAGGTACACGAGCCCGGTTTCTTCTTCGCTGAACCCGGCGTCGATGCGGGCGACCAGAGATTTGGAAAGCGTGATCCGCAGGCCGCCGCCGTAGCTGTACTGCAAGTCGGAGATCACGCGGGAGATGATTTCCGAGTTCAGCTTGAATTCGTCCCGCAGCTCGTCCCGATCGATGAACACCCGTCCGCCATCCCCGAAGAGCACGCCGTCGATATGGACGCGCCAGATGTCGAAGAAGTCAAAGGAGGTGATACTGCCACGCGCCTCCAGGTTGACGAGGGCCCTGCCTTTGCCCGCAAACCGGTGCGGGAAGAAGCCGCGCAGCGTGTCCCGGCCGCCCAGCTCTGAAAGCTCCCAGAACGGGATGTCTTCTTCGGGTCCGATGACCCACTCGCTGTTGATCCGCGCGCCCAGCACCAGCTTGTCGTCGAACAAGGAACGCAGGTAGCTGGCGTCCCCGACCAGGCGGGTGAACTGGTAATCGCTCAGGAGCACCTGGTTGGTGTGAATGGCCTTGCCGATCAGGCGCCAGCCGCGGGTGGGCCGAAGGATGGAGTCCCGGTTGTTCCAGACGAGCGAAAGGCCCAGGTAATTGACGGTCCCGCCCGTGACGCCCGGCATGTCGCCGAAGACCCGGCGTGTGCAGGGGGAGCCCTTGTCGCACCAGATCTCAACGTCGCGGGCGCCGATGGCAAAGTTGAAAGCGAGCCGCCGGAAGGGCCGCCAGCCGACGGTGAGGGCCCCTGCGATATCCTGGATAGCGTGAAACGAGACCGGGTCCGGGCCCAGGTCGTTGTTGCCCAGGCCGAAGAAATCCCTTTCCGGGTCGGTCCGGTACCTGGCCCGGAGCAGAACGATGAGCTTGTCTTCCAGGAGGTGAGGGGATCCGAGCGAGAGGGCGAAGTTGCTCTGCCCCTCCATGGCATAGGTGGCGTCCAGGTCCAGGGCCGCTCCCTTCCCGTCGATATTGCGGTGGGAAAACTTGAGCCCGCCCAATCCCCCCGTGTCCGGCCCGAACCCGACTTGCGGCAGCACGGCCCATTGGCGGCCGCTGACCTCCTCGCCCTCTCGTGCCGTGGGAAACGGGACGGGCAGCAGCTCGGCGATATCCTCCTCCTCCTCCATCGTACCTTGGGCCAGAGCAGAGGCAGCCGAAAGCCAGCCCGCGCAGAGCATGGAAAGAGAGAGTACCCCTATTTTGCCTGGTCGCATGTATCCCTGCCGAGCAATGCAAAGGGGATCCAGCGCCCTCCGAACAGGCCCGGATCCATATCCAGATGAGGAATGTTGATGTAAAGATTCGCCCCGGAAAAGCCGTTCTAGGACGCTCGTTGCGCGAAACGCTGGACCCGGGATTCGGGTGTAGCGCGCGCCTGCAGATTTGGCAAGCCAGCGAATCCCCTAATACCAGCGCATGCAGATGTTACACTCTGCTGCGGCCCCCTCACCCTGGCCCTCTCCCCCAAGGGGGCGAGGGTAAAGCCTGGTCGACTCTTTCCTCTCCCCTCGCCGAGGGGAGAGGATCAAGGTGAGGGGTGATCCTTGTCTCACCGCCAGATGCGTTTGCATTAATAATACCCGGGGTCCCGGTACTCGCCGAACACGCGGCGAAAGACGGCGCAGATCTCGCCCAGCGTCGCGAGGGACCGTACCGCCTCCAGGATCGGGGGCACGAGGTTCTCCCGCTCCGACGCGGCAGCGTCTCGCACGGCTTCCAGCGCGCTCCTGACAGCCGCGGCGTCGCGGCGGCGGCGAAGCTCCCGGACCCGGTCGCGCTGGCACCGCTCGACCGAAGGGTCGGTCCCCCGCAGCGGTATGGAAACCTGCTCCTCGCCTTCGGCGAACCGGTTCACGCCGATCATCACTTCGTCCCCGGTCTCGAGCCTTCTCTGGTGCTCGTAGGCGGTGTCGGCGATCTCGGTCTGAGGGTAGCCCGCCTCGATCGCCCGGACCATGCCTCCCATGGCGTCGATCCGGTCGAGGAGGGTCTGGGCGCGCTTTTCGATCTCATCGGTGAGCTTTTCCACGAACCAGGATCCGCCCAGGGGATCGACCACTCTGGCCGCTCCGCTCTCGAACGCGATGACCTGCTGGGTGCGCAGGGCCACCGTGGCAGCCTCTTCCGTGGGAAGCGCGTAGGTCTCGTCCATGGAGTTGGTGTGGAGGGACTGGGTCCCCCCAAGGACCGCCGCGAGCGCCTGGATGGCGACGCGCGCCACGTTGTTCAACGGCTGTTGCGCCGTGAGGGAGACGCCGGCGGTCTGGGCGTGCGTGCGCAGCCGCATGGCAGCCTCGCTCCGGGCGCCGAACCGCTCCTTCATGATCCGCGCCCACATCCTCCGGGCCGCCCGCAGCTTGGCGATCTCTTCGAAGAAGTCGTTGTGCACATCGAAGAAGAAGGAGAGGCGCCGGCCGAAGCGATCGACGTCCAGGCCGGCTTCGATTCCGGTCCGGACGTAGGCGATGCCGTCCGCGAGCGTGAAGGCGAGCTCCTGGACGGCGTCGGCGCCGGCCTCGCGGATGTGATAGCCGCTGATGCTGATGGTGTTCCACTCCGGCATGTGTTGCGTGCACCAGACGAGCATGTCGCGGATGATGCGCATGGAGGGCCCGACCGGGGAGATCCATTCCTTCTGCGCGATGAACTCCTTGAGGATGTCGTTCTGCAGGGTTCCGCGCAGGCGGCCGGCCTCGATCCCCTGGCTTTCGGCCGCGGCCACGTAGAAGGCGAGCATCACCACGGCCGGCGCGTTGATGGTCATTGAAGTCGTGACCCGGTCCAGGGGAATGCCCTCGAACAGCCGGGCCATGTCTTGGACGCTCGCCACGCTGACGCCCTCGACGCCGACCTCGCCGGCGGCCCGAGGGTCGTCGGGATCGTAGCCCATGAGAGTGGGCATGTCGAACGCCGTCGAGAGTCCGGTCTGCCCCTTGTCCAGGAGGAAGCGAAAGCGCCGGTTCGTGTCCTCCGGAGAGCCGAACCCGGCGAACATGCGCATGGTCCAGAGCCTGCCCCGGTACATGTCCTCGTGGATGCCTCGCGTGAAGGGATAATGGCCGGGACGTCCGATCCTGGGCGGCGGAAGGCCAAGGCCCGCGCCCTCCGGGCCGTACACCAGGTCGAGCGGTATGCCCGAGAGCGTCTCCGCGCGCCGGATGCGCCGGGTATCGTCCGGAACCCCCGAGATCCCGCGCAGTCCCCTACGGGATTGTCGTGTCTTCGATTTGGCAGGAAGTCCCATGGTCCTTGACCTCGCGATTGTTCGAGTAGAGGCGAGACATTTTTCGCCCCTACCGGCTGGTAGAGAGCAGATCGATAGCCGCGCCGCCGACTCCGTCATTCCGGCGCAGGAGGCTGTGTCATGAATCCGGTCAGACGCTCGTGCGACCACTCATTCCGGAAGGACTCGGAGGCGCGGCCGCATGACTTCCGTCATTCCGGCGCAGGCCGGAATCCAGCCCCCCCCTGCGCCCAGTTGCCACAGCTGGTCTTGTTGCACCCTTCTGGATCCCGGCTCTCACGCGCTTCGCACATGGGCCGGGATGACGAAATATGACACAGCCTCGCAGGCCGGAATCCAGTTCCTGCACCCTGCGTCCTTGATGCAGGCTTCCGGGTCCCGGGACGGGCGCAGCAAGCAGCGCCCCTGCAAGGCCGGCGAAGCGCCGGCCGGGATGACAAGGCATGATAGCGCCGGCCGCGTTCGGCGCCTTCACGAGATGGGATGAGCCGAGCGCTGGAGACGTTTCCCCATCCCGAACCCACCCGCGCAACCCGCACATCCAAAGAGCGGGCGTGCCCGGGCGGGCGCGGCGCGCGCCCGCCTTCATGCGGGAGAGAGCCTTGAAAGCCGCCGAAAGTCCTGGACCGGAAGATTGGGAACCGTTCAACCAGCCTCCCCCGCTCGAGGAGTACAATCTCTTCGAGCAGGACCTGCCCCTGCGGGAGGCTCTGCGCCGGGAAGGCGGCGCCTGGATCGAGAAGGAGGCCTCCTCCTTCGGCGAAGTGCTGGGGCGCGCCGCGACGCTGCGTCTGGGAGAGCTCGCGAACCGGTGTGCGCCCGTCCTGCGGACCCATGACCGCAACGGCCGCCGCATCGACGAGGTGGAGTTCCATCCCGCCTGGCACGAGCTGATGCGCCTCGGCATCGAGCGAGGGGTTCACTCGCTGCCGTGGACCGTGCAGCGCCCCGGCGCCTACGTTGCCCGGGCGGTGCTGACCATGCTGCGGCACCAGCTGGACGAGGGGACCGGCTGTCCCTTGAGCATGACCTTTGCCTCGGTTCCTTCGCTGCGCGTCCAACCGGAGCTTGCGGACGAATGGGAGCCCGGGCTGCTGGCGAACGAGTACGACCCGCGGTTCATCCCGGCGCCCGAGAAGAAGGGCCTCCTGATCGGGATGGCGATGACCGAGCGCCAGGGCGGGAGCGACGTGCGCGCCAACCTCTCGAGGGCTCGCCCGACCGGCAGGAGAGGGCCGGGCGAAGCATACCAGATCACGGGGCACAAGTGGTTCTGCTCGGCGCCCATGTGCGACGCCTTCCTCGTGCTGGCCCAGGCCGAGGGCGGACTCTCCTGCTTTCTCCTGCCGAGATGGAACCCCGACGGGACCCGCAACGCCTTTCACATCGTTCGCCTGAAGGACAAGCTCGGCAACCGTTCGAACGCTTCGAGCGAGGTCGAATTTCAGGGGGCGTGGTGCCGGCTGGTCGGCGAGGAGGGAAGGGGGGTGGCGACCATCATCGAAATGGTGCGCCACACGCGGCTTGACTGCGTGCTCGGCTCGGCGGCCACCCTGCGGCGGGCCGTGGCCGAGGCGACCCACTATGCGGCGCGCAGGTTCGCTTTCAGCAGGCAGCTGGCCGATCAGCCTCTCATGAAGAACGTGCTGGCCGACCTGTGCCTGGAGTCCGAGGCGGCGACCGCAGCGGCTCTGCGCCTGGCGCGAAGCTACGACGAGGCAGCCTCCGACGAGAGGGAGAAGAAGCTCAGCCGGCTGGCCACGGCGGTCCTCAAGTACTGGGTCACCAGGCGGGCAATCGCGGCCGTGGCCGAGGCGCTCGAGGTGATCGGCGGCAACGGCTACGTGGAGGAGTTCCCCATGGCCAGGCTCTACCGGGACGTGCCGCTCAACTCGATCTGGGAAGGCTCGGGAAACATCCAGTGCCTGGACGTGCTGCGGACCATCCGGAGGGACCCGGAGACAGTGGACGCGTTTCTCGAGGAGGTCCGGCCGGCCCGCGGGCCTTGCCGCGAGTTGGATGCCCTCTGCCGGAAGATCGAGAGGGAGCTGTGCGACCTCCCGGGAGTCGAGGCCGGCGCCCGCCGCATCGTGGAATGGATGGCCCTGGCCCTGCAGGCCTCTGTCCTGGTCCGCCACGCACCGGCCGCGGTCGCCGACGCCTTCTGCGCCGCCCGGATCTGCCGGGACCAGGGCCTCGTCTTCGGAACCCTTCCCTCGGGGACCGACTTCGACGCGATCATCGCGCGCTCGACGCCCAGGCTGGCGTAAGGGCGACGCATGCGTCGCCCTTACAAGAGTCGGCCTGCCAGCCTTCGGCGCCAACGCAGGGCTTGCCCTGCCCGATGCCGTGCCCGCACCTTTGCTTCCTCTGGCTCCGGAGGCTGATGATGCAGCCTGCGGACAGGGCGACGCAAGCGTCGCCCCTGCAAGAGTAATCCGTCGGATCCCCGGGACGGGCGGCAGCGAGCAGCACCCCACGAGGTCTCGCTCTTTCCCGTCATTCCGGCGCAGGCCGGAATCCAGTCCCTGATACCCGTGATTCATAGGGGCGACCGGCGGTCGCCCTTGCCTGATGGAACCTCCTGGATCTCGGCTCGCACGCGCTCCGCACATGGGCCAGGATGAGACCAGGCGGCAGCAAGCAGCACCCCTGCAAGCCCTGGCGAAGGCGGGAAAGGCGGCGAGATTTTCCACCTTCTCCCCTAACCGAGGGGAGAAGGTCGGGATGAGGGGTGAACCTGCTCGCTGTCTTCCCCCTCACCCTGGCCCTGTCCCCCGTGCACGGGGGAGAGGGCATTTCATTGTGCGCTGCTACGGTGACGAGACCGACATGTTTCGGACGCCCCAGACGAAGGTCTTGGGCGGGTTGTAGGTGTTGTCGAAGGTGAGGACGTTGGTGCCCGAGTCGACGACGGCCGCATCCGGCAGCGCGAGCGTGCAGGTCGCGCCCCAGCTGTCGTTGGCCGTCTTGGCCGCGTAGGCTGCGTGGCTCCCGTTGATGAGGATCTCGACTTCATCGTTGAAGTCCACGTCCCAGACCTCGAACTTCAGGCTGACATTGCCCCGGACGCCTTCGAATTTGTACTTGACCTCGTTCACGTGCCCCTGGTCTCCGCCTGCGATCCGGCCGTAGGCGCCCGAGGCGGGCAGGGCGATGCAGTCCGGGCACTGGTCGACCGACACGTTTCGGACGCCCCAGACGAAGGTCTTGGGCGGGTTGTAGGTGTTGTCGAAGGTGAGGACGTTGGTGCCCGAGTCGAGGACCGCCGCATCGGGCAGGACGATCGTGCGTGCCCCGCTCCAGGTTTCACTGGCCGTCTTGGCCGCGTACGCGAAGTGGCTCCCATTGACGAGGATCTCGACCTCGTCATTGAAATCAACGTCCCAGACCTCGTACTCGACGGTCGCGTCTCCCGGCTGGCCCTCGAAGCTGTACTCGACCTTGTCCACGTGCGTTTGGTCGCCGCCCGTGATCCGGCCGTAGGCATCGTCCGCTTCCGAGAGCTCGATGCACTCCGGGCAGATCCGGACCGAGACGCCCCTTACACCCCAAACGAAAATCCTGGGCGGGTTGTAGGTGTTGTCAAAGGTGAGGACGTTCGTGCCCGAGTCGAGGACGGCCGCGTCCGGCAAGACGATCGTGCGCGCCCCGCTCCAGCTCAGGTCGGCCGTCCTCGCTGCGTACCCGACGCGGATGCCGTTGACGAGGATCTCGACCTCGGCGTTGAAGTCGATGTCGTAGACCTCGTACTCGATGGTCACGTCTCCGGCAAGACCCTCGAAGCTGTAGTCCACCTCGTTCGGGTGCGTGACGTCGACCCCTTTGATCATCCCGCGGGCGGCCCCGTCGGGCAGCGGCAGGCAGCCCGCGCAGTCGTGATAGAGCCCGACGGTGCGCACCCCCCAGAGAAAGGTATTGGGAGGGTTATGGGTGTTCTTGAAGGTGAGCACGTTCGTGCCGGAATCGAGGACGGCCGCGTCCGCCAGGACCAGGTAGCGGGTCTCGCTCCAGGTCTCGTTGGCGGTCCTCGCGGCGTAGGCCACCGGCTCCCCGTTGAGAAAGACTCTGATTTCGTCGTTGAAGTCCACGTCCCAGACCTGGTACCGGACGGTGACGTCCCCGGGAAGCCCCTCGGAGGTGTACTTCACCTCGTTCACGTGGGACTGGTCGCCCTCGCGGATCTTGCCGTAGGCGCCGGGGTCGGGCAAGTACCCGGTGAGGGGAATCGGTGCTTCGGTCGGGACGACCACGATGCGGATTTCGTCTGCCAGCATACAATCCCAGCGAGAATAGATGTACTCGGTCCCGTTCGCGCTCGTTTCCTTGACTCCATCCACAAAGGACCCGTTGGCGATCGCCGCCTCGGGATCCTGGAAGATGTACGAGAGGTATTCCGGGATGGTGTTGAACCTGCCGAACATGAGCGTCGGCTCGCGCACGGAGAAGCTCACGATGCCGTACACGGCGTACGGCTTGCTCTTCCAGAGGTCCGCGGCCTCGGCGGTGAGATCTCCGGCTGCTTCGTACGCGTCGATCGTCTCCGGCGGGACGGCCTCGGCCAGGCGCATGCCCAGGCGCATGCACGAGGCCGCCGCGGTCGGGGTCGTGAGGCCCCCCGCGCACTCCGAGTTGGCGATCCCGGTGGCGCAGAGGATTGTCTGATTCCCGTAGGAGACGAGGTCGTGGGCCAGCGAGCCTTCCTCGAAGCTCTGGAGGAAGTGCTCCTTGGCCATCCCGCTCATCTTCTCGTAGCCCCGGGAAATGTACCCGGCCCAGACCGCCTGCATGTAATAGGTCCAGTCGAACTGGTCGTCCCCGTTGTTCGCGTCCTGATAGTGCTGCATGTAGTACTGGAGGTCCTCGTCATAGGGAACCTCATTCATCGGCACCGGATCCGCCAGATCCACGATCTTCAGATCGACCGGGGAGACGAATGCATTCGCTTCCGCGGCGTAGTCCCGGTTCGTGACGCCGAACCTCTGACCGCCGTCGAAGAAGAACATGTGGTTGGCCTTCTCCGCCAGGGCGTACCCTTCCGCCTCCGCATAGGTGGCAGGGTAGTAGAACCGTCCTTCCTCGTCGGTCGTCACCTCCTGCATGTTCCAGTCGAACCCTCCCGGCCGCCTGAGGTTCACGTTGAACGGTTCTTCGACCCAGATGTAGAAGGTCTCGTCGGGCTCGGCCTGGCCCACGAACTGGATCACGTCGCCGATCTGGAGCCGCACGATCTCGTCCTGGGAGAGCGGGTGGCTGACCGAGTTGTTCACGAGGAGATGGGTGATCTCGTAATCCGCATAGGAAAACGGTTTGAAGGTGAGGTTGTCGAGATAGAGCTGGTCGTCGGAACCGCAGATGAGCTCGACATACCGGAGCGGACGCCCGCCCGACTCGAAGCCGAAGAAATCGCCTGCGTTGCCGTCCTCCGTGTGAGGCAGCGTCCAGCTCTCCTGGGGGCCGCAGCAGGTGCAGCAGCCGTACGCCATCAGGGTCCAGTCCGCGTGGGTGCCGCCGAGGTTGAACCCGAACGCCGAAACCGGCCGGTCGAACCAGATCCGCAGGGTCCGGATCCCGATACCGATGTTGTCGAAGTAGACGCCGGTCATGTTGTACTGGCCGCTCAGGTCGTTGTTGAACTCGGCCATCCCGAGGCTGCCGCCGTGCCAGAAGTAGAAGTCGACGCCTTCCGCCACATCCCAGACGGCGCCCGAGTAGAAGGACCCCGGTGTCTGGTCCTCGAAATCGACGACGGTCGCGCCGTCGAGCGCCGGGTGGTCCGGGCTGGCGATCTGGCCCGCTCCCGCCGCAAGCGGGACCATGGAGGCGAGAAGGGCACCGCACAGCGCGACTGCAATGGGATTCCTCATGGGCTTCTCCGTGACGGACGGGGTGCGAGCAACCTCTCCTCGAGGGTCCCGGGGCAGGCCGGCGTGTCTCTTTCAACGGCCTCTAGCAAGGGGGGTGCCACGCGGCTTTCAGCCGCAGCGATGGACCCGATGCTCCATTCTCGCTTATATTCCTTACTTGAGGGGTATGGGACGGGGGCTCACCCTCCGCACCGGTTGCGAAAAAAGTTCAAGTCACGGGCGCTTTTTTGGCGGCGCCGCCGGGGCGTGCGGCATCCTCGACGCCATGGAAGGGAACGGGAGGGGACGCAGCATGAAGGATCCTGAGAGCGGACCCGAGCAGGAACCCCTGGAGCTGCCGATCGACGACACGCTGGACCTCCACACCTTCCGGCCGCAGGAGGTGACAGATCTCGTCTCGGACTATCTTGCCGCGTGCCGCGAGAAGGGGATCCTGGAGGTGCGCATCATCCACGGGAAGGGTACGGGGGCCTTGCGCAGGACCGTGCACGCGGTGCTCGGGCGCCTACCCGGAGTCCGGTCCTTCCGGCTGGCAGGCGAAGACGCGGGGGGGTGGGGCGCAACGCTCGTGGTGCTGGACAGGGGAGGGACAGGCAAGGATGCAGAGGATGCGTGAGGAGCGAGCGCTCCGAAAACGGCCGGACTCCGCGGGCTCACCCGTCCTTGCGGCACGGAAGAGGAAGGCACGCATCGTCATCCGTGAGCTCAAGCGCCTCTTCCCCGAGGTGCGGCCGCCCCTCCGCCATGCGACTCCGTGGGAACTGCTCGTCGCAGTGATCCTCTCGGCCCGGTGCACGGACAAGATGGTCAATCAGGTGGTCGCGACGCTGTTCCGCAAGTACAGGGTCCTCAACGATTACGCCCGGGCGGACTCGGAAGCCCTTGCCGAGGACATCCGCGCCACGGGCTTCTACCGCAACAAGGCAAAGAACATCGTGGCGAGCGCCAGGATCGTGCGGGACAGATACGGCGGGCAAGTGCCGTCCACGATGGAAGAGCTCCTCGGCCTCCCCGGGGTCGCCCGCAAGACCGCGAACGTCGTGCTGGGCCAGGCCTTCGGGGTCGCCAGCGGGATCGCGGTCGATACCCACGTGAGGAGGCTCTCGAGGCTCCTGGGTCTCACCGACCACACCGACCCCATCAAGATCGAGCAGGACCTGATGCGGATCGTCCCGCGAAGCGAGTGGATCGGGTTCAGCCTGCGGCTGATCTTCTACGGAAGGACCTATTGCCCGGCTCGGCCTCACGACCATGCGCATTGTCCGCTCACCCGCCTCGTCATTTGAGCATGCCGAAGATGGGCGAGCCTGCCCCGGCGCAAGCCCGGGGTCACTGCGGCGTACCGTCAAGTACGCCTCGTTTCTCAGGACTTTGCCTGCCTTGCCGCGCATCTAAGCCTCAGGCGCCGGGTGGAGACGCTGGGAGCGAGGCCCGCGTGCCGGCGCGGCTTCCGCATCCCGCCGCCGCTCGAGCCCGAGGAACCCCTCGCAGCGGCGAAGAGGATGGTCACGCTCGGATCGGCTGCGCGTGCACGGATCCGCATCGGTTCACGGCTGCCGAAGAATGAATCCCCTCTCCCCCGGGCACGGGGGAGGGGGCAGGGTGAGGGGGTGAGCGCGGCAGGAGCACCCCTCATCCCGACCTTCTCCCCTCGGCGAGGGGAGAAGGGGGGAAGAGTCGTTACGCCGCTATCTGCAACCTGCAGGCCGGGTTGTCCCTCCTGCCGAGCGCTCGCAGCGCGCGCTCGCGAGATCGGACGGCGCACGAGGCGGGGCGGGCGGTGGAGCGAGCTTGACACGCCGTCCGGCGCGTGCTCTCCTTTCGATCTCCTGCCTGCCTGACATGCCGGTGCGCGGTCGCCGGGATGCGATGACGACTTCCAGCCGGAGGAGACCTGCCATGCGTCTGGAGCCCCAGGAAGTGCTCGACTACCACGCGGGACGGCGGCCCGGAAAGATCGAAATCATTCCGTCCAAGCCTTGCCGGACCCAGCGAGACATCAGCCTCGCCTACACGCCGGGCGTGGCCGAGGTCTGCAGCCGGATCCGCGAGAGGCCCGAGCTTGCCTACCGATATACGCTCAAGGGGAACCTGGTTGCCGTCGTGACGAACGGTACGGCGGTCCTCGGCCTGGGGAACATCGGCGCCCTGGCGGCCAAGCCGGTCATGGAAGGCAAGGCGGTGCTGTTCAAGAGGTTCGCCGATATCGACGCGATCGACATCGAGCTGGACTGTTCCGATGCGGACCGGCTCTGCGAGATGGTGAAGGGCCTCGAGCCCACCTTCGGCGGCATCAATCTCGAGGACATCAAGGCCCCCGAATGCTTCTACATCGAGGGAAGGCTGCGGGAGGAGATGCACATACCGGTGCTCCATGATGACCAGCACGGCACCGCGATCGTCTCGGCTGCCGCCCTGCTCAACGCCCTGGAGATCGCGGGCAAGCGCATCGGCGAGGTCCGGGTCGTCTTCTGCGGAGCGGGCGCAGCCGGGATCTCCTGCGCGCGCCTGTACCGAACCCTGGGCGTGCGCCCCGAGAACATCCTGGTGGTCGACCGCTTCGGCGTGATCTTCTCCGGGCGCGCGGAGGGGATGAACCCGTACAAGCAGGAATTCGCCGGCGACACCTCCTGCCGCACCCTGGCGGACGCGATGAAGGAGGCCGACGTCTTCGTGGGCGTTTCCGGGCCCGGGCTCGTCAGCCAGGAGATGGTCCGGTCCATGGCGAAGGACCCGATCGTCTTCGCCCTTGCGAACCCCGACGCGGAGATCGGGTACGAAGAGGCCATGAGCGCGCGCCCGGACGTCATCATGGCCACGGGGCGCTCGGACTATCCCAACCAGGTCAACAACGTGCTGTGCTTCCCCTACCTCTTCCGCGGCGCTCTCGACGTCGGAGCTACCAAGATCAATGAAGAGATGAAGATCGCGGCGGTCCACGCGCTGGCCGGCCTCGCTCGCGAGGACGTGCCGGACTCGGTCCTGCAGGCCTATCGGCTGAAGCGGCTCCAGTTCGGGCGCGAGTACATCCTGCCCAAGCCTTTCGACCCGCGGGTGCTTGCGTACGTGTCCGCAGCGGTGGTGAAGGCGGCGGCGGCGAGCGGCGTCGCGCGGGCGCCGATCGAGGACTTCGGCGAGTACCAGGACCGCCTGGCCAGGATCCACGGATCCTCGCGCGTCATGATCCGCAAGGTCATCCACAAGATCCGGCCTCCCCTGAAGAGCATCGTCTTCCCGGACGGACACGAGGAGAAGGTCATCCGGGCGTCCCAGATCATCGTCGAGGAGCACATCGCACGGCCGATCCTGATCGGGAACGAGGAAGACATCCGCAGGACCATCCGGGCCTTCAACTTCAACGAAGGCGATTTTACCGTCATCAACCCCCTGCACTCGCCGGAGCGCGTGGAGAAGTATGCCAGGGAGTTTTACAAGCTCAGGCAGCGCAAGGGGGTCGACATGGATTACGCGTTCCACTACATCCAGTTGCGCAACTACTTCGGCGCCATGATGGTCCACATGGGCGATGCCGACGGATACGTCTCGGGGCTGGGATACAACTACACGGACAGCATCCGGCCCGCCCTGCAGATCGTCAAGCTGCGCCAAGGCCGGAGCACTCTGGCGAGCGTATACATGGCGTTCTTCGGGGAGAGGACCTATTTTCTCGCCGACTGCACGATCAACATCGACCCCACAGCGGCCCAGCTTGCCGAGATCGCCCTGAGCGCCGCTCACGCCGCCGAGTTCTTCAATATCGAGCCGAGGGTGGCCATGCTTTCCTTCTCGAACTTCGGGCGCAACAAGCACCCGGCTGCGGAAAAGATCCGCCAAGCCGTCCGCATGGCCAAGCAGATGAGGCCGGAGCTCCTGATCGACGGCGAGATGCAGGCCGACGTCGCCGTGGTGCCCGAGCTCATGGAAGCCGCCTTTCCCTTCTGCGAGCTGAAGGGGAGGGCGAACGTGCTGATCTTCCCGGAGCTGAACAGCGCGAACATCTGCTTCCGGCTCTTGAAGGAGCTCGGGAACGCAGAGCTCCTGGGGCCGGTCCTCATGGGCATGGAACGGCCCGTGAACGTCATGCCCCGCGTGAGCACGGTGGAGGACATCGTGAACATGGCGGCCATCACGGCCCTGGAGATCGACTACGGCCCGGTGTAGGCTTGGCCGTCCGCTCCCACGGAGCTCCGCAGGCTCGTGGCGCTTCCCGTCCAACCCTGCCTGGCCCTTTCCCCGGGGCTCGGGGATTCGCCTTTTTTTCGTTTCAGCACCCTCTCTTTTGTGTCACACTCGTTGCCGGCAGCGGTCTCGAGAACAGAACCTTCAGGGAGGGGAACGCCATGAAGATCGACGAACAAGTGTGGAGTTTCTACCAGAAGCACCTGGGCTACACCGACGAAGAGATGAGGATGTTCCGGGAAGACCGGAAGAACCAAGAGGTCCTTGCCAAGGCCCCTGCTCTGACGAACAAGACCATCGTCGCCGAGGTGGTCGAATCCAAAGGCTGCAACAGCCAGCACAAGGTGGGCGACAAGTTCTACTTCGATGGCTCCGGCAACCTGCTCACCAAGCTCCATCCGAAAAGAATCTGCGTTTACGCCCTGAGTGCCTTTGCGCCGGCCGTCTATACTGCCAGCGAGCTCTTCTACGCGGGCGTGGACCCCAACGAGATGCGCTTCAAGCGCGTCGGATGCTTCGACGTCGGGGTTCGCTGCGGGGGTTGGGGACGCATCGTGCTGGAGCTCAGGATGGAGGACCGCGAGCCGGGAGGGAAGAGAACCTAAGTACACTGGTTCATAAGTTCAGTAACATACTCCGCCGACCGGCGCGGCCGGTCTGCGAGAGGAGACGTGGCAACGGACGGCCTGCAAGAGCCAGATGTCGCGAGCGAGCCCGGCGCCTCGGGATTACCGCGGATTCAGAGTCGCGAGCGTGGCGATCCCCCGAAACAGGGGGGTTGCCACGTCGCAAAGCCTCCTCGCAAAATCGGGCATTGGCAGCATCATCGCCAGCTCGCTCCCGCACACAAATACGTTAGCGTATTTACGCAGAGATGTACTAAGCCTTCGGGGACCGGCGGCTCTCGCGCCGAACCAAAGGACAAGTCGGGGGCATCTTCATCAGAAAGAGCCATCCGGATGGCCTCGAACCATCGGGCGGCGCACCGGGGAAGGACGGGAGGAGGGCAGGGAGGTGCGGCCGTTCGAGATGTTTCGAGGGAGCCGCAATGTCCGAGGTACCCTGCTGGTGAGCACCCATGCCGGGGAAGACGTGCGCGAGAGCGTGGAAGCCGTCTACCGCGCCCAGTCGCGCCGTATCTTCGCCACCTTGGTCCGTCTTCTCGGCGACTTCGACCGCGCCGAAGAGGCTTTGCACGACGCGTTCAAAGCTGCGCTGGAGCAGTGGCCGCGCGACGGCGTGCCGGCGAATCCCCGGGCATGGCTGGTGTCGGTCGGACGATTCAAGGGCGTGGATCGCCTGCGCCGCCGTGCCCGCTTCGAGGCGCCCGCCGGCATCGTGGAGAAGCTCGCTGCCGCCGCCGCCGTCGATGACGCCGCGGCGGAGGAGGAAGAGAGCGTCCCGGATGACCCGCTTCGGTTGATCTTCACCTGCTGCCACCCGGCCCTGCCGCCGGACGCGCAGGTTGCCCTCACGCTGCGCGAAGTGTGCGGTCTCACCACCGAGGAGATCGCCCACGCCTTCCTCACGCGGGTGCCCACGGTGGCCCAGCGCATCGTGCGCGCCAAGGGAAAGATCCGCGACGCCCGCATTCCTTACCAGGTGCCTGCGCAGGCCGAGCTGCCGGACCGGCTCGACGCGGTGCTGCGGGTCATCTATCTCGTGTTCAACGAGGGCTATGCCGCAAGCTCGGGGGCAGCGCTGGCCCGGCTCGACTTGTCGGACGAGGCGATCCGTCTGGGGCGCCTGCTGGTCGAGCTGCTCCCGGAGCCCGAGGCGATCGGGCTCCTTGCCCTCATGCTCCTGCACGACGCGCGCCGTACGGCGCGCACCTCGCCCTCGGGGGAGCTGGTCCTGCTCGAGGATCAGGACCGCTCCCTTTGGGACCGGGAGCAGATCGGTGAGGGCATCACGCTCGTGGAGCGTGCCCTGCTGTCGCGCAGGTTCGGTCCCTACACGCTGCAAGCCGCCATCGCGGCGCTGCACGCCGAGGCGCCCGGAGCGGCCGCAACGGACTGGGCCGAGATCGCCGGACTGTATGACGTGCTGATGCGCGTCGAGCCATCGCCCGTGGTCGAGCTGAACCGCGCCGTGGCGCTGGCCATGCGGGACGGGCCGGAGGCAGGCTTGACGCTGATCGATGCCATCCTGGCGCGCGGCGATCTGGCGGACTACCATCTGGCGCACGCGGCGCGGGCGGACCTGTGCCGGCGCCTCGGCCGAACGGCGGAGGCGCGGGCCTCGTTCGCGCGGGCGCTCGCCCTCACGCGCCAGGAGCCGGAGCGGCGGTTTCTCCAGCGGCGGCTGGCCGAGCTGGAAAAATGATCGACCGAATGTCGATCCGGCCCCGGGCCGGACGACGATCAGGTGAAGGCAGTCGCCTCCATGCGGCACACCCGGGATTTCTCGCGGTCGCAACAGTCGGGAATCTCGGTCATGGAGAAACACCATCGAAAGAAGTGAGACCCGTCAAAGAAAGAGGTACGACCATGCGATTCATGATCATCGTCAAGGCCACCAGGCACTCGGAAGCCGGGGTCATGCCGGAGGAGCGGCTCATGGCCGAGATGGCGGATTACCACCAGGAGTTGGCGAACGCCGGCGCGCTGCTCGACGCCTCCGGCCTGCAGCCGACCTCCAAGGGCTGGCGTATCCGCTACTCGGGAAGCAAGCGCACCTTCATCGACGGCCCCTTTGCCGAAACCAAGGAGCTGATCGCGGGATACACGATCATCCAGGTGAGCTCGAGGGAAGATGCGGTCGAATGGACGAAGCGCTTTCCCCATCCCGCGGCCGACGGGAAGGAAGGCGAGATCGAGGTGCGCCAGCTGTTCGAGCTGGAGGATTTCGCCCCCGGCGAAGCGCTGGAACGGTTTCGCGAGATGGGGGTCGGGAGGGCGTCATGAAATACCTGTGTCTCGTATACGCGCAAGAGGACAAGGTCCACGCCGTGCCGGACCGGGATTGCCTGGCCTACGATGCGGCGCTGCGGGAGAGAGGTCAATGTCTTGCCTCCGAAGCTCTCGAACCGGTTGAGACCGCCACCACCGTGCGCGTCCGCAACGGCAAGGTGACGATCACCGACGGCCCCTTCGCCGAGACCAAGGAGCAGCTTACCGGGTTCTATCTGATCGAGGCTGAGGACCTGGACGCAGCCATTCGGATCGCCGCGAAGATCCCGCCGGCGCGCGTAGGCAGCATCGAGGTACGCCCGATCCGGCCCATCCGGGAGACGGCCGCCCGGGCCGGGACGCCGCAATCGACCCCTTTGCCAAACGATCAAGGAGATTTCCGATGAAGTACGTCGACGGCTTTGTCGTACCGGTTCCCAAAGACCGGCTGCAGGCCTACCGCCGCCTCGCGCAGAAGGCGGGCAAGATCTGGCGCGAGCACGGCGCGCTCGAGTACGTCGAGTGCGTCGGCGAGGACGTGAAGCCGGGCAAGCTGACATCCTTTCCGCAGAGCGTGAAGCTGAAACCGGACGAAACCGTGGTGTTCTCGTGGATCGTATACAAGTCCCGCGCGCAGCGCGATCAGATCAACGCCAAGGTGATGAGCGACCCCCGCCTGCAGAAGATGATGGATCCCAAGGCCATGCCTTTCGACGCCAAGCGCATGTTCTGGGGCGGCTTTGCGGTGATGGTGGACCTGTGAGAGACTTGAGTAGCCCGGCCAGCGGTTCGAGCCGGGGTTGTAGGGGCGCTGCTTGGCTAGCGCCCGTCCCGGGAGCCCCGAAACAGGGGGATTCCCGCTTGCGCGGCTGTGTCATAGATCCGGTCAGACCCTCGTGCGCCACTCATTCCGGAGGACTCGGAGGAGCGGCCGCACGATTTCCGTCATTCCGGCGAAGGCCGGAATCCAGTCCCTGCGCCCAGTTACCACAGCTGGGCCTGGTGCATCCTTCTGGATCCCGGCTCGCACGCGCTCCGCACATGGGCCGGGATGACGAATTGTGACACAGCCGCTTGCGCGGGAATGACTCGCCATGACATGCCCATGAGCCCACGGCGCATCTACCTGGATTACAATGCCAGCACACCGATCGCGCCCGAAGTGTCCCGAGCGATGCGGGTCTATCTCACCCGACACTTCGGGAATCCGTCGAGCGCCCACTGGGCCGGACAGCCTGCCCGGGAAGCCGTCGAGCTCGCCCGCGGGCAGGTCGCCGAGCTCCTCGGGTCCCAGCCGGACGAGATTGTCTTCACCAGTGGGGGCAGTGAATCCAACAACTTTGCCCTCAAGGGTGCCTTCTTTTCTCCGGCGAGAAGGGGAAATCACATCATCACCACTCGGATCGAGCATCCCTCTGTCGCCCAGCCCTGCCGGTTTCTGGAGCGGATCGGCGCAGAGGTGACCTACGTGGGCGTGGATCGATACGGCAGGGTGAATCCCGAGGACATTGCCAGAGCCGTCACGGCTCGGACTTCTCTCATCTCGGTCATGCATGCCAACAATGAGGTGGGAACCGTGCAGCCCGTGGAGGAGATCAGCCGGATCGCCCGGGACCACGGGATCCTGCTCCACACGGACGCAGCCCAGTCCGTGGGCAAGATACCCACAAGTGTCGACGAGCTTGGGGTCGACCTGCTCACCGTAGCAGGCCACAAGCTCTATGCGCCCAAAGGCATCGGTGCCCTGTACGTCCGCAGAGGCACGCTCATCGAGCCCCTCATCCATGGAGCAGGGCACGAATCGGGGCGCCGGGCCGGGACGGAAAACGTGCTTCTCTGCGTGGGTCTGGGAAAAGCCTGCGAGATCGCCCGCCCGTATCTGGTCGATCGTGGAATGGCGAACCTGAGAGACCACTTCTGGAGGCTTCTGCAGGAGCATTTCGCCGAGGCGGTCTCCCTCAATGGTCATCCCAGCCAGCGCCTGCCGAATACCCTCAACGTCAGCTTCGCCGGCAAGATGGGAGGAGAAATCCTGGCCGGACTGGCGGGAGTGGCTGCCTCCACCGGCGCCGCCTGCCACTCCGGGTCGGTCGAGCTGTCTCCGGTGCTCAAGGCGATGGGAATTCCCGAGGAGGTCGGGATGGGGGCCATCCGATTCAGCCTCGGGCGCCCGACCACCCTCGAGGAACTGGAGAGCGTCGTGAGCCTCCTCAAGGCTGCGGTTCGCGCGAGTTAGATCGGCCGCTATACGCGGCCATCCTCACATGAGGGTCCGTTTCAGCTCTTCACAAATATGGCGACACATTCTGTGGGCTCGCTTTGCGGTTCGCGGTCGACCTGCGGCAACACCCGGTCACGCCGGCCAGGAAGCGACTATCCGGGTCCCTTTTCCCGGACCGGACTGGATGCAGAAGGAGCCTCCGGAAAGCTCAGCCCGCTCTCGCATGCTGACCAGGCCCAGCCCGCTTTGGGGGCTTCTTCTGGTCTCCGCTTCGATCGGGTCGAAGCCCTGCCCGTTGTCCTCGACCGACAAACGGATGTGGGGGCCTTCTCCGGTCAAGGCCACGAAGATGCGATCGGCGCGGCTGTGCTTCGCGCTGTTGTGCATGGCTTCCTGAAGGATCCGCAGGATCACGATCTTCAGAGGTCCGGGCACGTCCTTCTCCCGGATCGCGATGCGCTGGTCAACGCGAATCTCCGGATGGAGCCTCGCGTACTCCTTGCAGTGCCAGTGGATCGTGGCCACGATCCCCAGGTCGTCCAGGATGGACGGTCTCAGGTCCATGTAGATCCGCCGGGCGTCCTCGATGGCGTGTTGAACGACCGGGATGAGCCCCTCCAGGGACCTGACCGCACGCTCCGGAATCTGAGCGCCGGTTCCGGCCACGATGCTTTCCACCTGGTACTTGACCGACGTCAGAGCCGCCCCGATGGTGTCGTGCAGCTCCAGCGCCAGCCGCTTCCGCTCCTCTTCCTGGGCGCTCAGCAGCTTGGAGGACAGGAATCGGAGCTTGCCTTCCGACTTGCGCAGGGCCTCCTCCATCCGCTTCCTCTCCGTGATGTCGACAAAGGCGCTGACCAGGCTCGGCTCGCCGGCAATACGGATGATCTCCGCGGACCAGAGAAAGGTGCGGATCTCACCGGACTTCATCCTGAGATCGACCTCGTGGTTCCGCAAGGGCTGCGACTGTCTGAGGATGCTGATCGCCTTCTCCCGCTCCTGAGGGTCGGGCCACATTCCGAGCTCCAGGGTGGTGCGGCCGAGCGCCTCTTCACGGTCGTAGCCGGTGATCCTGGAGAAGGCCTCGTTCACCTCGATGAGGAGCCCCTGTTCCAGACTGGCGATGCCGATCCAGATCGGGCTGAACTGAAAGATCTTCGAGAATTTCTGCTCCGACAGGCGCAGGGCCTCTTCGGTCCTCAGGCGGTTGAAGATCTCCTGCTTCAGTTTTTCCAGGGTGCTCTCGTTCTCTTTCCGGGTCGCCGTCAGGCGGGCGATGAGGCCCTCGTTTTCAAAGCGCAGCCCCAGTGCGGTCCGGATCGTCCTGTGAATCAAGAATGCGTTGTTCAACATGATCAGGCAAAACAGCATCGCCAGACAGCCCATGGCCGCCTGCATCCTGCCTCCCTCGACCAACAGCCGGGCGATGATCGGGGCTGCCGTCGGGATGCTGTACGACAGGAAAGCTTCCAGCCTGGCGGAATAGGCCCCGGCCGCTCCGGCGACCATTCCGCCCAGCACGAAGGCGAGGAACACCTGGAGGGTGAGCGACCCGGTGGGGAAGAAGAAGATCGCGGCAGAGCCCAGCACGGCTCCGGATAGCGCGAGCCCCCCGATGAACAGGTTGGCCCAGAACCGCTGGGAACCGTAATGGGCGGATCGGCGCCTGTACCATCGGATCAGGAGGCTGCGGAGACCGATCAGGAGCAGATTGGCCGCGAGCCAGGCAAGCAGACTGCGCGGGGAAAACCAGTTCCACAATACGATCGTGAGGATCGCGGAATTGGCTGCGGCGGCAACCATGCTCGCCGGCGCGTGCGTGTAGAGCAGCCGCACCTGCTCGTTGAAGACACCCGGATGCCTGGCTGCGCGCGAAGCCGGGTTGGCACCGGCTTCAGGGTGTTCGCTGTTTCCAGACGGCGGCGGCTGGATCATACGAATACCGCTCTCTGAGCTCCACGGCTGCGGCGGTTCGAAAACGGTTCCGCCGGCGGATGAGCGCGGATCCGGTCTCGGTCCGGCCGCATCCGCCCGGGCAAGCGGATCGAGCACCCTGCCGGCGTGCACACCGGAGTCTGAAACACGAGAAGCATCTCTTGTGCCAAGATGTGTCGAGCGAGCGCGGGATGCCGGAAGGGCAGGCTCGTCCTCTGGGGCGCCTGCTGCTTCATTCTCTCACAAGTTCAGGCGGCTCCCCAAGAAGAAAGGATTTCTTGGGCCGATTACATCCGTGTAAGTAAACGATGGCATCTCCTGCTGAGATGAGTGTCTCAAGTTTAGATTTCATTCGGGGACGGCGAGGTTTTCGGGCGCGGAGCCGGGGCCGGGGAAGCTCGGGAAGGAGGCGGCCCCGCGGCGCACCTGCGCCCCCCGGTCTTGCATCGAACAGACGGTGTTTTTCGGCGGCGCCTCCCGGCCCCGGAAGGACATGGGCTCCACGAGCGTGGCTGTCTTGATCCATTATTGTTCTGATATGTAGAATCAGGGCAATCGAATCTCGCACGAGTGATCGGAGTCGGACCATCCCTCCGGCTCCAGGTCAATCAGCCCTCGACCGGATGTGGGAGGAGGCCTTCATGCAGGAGCTCGCCGGAGAAGCACGCCTCTGGCCGCTGGGGGTCTACTTCGGCTTCATCCTCCTCCTCGTATCGGCCATGCTGGCCCTCGCCTACCTCTTGGGGGAACGGCGCGAGGGCAGGGCCACACGCGACCCTTTCGAGTCGGGCATTGCGCCCACGGGCTCGGCCCGCATGCGCTTCGATGCCAAGTTCTACCTGATGGCCATGTTCTTCGTGATCTTCGACGTGGAGGCGGCCTTCGTCCTCTCGTGGGCCGTCGCGGCCAGGGAGCTGGGCTGGCAGGGCTATGCCGAGGTGGTCGTCTTCATCGGCCTCCTGGCGGCCGCACTGGCCTATCTCTGGAGGCTGGGGGCCCTGGACTGGGGGACCCTCCGGCAGCGGTCGCGCGGACGCCGGCTCCGGTGACGCGTCTCCGCCCGTGTGATGCGGCGCTTCGGGAAATCGGGGGGAAAGGGGCGACTCATGAAGACGGTCAAAGATATCTTGCGGGTGAAGGGGAGCGAGGTGTGGTCGATCCCCCCGGATGCCACCATGCTGGAGGCGCTCCAGCTCATGGCCGAGAAGAACGTGGGCGCCCTCCTGGTCGTCTCGGGAAAGGACCTGAAGGGCGTTCTGTCGGAACGGGACTACGCCAGGAAGATCATCCTGCACGGGAAAGCTTCCAAGGACACGCGGGTCCGTGAGGTGATGACGGAAGAGCCGATCTGGGTAGATCCCGACCTCGACGTGGACTCGTGCATGGCGCTGATGACCGAAAAGCGCGTGCGGCACCTGCCGGTATTCCGGAACGATACGCTGGTGGGCGTCATTTCGATCGGAGACCTTGTCAAGGCGATCCTCTCCGACAAGGATTCCGTCATCGATCAGCTCGAAAAATACATCAAGGGGCACGAGCGTTAGCCGGCAGGAGCCGCATCTCGTCCCATGGATTCTTGCAGGGGCGACGCAGGCGTCGCCCTTCCCCGCGGTACGCAGGCAGGTGGAACATGCGCTGGAAGTCGAAAGGAGCGCCCGGAAAGAATCCGCCGCGAGGCGCCTTCGGATCGCTCGAGGCCGCCGTCTCGCGCACCGTGGTTCTGGGGCGCCTGCAGGAGCTGGTGGCCTGGGGCCGCAAGAACTCGATCTGGCCCTTCAACTTCGGTCTTTCCTGCTGCTACGTCGAGTTCGCGACCAGTCTGACGAGCCGCTACGACCTCGCTCGATTCGGCTCCGAAGTGATCCGGGGATCCCCGCGGGAGTCGGACCTGATCGTCATCACCGGGACGGTGTTCATCAAGATGGCTCCGGTCCTCAAACGGCTGTACGACCAGATGCTGGAGCCGCGCTGGGTCATCTCGATGGGCTCGTGCGCCAACTCCGGCGGCATGTACGACATCTACAGCGTGGTCCAGGGCGTGGACAAGATCCTGCCGGTGGACGTCTATGTCCCGGGATGCCCCCCGAACCCGAGCGCCTTCATGGAGGGCCTGACGCTCCTCCAGAAGCTGGTCGGCACGGAAAGGCGGCCGCTCAGCTGGGTCGTGGGGCCGCAAGGGATCGAGCGGGCGCCCGCCCCCTCGATGAGAGGCCTGAAACGCGGGGCCCGCAAGAAGACCACGCTGCTGCGAACCCCGAACGACGATGTCGCGAGCGAGGAGACGGGCTGAGTACACCGGTTCAGGAATCCGGCAACGTGTTCCGCGAGAGGCGCAGCCGGCAACCGAGGGCCTGGGAAGGTCGAAAATCGCGAGCGCAAGCGTGGCGACCCCCATGGTACCGGGGGTTGCCGCGGACCTGCGGTCCTCGCAATGTCCGATGGTTAGAGCCGGTCGCCATCGCTGCCGACCGGACCCGGTCCCAAAGGATACGTTAGCGACTTGATGTCCGCCGACAGGTACCAAGGGGTGCCCATGGGCGAAGCTCTTCCCATAGCCGATGAGCTGGAGAGCCGGTTCGGCCAGGTCGTGCTGGGGCGGCAGCCCACCCGTGACGGGATACCGACCCTGTGGGTCTCCGGGGAACGGGCCCCCGCAGTCCTGCGCTTTCTCAAGGACGAGGTCCGCGCTCCGTACCGAATGCTCTACGACCTGACCGCGATCGACGAGCGGGTCCGGTCGCGGCGCAACGGGCAGCCGGAGAGCGACTTTACCGTCGTCTACCACTTGCTGTCGTTCGAACGGAACGAGGACGTCCGGATCAAGGTCCCCCTGAAGAACGATGCCTTGTCCCTGAGGACCGTCACCGACATCTGGCCTTCGGCCAACTGGTACGAGCGGGAAGCCTGGGACATGTTCTCGATCGCCTTCGAGGGGCACCCGTACCTGCGCCGTCTGCTGATGCCCTCCGCCTGGACAGGCCATCCCCTGCGCAAGGACCACCCCGCCAGGGCCACCGAGATGCCCCCTTTCCAGCTCCCGGAAGAGGAGCAGATCCGGGCCGAAGAGGCGCTGCGCTTCAGGCCCGAGGAGTGGGGTCTGAAGACGCGCGAAGAGAACGTGGACCTCATGTTCCTCAACCTCGGGCCGAACCACTCGGGGACGCACGGCGTCCTGCGCCTGGTGCTCCAGCTCGCCGGCGAAGAGATCGTGGACGTGGTGCCCCACATCGGCTTCCATCACCGGGGCGCCGAGAAGATGGGCGAGCGCCAGACCTGGCACACCTACATCCCGTACACGGACCGGGTCGACTACCTGGGCGGCGTGGTGAACAACCTGGCCTACGTGCTGTCGGTCGAGAAGCTGGCCGGGATCGAGGTGCCGGAGCGGGTCAAGGTGATCCGCGTGATGATGGCCGAGCTGTTCCGGATGGCGAGCCACCTCGTGTTCTACGGCACCTTCGGCCAGGACCTGGGGGCCCTCTCCCCGGTCTTCTACACCTTCAACGACCGGGAGCGCATCTTCACGATCATCACGGCCATCACCGGCGGGCGCATGCACCCGTCCTGGTTTCGCATCGGCGGCGTGGCCCATGACCTGCCGCCCGGTTGGGACCGCAAGGTGCGGGAATTCGTCCGCGCCATGCCCAAGCGGCTCAAGGAATACGGACACCTGGTCACCGGCAACCGCCTCATCAAGGAACGCACCAAGGGGATCGGGGTCTACACGCTGGATGAGGCGGTCGAATGGGGAGTCACCGGGCCGAACCTGCGGGCCTGCGGGCTCGAGTGGGACGCCCGCAAGAAGAGGCCGTACTCGGGCTACGAGCAGTTCGAGTTCGAGATCCCCACGGCCGTGAACGGGGACTCCTACGACCGCGCGGCGCTGCGCCTGGAGGAGCTCCGGCAGAGCCTGAGGATCGTCGAGCAGTGCCTGGACAACATGCCCTCCGGTCCCTACAAGGCCGAGCATCCCCTGACCACACCGCCCCTGAAGGAGCGCACGATGCAGGACATCGAGACGCTCATCGCGCACTTCCTGAGCGTGAGCTGGGGGCCGGTGGTCCCCGCGGGGGAGGCCGCGGTCCAGATCGAGGGCACCAAGGGGATGTACAGCTATTACCTGGTGAGCGACGGGGACATCCGTTCCTACAGGACGCGGATCCGCACGCCCTCTTTTCCGCACATCCAGACCGTGCCGCTGCTCAGCCGCGGTTTGATGGTCTCCGACTTGATTGCGATCCTGGGCAGCCTGGACTTCGTGCTTGCCGATGTGGACCGGTGAGAAGAGGTGGTTCGCAGCGATGCTGAGCGCTGAAGAGAGACAGGAGATCGAGGCCGAGCGGGCGCTCTACCCGAACCCGCAGGCCCTCGCCATCGACGCGATGCGGATCCTGCAGAAGCGCCGGGGATGGATCTCCGACGAAGCGGTGCGGGACGTGGCCGAGCTGCTGGGGATGACGGCGGACGAGGTGGACAGCGTGGCTACCTTCTACAACCACCTGTTCCGCAAACCGGTCGGCCGGCACGTGATCTTCGTTTGCGACAGCGTGAGCTGCTGGGTGATGGGTTACGAGCGGACGGTGAGCCACCTGACCGGCCGCCTGGGGATCCGGCTCGGCGAGACCACGCCGGACGGGCGGTTCACCCTGCTGCCGATCGTCTGTCTGGGCGCCTGCGACCGGGCTCCGGCCATGATGGTCGATGACGAGCTCTACGGGGACCTGACTCCCGCGCGGATGGACGAGATCCTGGCCCGGTACGCGTAAAGAAAGGTGAAAGGTGAAAGGTCAATGGGAGAGGTGGAAGTAGCGAGCGAGCGGCGTGAGCACTACGTAGGGTGGACAAAGCCGCAGGCGTCCACCAATCAACCGCGTAGGGTGGACCAAGCCGCAGGCGTGTCCACCAACCACGGCTGCAGTCCACCAACCACGGCTGCAGACTTGGGCTCGGCGACCCCCGACTACATGGGGGTTGCCACGTCGCAAGGCCTCCTCGCAACATCCGACACTTGCAGCGATTCGCCCGCTCGCTGCTCCATGAGAGGCCACAATTTGACGGCTGGTCCTGGTTCGAGGTGATAGATGGAGCGGCCACTGACCAAGAACATCCGGCCCGGAAAGGCGCCCTTGGGGCTGAAGGATTACGAGCGCGCGGGCGGCTATCAGGCGGTGCGCAAGGCCCTGCGCACGATGGCCCCCAAGGAAGTGATCGCAGCGGTCAAGGATGCGAACCTGCGCGGCAGGGGCGGCGCCGGATTCCCTACGGCCATGAAGTGGGGCTTCGTGCCCGCCGCAGAGGACGCACCGGGCCCGAGGTACCTGGTGGTCAACGCGGACGAGATGGAGCCGGCGACCTTCAAGGACCGTTACCTGATGGAGGGAGACCCCCATCAGCTGGTCGAGGGGATGATCCTGGCGGGCCACGCCATCCGAGCCACCGTCGGGATCATCTTTCTGCGCTGGGAATACCGAGGGACCGCGGACCTGCTGAACCGGGCCCTCGCCGAAACGCGCGCCGCCGGCTTCCTCGGGCGGGACATCCTCGGCTCGGGCTTCGGCATGGACATTCACGTCCACCTGAGCGCGGGCCGCTACATCTGCGGGGAGGAGAGCGCGCTCCTGAATGCCCTGGAAGGGCGCCGGGCCATTCCGCGCTCCCGGCCTCCCTTTCCGCCGGTGGTGGGCGCGTGGGGCAAGCCCACGGTCGTGAACAATGTCGAAACGCTCTGCAACGTGCCTCACATCGTCAACCGTGGAGCCTCCTGGTTCAGGGGCCTGAGCCGCACGGAAAACGGAGGCACGAAGATCTTCGGGGTGAGCGGGAAGGTGAGGCGGCCGGGCGCCCGGGAGCTGCCGATGGGAGTCACGGTCCGTGAGATCCTGGAAGAGGCCGGCGGCATGCGGGAGGGAGCGCGGTTCCGCGGGGTGATTCCGGGCGGCGGTTCCACGGAGTTCCTGCTCGAGGAGCACCTGGACGTACAGATGGACTTCGACACCGTCCCGAAGGCGGGCAGCCGCATGGGAACGGGCACCATGGTCGTCCTGGACGACGGGACGTGTCCGGTCGGCATGGTGCACAACCTGGAGGCCTTCTTCGCGCAGGAGTCCTGCGGCTGGTGCACGCCCTGCAGGGAGGGCCTGCCGTGGACGGCCAAGATCCTCGGGGCCATGGAGGAGGGACACGGGCAGCCGGGAGACCTGGAGCGGCTCGGCCGGCACGCACGGCTGCTGGCTCCGGGGAACACCTTCTGCGCGCTGGCCCCCGGCGCCATGGAACCCCTGCACAGCGGCCTGAAGTACTTCGCGGAGGATTTTCGGCGGCACATCGATGAGAAGCGGTGCCCCTGGAGATAACGCATGCCGACGATCCACGTTGACGGCAAACCGTACGAGGTCGAGGAAGGCCGGAACCTGCTCCACGCCTGCCTTTCCCTCGGATTCGACCTCCCGTACTTCTGCTGGCACCCGGCGCTGGGGTCGGTGGGCGCGTGCCGGCAGTGCGCGGTCAAGATGTTCAAGGACGAGAAGGACACCCGCGGCCGGATCGTGATGGCCTGCATGACCCCGGCGGCCGACGGGACGCGCATCTCGATCGAGGACCCGGAGGCGAAAGAGTTCCGCGCCAGCGTCATCGAATGGCTCATGATCAACCATCCCCACGACTGCCCTGTCTGCGACGAAGGCGGCGAGTGCCACCTTCAGGACATGACGGTCATGACCGGGCACGTGCACCGGGAGTACCGCTTCAGGAAGCGGACCTACCGGAACCAGCACCTGGGCCCGTTCGTGAACCACGAGATGAACCGCTGCATTCAGTGCTACCGGTGCGTGCGGTTCTACTGCGACTATGCCGGAGGGCGGGACTTCGGGGCCTTCGGGATCCGCGACCGGGTGTACTTCGGCCGGCACCGGGATGGGACGCTGGAGAACGAGTTCAGCGGGAACCTCGTCGAGGTCTGTCCCACGGGCGTGTTCACCGACAAGACCTTGCAGAAGCACTATACCCGCAAGTGGGACCTGCAGACCGCGCCTTCCGTGTGCGCGCACTGCGGCGTGGGGTGCGGCACCATCCCGGGCGAGCGCTACGGCGCGCTGCGGCGCATCCGGAACCGCTACAGCCGGGAGGTGAACGGGTACTTCCTGTGCGACCGCGGCCGCTACGGATACGAGTTCGTGAACGGCGAGCGCCGCATCCGGCAGCCTCTGGTGCGCGGCGGCCCCGGCGCGCCGCCCGGCCCGGCAGACCGCGCCGAGGCGCTCTCCCGCGCGGCGTCGTTTCTGGGGCGCAAGGGGTGGGCGATCGGGATCGGGTCGCCGCGTGCCTCGCTGGAGTCCAACTTCGCGCTGCGCGAGCTCGTGGGGCCCGACCGGTTCTGCATGGGGCTTTGCCGGGCCGAAGCGTCCCTGCTCCCCCGGATTGCGGACCTCCTCCGCAGCGGCCCGGCCCGGCCCGCTTCGGTGCTGGACGTGCAGGAGGCGGACGCGGTCCTGGTCCTGGGGGAAGACGTCGCCGGCACGGCTCCGAGGATTGCGCTCGCGCTGCGCCAGCGGGTGCCGGCGGCGGCGGGCAGAAGGGCCGGCGAGCTTCACATCGCGAGATGGAATGACGCGGCCTTCCGCCACGTGCTGCAGAACGCCCGGGCCGAGCTGTACCTCGCGACTTCCGCACCCAGCCGGCTCGACGGTCTGGCCACGGCCACGTTCCGGGGAGCGCCGCAGGAGGTCGCCAGGCTCGGGTGGGCGATCGCCTTCGGGCTGACCCGGGGCGGGCCGACAGCCGTCCCGGGGCTGAGCGAGGAAACGCGATCCCTGGCGGATGCGATCGCAGAGGGGCTGAAGCGAGCGACCCGGCCCGTCATCGTCTCCGGGACCGGTTCCGGCAGCGCGGAGGTATTGAAATCTGCGGGCTTGGTGGCCCAGTCCCTTTGTCGGGCGGGCCTGCCGGCGCGGCTCTGCCTGGTCGTGCCCGAGTGGAACTCGCTCGGGCTGGCGCTGCTCGGAGGCGGTCGCCTCCGGGAGGCGCTCGCGCTGCTCGAGCAAGGAGCGGCCGACACCCTCGTGGTTCTGGAGAACGACCTCTTTCGGAGGGTGGGGCCTGCGCAAGCTGAGGCGCTGCTGGCCGCGGCGCGCCACCTGATCGTGGTCGACCACGTGGAGACGGAGACCTCGCGACGGGCCGCAGTCGTGCTTCCGGCGGCCACGTTCGCCGAGGCGTCCGGGACCGTGGTCAACTTCGAGGGCAGGGCGCAGCGCCACTACCAGGTCCTCGCACCGCAAGGCGAGGTGCAGGCGAGCTGGCGGTGGCTTCGGGACCTGACGACAGCGGAGGGGAGCGGCCCCCAGGCGAGCCCATGGCAGGACCTCGACGACCTGGACGAGGCGCTCGCCCGGTCCGTGCCCGCGCTGGCGGGCATCCTGGAGGCGGCCCCGCCTGCGGACTGGCGCGCGGCGGGGATGAAGATCGCACGGCAGCCTCACCGGTACAGCGGGCGGACCGCGATGTTTGCCCATCTGAGCGTCCATGAGCCCATGCCGCCGGAAGACCCGGACTCCCCCTTGAGATTCTCGATGGAAGGCTTCGAAGGCCGGCCGCCCCCGGCTCTGGTCCCGCGTTTCTGGGCGCCCGGCTGGAACTCGGTGCAGGCTTTGAACAAGTTCCAGAGCGAGGTGGGAGGCCCGCTGTGCGGAGGGGAGCCGGGCAGGCGCCTGATCGGGCCGGCTCCTCAGGAGGGGCGGGCGGCGGCCCCGGACGAGCCTGCGCCGGCGGCCTTCGTTGCCCGGGAAGGCCGGTGGCTCGTGGTCCCTCTGCACGAGGTGTTCGGTTCCGAGGAGCTCAGCTCGCTTTCGCCCGGGATCGCGGAGAGGTCTCCCCGGCCTTACGTGGCCCTGAGCCCCGGGGAAGCCGCGGGTCTGGGCGCAGCCGGGGGAGACGAGCTCGAGGTGGAGATCGACGGCAGGTCTTTGCGTCTTCCCGTTCGGGAAACGCCCGGCCTGCCGCAGGGTGTGGGCGGCATCCCGGTGGGGCTTCAGGGGCTCGTGGGGCTGGACCTGCCGTCGTGGGCAAAGATCCGGAAGCCGGGGTGAAGCCTGGTGCTGGCTGTACGGTGCAGCAGGGCCGTGTCATTTTCGTCACCCCCGGCCCAGGCTGCATCGAGCGGGGCGGAGCGAGGACACGAGGTGTTGCGGACATTGCGAGGGAGCCACAGGCGACCGAAGCAACCCCCCGGAGGCCGGGAGGTTGGTTCGCGAAGGACGCCAACGGCCAATATAATAAAACCGCCGGGCCGCCGCGGGC
>JBFLZG010000132.1:0-67299 GCA_040756235.1 bacterium | reverse complement strand
ACAACATCGCCGGCACCGTCGAGCTGATCACGCCGGTCGCCCTTGAAAAGGAGCTGCGCTTCGCCATCCGCGAAGGCGGCCGTACCGTAGGCGCAGGCGTCGTTACGGACATCATCGAATAACCCGGTAACCGGTCCTCAGGAGATCTCCCGCGTGGCTGGTCAAAAAATTCGCATCCGCCTGAAAGGCTACGATCACAAGGTCTTGGACAAGTCGGCCCTCGAGATCCTCGAAACCGTCCAGCGCACCGGCGCGCGGGTCTCGGGCCCCGTGCCCCTGCCCACGCAGATCGAAAAATTCTGTGTCCTCCGATCTCCCCACATCGACAAGAAGTCGCGCGAGCAATTCGAGATCAGGACACACAAGCGGCTTTTGGACATACTCGAACCCACACAGCAGACCGTGGATGCCCTTATGAAGTTGGAGCTTTCACCGGGCGTTGATGTCGAGATCAAGCTGTAGGGGTCACGGAGACCTTATGCCTACCGTGGACGTCTTGGATCAGAACGGTCAAAAAGTCGGAGAGATCGCTCTCCCGGACGCGGTTTTTTCCGCGGAACCCAAGCCTCACCTGTTCCACGCCGTCATCCGGATGCAACGGGCTTCCCTGCGCGCCGGGACGGCCAGCACAAAGACGCGGAGCGAGGTGAGAGGCAGCACCAAGAAACCTTGGCGCCAGAAGGGCACGGGCAGGGCCCGGTCCGGAACCAGGTCCTCTCCCGTGTGGCGGGGCGGTGGTGTTGCGTTCGGGCCGAAGCCCCACTCCTACGCGATTCATGTAACCAAGAAGATGAAGAAGGCTGCCGTTCGGTCCGCCCTGAGCCTGAAGTTGCGGGACCAGAAGTTGCTCGTCCTCGACCGCTTCGATCTGCCTCAGATCCGGACCAAGCAGTTTCTCATTCACAAAGAGAAACTCGGATTGACCAACGCGCTCATCGTGGTGGACGGGCAGAACGACAATCTCCAGAAGTCTGCTCGAAACGTTCGAGACATCACCGTCCTGCAGACGGCCGGGCTCAATCTCTTCGACCTGCTCCGCCACGATCAGCTCGTGCTGACGCAAGACGCGGTGAATTACGTGGAAAAGGTCTACGGATCATGAAAAGCCTCTACCAAGTCATTCGGCGGCCGATCATCACCGAGAAGAGCACCTCACTCAAAGAGGAGTCGAACAAGGTGAGCTTCGAGGTGCACCCGGAGGCGAACAAGAGAGAGATCAAAGCGGCCATCGAGAGGATTTTCAAAGTCCATGTAGTCGGGGTAAGGACTTTCAATCAGACGGGCAAGCAGAAACGCGTCGGGCGCCATCGAGGATACCGCAGCGATTGGAAGAAAGCGATCGTCACGCTCAAGCCCGAAGATCGCATCGAGTTCTTCGAAGGTGTCTGAGCACGCCTCAAAAGAATCAGCCGTCGGGAGCATCCCAGCATGGGACTAAAGACGTTCAAGCCGACTTCGCCCGGGCGCAGGCATCACACCAACTCGCGCTTTGACGAGTTGACCGCCACGGAACCCGAGAAGGGACTGGTCCGCGGCAAGGCCAAGACCGGAGGCCGAAACAGTTACGGCCGCATCACCTCGTGGAATCGAGGCGGGGGGCACAAAAGGCGCTACCGGGTCATCGATTACCGCCGGGACAAGGAGGAAATCCCGGGGAAGGTCATGACCATCGAGTACGACCCGAACCGTTCCGCACGGATTGCGCTGATCGGGTACGCGGACGGAGAGAAACGGTACATGATCGCTCCTCATGAGGTGAAGGTCGGAGACCCGGTTCTGTCGAGCCGGTCGGCGGACATTCTTCCGGGCAATACGCTGCCCTTGCGTGCCATCCCGCTCGGTACGATGCTCCACAACCTGGAGATGAGGCCCGGCAAGGGGGGACAAATCGCTCGATCAGCCGGTACCGTGGCCCAATTGCTCGCGAAGGAGGGCCGCTACGCCCACATCCGTTTGCCCTCCGGCGAGGTTCGACTTCTTCTGCTCGAATGCAAGGCCACCATCGGGCAAGTGGGCAATCTGGAGCACGAGAACATCTCGGTCGGCAAGGCAGGAAAGTCGCGCTGGCTCGGAAAGAGGCCGCACGTTCGTGGCGTTGCCATGAACCCGATCGATCACCCTCACGGGGGCGGCGAAGGCAGGACTTCAGGCGGACGCCATCCGGTCACCCCATGGGGCGTCCCGACCAAGGGATTCAAGACCCGACGGAAGAAGAGCTCGGATCGCTACATTCTCCGAAAGAGAGCACAGAAATAACGAGCCGTTAGGAGAACCGTCCAGGAGCCCGGTTCATGAATTCGGCTCCTGGAGGCTGGAAGGAGAAGACTCGAATGCCAAGGTCGGTGTCCAAGGGCCCCTTTGTCGACGAGCATCTGTTGAAAAAGGTCCGCGAGGCGGAGGCAAGCCGATCCAAGAGGATCATCCAGACCTGGTCCAGAAGATCCACCATTCTTCCCGATTTTGTGGGCCATACGTTTGCCATCCACAACGGGAAGAAGTTCATCCCGATCTTCATCACGGAGAACATGGTCGGCCACAAGCTGGGGGAATTCGCCCCCACCCGGACGTTCTACGGCCATTCCGGCGACCGCAAATCCAAGGTCAAGTAGCCCTTGCATTCCATCGATTCCAGTCAACCGAAGGTGGCGTAAAGAATGGAAGCCGTTGCTCGAGCCAGATACATCAGGACCTCGCCCCAGAAAGCGAGACTCGTCGTGGATCTCGTGCGGGGCAAGACCGCGGAGGAAGCTCTGAACATCCTGAGCTTCACCCCCAAGTCCACCGCCCGTGTCGTCAAGAAGCTTCTGGAGTCCGCCATCGCGAATGCGACCCACAAAGGCAACATCGACGTGGACACGCTCTACGTGAAGAGGATTTTCGTGGATTCGGGTCCGGCATGGAAACGATTTCAGCCGCGCGCCATGGGAAGGGCCACGCGAGTCAAGAAGAGAACCAGTCACATCACGGTCGTCCTGGATGAGGCATAACCCATATTTACGTCAGAAGACCCCATCCCCATGTCCACGGATGTATAAGCAGGAAAGAGGAGACCTTCTTTGGGACAGAAAGTCCATCCAATCGGTCTGAGGCTCGGCATTCTCCACGGCTGGTCTTCGAAATGGTTCTCGGAGAAGCAATATGCGAACTACCTTCACGAGGACATCTGGGTCAGGAGCTACCTGAAGAAGAACCTGCAACACGCCGGCGTTTCCAAGATCGAAATCGAGCGAGCCGCCGCAAAACTGAAGGTTCACATCCACACTTCGAGGCCCGGCATCGTGATCGGGAAGAAGGGAGCCGAGGTCGACCGACTCCGAAAGGAGCTGGAGCGGCATACGCGCAAGGAGGTCTTCCTGAACATACTGGAGATCCGCAAGCCGGAGACCGAGGCCCAACTCGTCGCAGAGAACGTCGCTCTGCAGCTCGAGAGGAGGGTCGCCTTTCGCCGCGCGATGCGCAAGGCCGTCTCCACCTCTCTCAAGTTCGGAGCCTTGGGTATCAAGATCGGTTGCGGAGGAAGGTTGGGCGGAGCGGAGATGGCCCGATCCGAATGGTACCGGGAAGGTCGCGTTCCTCTGCATACGCTCCGGGCGGACATCGATTACGGCTTTGCCCAGGCCAAGACGACTTACGGCATGATCGGCGTCAAGGTATGGCTGTTCCGAGGAGAGGTCCTTCCGGGAGACGAGAAGAAACGCAAGGATTCGGTAGGAGCTTAGAGCGCGGTGCTAAGTCCAAAGAAGATCAAGTACAGAAAGCAGCAACGGGGACGGATGAAGGGCCAGAGCACCCGAGGGGCGACGATCAGCTTTGGCCAGTTCGGCCTTCAGGCGACCGAACCCTCATGGATCACGGCGCGTCAGATCGAGGCAGCGCGTATCGCCATCACCCGTCACGTCAAACGCGGCGGCAAGATCTGGATCCGGATCTTTCCGGACAAACCGATCACGGCAAAACCCGCGGAAACCAGAATGGGCGGCGGCAAGGGTGCGCCGGAGGACTGGGTCGCCGTCATCAGGCCGGGACGGGTCCTCTACGAGATCGACGGCGTGCCGGAGAAGATCGCGCGGGAAGCGTTCCGCCTGGCGGGCCACAAGCTGCCGATCAAGACCCGGTTCATCATGCGGGAGGAGTTGACGTGAAGGCTGGCGAGATTCGTGATTTGACCCAGGATGAGCTGGGCCAGAAAGAGCAGGAGCTGGTCGAGGAGCTGTTCAATCTGAAGATCCAGCACGCTACAGGCCAGCTGGAAAATACGGCGAGGATCGGGCAGGTCAGGCGCGACATCGCCCGGATCAAGACCGTTCTCCGGGAAAGGCAAGGGGGCAAGGGGGAGAGAGATGCCAATCAGTAAAGGCCGGCCTCGTCTCGAAGGGACGGTCGTCAGCAACAAGATGGACAAGACGGTGGTGGTTTCCGTCCAGCGAAAAGTCAAGGAACCCTTTTACAAGAAGTACCTGCTGCGGAGAAAGAAATACGCCGCTCACGATGAGAAGAACCTCTGCAAAGAGGGAGATTTCGTCGAGATCGTCTCGACGAGGCCCCTGAGCAAGACCAAGAGGTGGGCCGTCTCCAAGATCTTGAAGACCGCTGAGACTTCCGAGCCGGCCGGAGCAGGGGGAAGGGAACAGGCGCGATGATCCAGATGCAAACGGTGCTGGATGTGGCGGACAACTCAGGGGCAAAAAAGGTCTTTTGCATCAAAGTATTGGGCGGGACCCGGCGCAAGTACGCATCGTTGGGAGACGTGATCGTCGTGTCCATTCGAGAAGCCCTACCTGCGTCCAAGGTGAAGAAGGGGGATGTCCACCGCGCCGTCATCGTGCGGACCCGCAAGGAGGTGCGCCGTAACGACGGTTCGTACATTCGCTTCGACAACAACTCGGCGGTCCTGATCAGCCCGCAGGGCGAGCCGATCGGAACACGAATTTTCGGACCTGTGGCGAGGGAGCTTCGTGCCAAGAATTTCATGAAGATCATCTCCCTGGCCCCCGAAGTGGTTTGAGGATGAGAGGCAGACAGGCATGCAGCCAGCCAAACAAAAGAGATCGATCAAGAAGAACGACATCGTGATGGTCATCAAGGGAAGAGAGAAGGGCAAGTCCGGCAAGGTGATCCGCGTGCTGCCGGAGAAAGAGAAGGCGGTGGTCGAGCGGCTCAATTTCATCAAGCGGCACGCGCGCCCCAGTCAGCAGCTCCGGCAGGGCGGGATCATCCAGAAGGAGGCCCCCCTTCCGCTGTCCAATCTCATGCTGCTCTGTCCGAAGTGCAACAAGCCGGTCCGGATCGGCCGGAAGTTGCTGGAGGACGGCCAGAAGGTCCGGTTCTGCAAGAAGTGTGGCGATCTGTTCGAGAAGTAAACGATTCCTTCCTGCTCGTTCCGATCAGGACCATGGGTGCGAATATGGCTAGGCTGAAAGAAAGATATTACCAGGAAATCGTTCCTGTCATGATGAAGGAGTTCCGCTACAAGAATTCCCTCCAGGCCCCGCGCATGGAGAAGATCGTCGTCAACATGGGTCTGGGCGAAGCGATCCAGAATGTCAAAGTGTTGGATCACGCCGCCGAGGAGCTCTCTCTCATCACCGGGCAGAAGCCGATCATAACGCGTGCCCGCAAATCGATCTCCAACTTCAAGCTGCGCGCCGGAATGCCGATCGGCTGTTGTGTCACGTTGCGCAGAGACCGCATGTACGAGTTTCTCGATCGCCTGACGAACATCGCTCTGCCCCGCGTGCGGGACTTCCGGGGGATCTCCTCGAAGTCCTTCGACGGCCGCGGTAATTTTTCCTTCGGCATCCGCGAGCAGATCATTTTCCCGGAAATCAACTATGACAAGATCGACAAAGTGCGCGGCATGAACATCACGATCGTCACGACCGCGAAAACCGACGAGGAGGCGAAAGTCCTTCTCAGCAATCTGGGCATGCCCTTCCGCAACTAGCAAGGAGGTTCTTTCTTGGCACGCAAAGCACAAATCCTGCGGGCACAGCAAACGCCCAAGATGGCGGTGCGGTATCGAAATCGTTGTTCGCTCTGCGGCCGCCCCAGAGGATACTACAGGCGATTTCGGCTGTGCAGAATCTGCCTCCGAACGCTGGCGCTCAGGGGTGACCTCCCGGGCGTCACGAAATCAAGCTGGTAGCAGGAATTTTGCCATGAACTCTCCCTTTCCGCACCGATTCACGGAGGCAGAGCCAACGAGATGAGTCTCAATGATCCATTGGCCGATTTTCTGACCCGCATTCGTAACGGCGCAAAGGCACGTCACGAGACCGTCGATATCCCTTCTTCCAAGCTCATCGAGAGAATGGCGCAGATCCTGAAACAGGAGGGGTATATCTCGGATTTCAAGGTCCTGCCGGACAACAAACAGAACGTCCTCAGGGTGTGGCTCAAATATCTCGAAAACAGGAAATCGGCCATCGAGAGCATCCGCAGGGTCAGCAAGCCGAGCGTCCGGATTTACGTGAAGAAGGACGATATCCGGCCGGTGCGGAATTTTCTCGGGGTCGCCATCCTCTCCACTTCCATGGGCCTCATGACCGACAAGGAAGCCCGTCGGAAAGGGGTGGGCGGAGAGCTCCTTTGTGAGGTCTGGTGAGCCCATGACCCGCGGAAGGACGCTCACCCCCGGCAACTTACTTGGCGGATAAGGGAATTCGGGAATGTCCAGGATCGGAAAGAAGAAGGTCCCCGTACCCAAGGGTGTTTCGGTTACCCTGGAGGATGCGATCGTCGTCGTGAAAGGGCCCAAGGGCCAGCTGTCGGAATCCATCCACCCTTCCCTTTCGCTGCGGGTAGAGCCCGACGGGATACAAGTTGAGAAGAAGGCGGACCACAGGAAAGCGGATGCTCTCTCCGGCCTTACCCGCAGCCTGGTGGCCAATATGGTTAAAGGCGTTGCGGAAGGCTTCAGCAGACAGCTCGACATCGTGGGCGTCGGGTATCGGGCCGAGGTGACGGGCGGTGAGCTGGTGTTCCAGCTCGGGTATTCGCACCGGATTCCCTTTCCTCTGCCGGAGGGGATCTCCGCCGAGCTGCCGAAGCCCACGCAGCTCATTCTGAAAGGTTTCGACAAGGCGCTGCTGGGACAGACTGCGGCAAGGATTCGCGCCCTCAGAAGACCGGAGCCTTACAAGGGCAAAGGGATCAAGTATGCGGAGGAGAAGATCCGCCGGAAGGTCGGGAAAGCGGGCGCCAAATAGCAGGATCTTCCTGCCGAGGGAGCAGGTGTGATGAGAAAGACGAACCCCAGGGCCGTCGCACGGGACCGCAGGAAGAAGAGATTCAAAGACAAGATCCGTGGGACCTCCGAGAGGCCTCGTCTGTGCGTGTTCCGAAGCAACAAGCACATCTACGCGCAGGTGGTCGACGATCTGCTCGGCAAGACCCTTGCCGCCGCATCTTCGCTCAGCAAGGAGCTGGCGGGGTCGCTGGAGAAATCGACGAACATCGCGGCCGCGAGGCAGGTCGGCACCGTCATCGCGAGAAAAGCTCTCGACAAGAGCATCATCAAGGTCGTCTTCGATCGAAACGGTTTTCTCTACCACGGCCGCATCAAGGCGCTTGCCGACGCGGCACGGGAAGCCGGTTTGGATTTTTGAGCGTGTTCAGGGCAGGCCGTCCGTAAGGGTCGGTTGGACAAGAGGAGAATGGGTTTGGCCGAGAATCAATACGCGGGCGAAGAGGAGTTCATCGACAAAGTCATACACATCAACCGCGTCGCCAAAGTCGTGAAAGGGGGACGACGGTTCAGCTTCAACGCGCTCGTCGTTGTCGGCAACCGCAAGGGTCGGGTCGGCGTAGGCCTGGGCAAGGCGAACGAGGTGCCGGACGCCATACGCAAGGCGGTGGACCGGGCGCGGAAGTCTCTCATTTCCGTCCCTCTCCTGCGCCACACCGTTCCTTATCGCGTTCTGGGCCACTTCAGGTCCGGCAGGGTCTTGATCAAACCCGCAGCGGAAGGGACCGGAATCATCGCCGGAGGAGCCGTTCGCGCCATCATGGAAGCCGCCGGAGTCCAGAACGTCTCGACCAAGTGCCTGGGTTCACGCAACCCGCACAACGTCACCAAAGCCACGTTGGACGGATTGAAACAGCTGCAGTCCCCTGAACATATCGCCGGCAAGCGGGGCAAGAAGGCCGAGGAACTCCACGCGAGCTTTGGCGGCGCTGCCTCCTCCATCTGAAAGGAATGGGTCCGTCATGGAATCCGGACAGAAGATTGCGGTGACTTTGCGGAGAAGCGGAATCGGGAGGCCCCGCAAACAGCGCGAGACGTTGCGTGGACTGGGTCTGACCAAGCTCAACAAGGTCGTTGTTCTGAAAGATACCCCCGAGATCCGCGGGATGTTGGCGAAGGTCATTCACCTGATCGAGGTCAGAAGAGCCTGACCCGTTCCGTGGAAGGAAGGCTTGCATGGACGAACTGAGGAAACTACAGCCGGCAGCCGGGAGCCGCAAGAAGCCGAAGCGGGTGGGCCGAGGGCCGGGGTCCGGGCACGGCAAGACGAGCTGCAAAGGACACAAGGGGCAGAGGTCCAGGAGCGGGGCCAACATCGCCCCCAGCTTCGAAGGCGGCCAGATGCCTCTGAACCGGCGCCTGCCCAAGAGGGGGTTCCACAATCCGACCCGCAGACAGATGACCGCCTTGAACCTCGACGACTTGATGCGCATGGCGGCTGGAGGTCTGGAAATGGACCTCTCCCAATGGATGGAAGCCGGCAGGATTCGGAAGGCGAAAGACGGCGTGAAGGTCCTGGGCCGGGGAGAAGTCTCGGCCCCTCTTTCGATCCGGGCCCACGGCTTCAGCGCAGGGGCCAGGAAGAAGATCCTGGATGCAGGCGGGAAGATCGAGGAGATCACCTGAGTGATAAGCGGATTTACAAACATCGGTAAGATTCCGGAGCTTCGGAAGAGGATTCTGTTCACCCTTCTGCTTCTGGCCGTCTACCGGATCGGCGTGTTCGTGCCCACACCCGGCATCGACGGGAGCGCCCTGGCCGCCTTCTTCGAGTCGCAGGCCAAAGGCTCGCTGCTGGGGCTCATCGACATGTTCGCGGGGGGGGCGCTCAGCCAGATGAGCGTCTTTGCGCTCGGCATCATGCCGTACATCAGTTCCTCGATCATCCTGCAGCTGCTGACGGTCGTGGTGCCCTATCTCGAGCGCCTGTCGAAGGAGGGCGAAGCCGGGCGCAAGAAGATCACTCAATACACCCGGTACGGAACAATCGTCCTGAGCGCCATTCAGGGGATGGGGATCGCCTTCGGGCTTGAGAGCATGAGGTCTCCTGTCGGGGACCTGGTCGTCCCGATGCCCGGCTGGGGGTTCCGTCTCATGACGGTCATCACCCTGACGGCGGGGACGGCCTTCATCATGTGGCTGGGCGAACGAATCAGTGAAAACGGCATCGGCAACGGCATTTCGCTCATCATCTTCGGCGGCATCGTGGCCCGGCTGCCTTCGGCCATCTACAACACCGGGCAGATGATCGGGACCGGAGAGCTGAGCATTTTCACGTTCCTGATCATCGGGCTCCTCATGGTTGCGGTCGTGGCGGCCATCATCTTCATGGAGCGCGGGCATCGCAAGATTCCCGTGCAATACGCCAAACGGGTGGTGGGCAGGAGGATTTATGGCGGCTCCAGCACGCATCTGCCTCTGCGCGTCAATACCTCCGGCGTCATTCCGCCCATATTCGCATCTTCCCTGCTCATGTTTCCGGCAACGATCGCCAACTTCATCGACCAGCCCTGGGCCCAGAGTATCGCCATGCTCCTGTCTCCGGGCGCATGGGTGCATGAGCTTTTCTACGTCACCCTGATCATCTTCTTCTGCTACTTCTATACGGCCGTTCAGTTCAATCCCGTGGACGTGGCCGACAACATGAAGAAATACGGCGGGTACATCCCGGGCATCCGCCCCGGCAAACGGACCGCGGACTACATCGACAAGGTCCTGACGAGGATCACCCTGGGCGGTGCCCTGTACCTGTCCGCGATATGCGTTCTCCCGACGATCCTGATCCGCCAGTTCAACGTTCCCTTCTACTTCGGCGGGACGGCGCTGCTGATCGTCGTCGGCGTGGCCCTGGACACGATGTCGCAAATCGAATCCCACATGCTCACCCGTCATTACGAGGGGTTCCTGAAGAAGGGGAGACTTCGGGGAAGGCGTGGATGACCGATGAAAATCAGCCCATTGCGGCCGCCCGGAGGCACGGGCGATCGCCTCGATTCATGATCTTACATGATTGTGCTCAAATCGCCGCAAGAAATCGGCTTGATGTGGGAGGCGAACCAGATCGTAGCCGAAATCCTGAATGATCTGAAAGAGAAGGCCGGTCCCGGTGTAACCACTCGAGAGCTGGACGCGCTGGCGGAAAAATATATCAAGAAACGTCGTGCCAGGAGCGCTTTCAAAGGGTACCGGGGGTATCCGAACTGCCTCTGCACTTCCGTAAATGAGGTGATCGTGCACGGGGTGCCGTCCTCCTCCGAGCTCCGGGAGGGAGACATCCTCAGTATGGATTGCGGCGTCTATTACAAAGGCTTTTACGGAGACGCGGCCGTCACCATACCCATAGGGGAGATCCCGGAGGAGACGAGGACGCTCGTCCGGACCACCGAGGAATGCTTGCAGAGGGCGATTGATGAGATGAAGGAAGGCAACCGTCTGTCCGATATCTCCTTCGCCATCCAGCAGCATGCGGAATCCAGGGGCTTCTCGGTCGTGCGGGATTTCGTTGGGCACGGCATCGGACGGCAGCTGCACGAAGATCCTCAGGTGCCCAACTACGGTGTCTCGGGAACCGGGGTCCGTCTGAAGACCGGTATGGTCCTCGCGATCGAACCGATGGTCAACCAGGGCCACTGGAGCGTGCGCATTCTGGAGGACGGGTGGACGGCCGTCACGAGCGATGGGTCCCTGTCGGCTCACTTCGAACACTCGGTTGCCATCACTGAGAACGGCCCTTTCGTTCTGAGCCGCCTTCACTAGAAAGGGAGGCCGCCTCGGCTCCGTAGGACAGGGAACGGGAATGGCTAAAGAAGAAGCCATCGAGGTGACCGGTACGGTCATCGAGCCGCTGCCGAACGCCATGTTCCGCGTCGAGCTCGAGAACGGCCACAGGATCCTGGCGCATATCTCCGGCAAGATGCGGATGCATTTCATCAAGATTCTTCCGGGTGACAAGGTCACCGTGGAATTGTCACCGTACGATCTGACCAGAGGCAGGATCACGTATCGGATGAAGTGATCGGGTGATCGAGTCTCAGCGAAAACAGGAGTTCTCGGGGAAACAGCCATGAAAGTGAGATCCTCGGTAAAGAAGATATGCCTCAAGTGCAAGATCATTCGAAGAAAGGGATCGGTTCGGGTCATCTGCGAGAATCCCAAGCACAAGCAGAAACAAGGGTGATGGGGTCCTCTCCATCCAGACCATAAGGAGGCCCAAGACTTGCCAAGAATCGCAGGCGTGGATTTGCCCAGGGGAAAGAAGATCGGGATCTCGCTGATCTACATCTACGGGATCGGGCGCGCCAGTGCTCAGACCATATTGACGGAAGCCGGTATCGATCCCGGCAAGAACACGGACGATCTCGAAGACGTTGAAATATCCAGGATACGCGACATCATCGACAGCAAGTACAAGATCGAAGGGGACCTCCGGCGTGAGGTGGCCATGAACATCAAACGCCTGATCGATCTGGGGACGTATCGAGGGATGCGCCACAAGAAGGGCCTTCCCACCCGCGGGCAAAGAACGCATACCAATGCCAGGACCCGCAAGGGTCCGCGAAGGGCCACCATCGGGAGCAAGAAGAAGACCAAGTAATCGCCTGGATGGAGAGAGCGAGGCAGCACTGTGGGAAAAGCCAAGAAGACCCTCAAGAAGAAGAAGATCAAGAAGAACGTCACGCACGGCATTGCCCATATTCAGTCCACTTTCAACAATACGGTGATCACGATCACCGACATGAGCGGCAATGCCGTCTGCTGGTCCAGTGCCGGAGCGATGAAGTTCAAAGGGTCACGAAAGGGGACGCCCTTTGCAGCCCAGATGGCGGCCGAAGACGCGGCCCGGAAGGCCATCGACCAGGGAATGAAATCCATACAGGTGTTCGTCAACGGCCCCGGCTCCGGCCGCGAGTCCGCCTTGAGGGCCCTCCAAAGCGCGGGGTTCCAGATCACCTTGATCAAGGACGTCACGCCGATTCCACACAACGGGTGCCGTCCCCCGAAGAGAAGAAGGGTGTGACCGTCCACCCGCATCTCTAGAAACGGAAAGAGCAAAGGAGGTATCAGTTGGCGCGTCACACCGAAGCCGTTTGCAGGTTCTGCCGTCGTGAAGGATTGAAACTCTTCCTGAAAGGCGAGAGGTGCTATACGGACAAGTGCGCCTTCGAGAGGCGCGGCTATCCTCCCGGTCAGCATGGTCAGGGACGGGGGAAGTTCTCCGATTACGGCAACCAGCTCCGGGAAAAACAGAAAGTCAAAAGGATCTACTCGATCCAGGAAAAGCAGTTTCAGATCTATTTTCAGAACGCATTGAGCAAGAAAGGGATTACCGGCGAGAACCTCCTCGCGCTTCTCGAGTCGCGGCTGGACAACGTCGTCTACCGGCTCGGTTTTGCCAATTCCCGCTCGGAAGCCAGGCAACTCGTGCGCCATCGTCACTTCCTGGTGAACGGAAAGCCGGTGACCATCCCCTCCTTTCGCGTGAAAGTGAGCGACACGATCCAGCTTCGCGAGAAAAGCCGCAACACGCAGAGCATCAAGGACGCCTTGGAGGCCCTGGACCGTCGAGGGGTGCCGAAATGGCTCGAGCTCGACAAGGATCAGTTCGCAGGCAGGGTGCGGGCCCCGGTGGCACGCGATGATGTCTCCAGGGACATCAACGAGAACCTCATTGTGGCCTTCTATACGCGATGACCCAGGCGATCCGGATCGAGAAGCTTCCTCTCGTCAGGTCTTCATGAAACTGGAGCAAACCATGAAGAAGGACTGGCAAGATCTCATCATGCCCAAAGGTTTGGAGAGTGAAGAAGAGAGCACTCCAACTTATGGGAAATTTGTGTGCGAACCATTGGAGAGGGGCTTCGGCACCACCATCGGCAACGCCCTGCGCCGTGTACTGCTTTCCTCTCTCCACGGCGCAGCGATCACGTCCGTGCGCATCGACGGCGTTCTTCATGAGTTCTCGACCATCCCCGGCGTCAAGGAGGATGTCACGGACATCGTTCTCAATCTGAAGGAAATCCGACTGAAGATGGAGAGCGAAGGCCCCAAGACCCTTGCGCTGAAGAAAGAAGGACCGTGCGAAGTGAAGGCTTCCGATTTCGAAGCGGACGACTCGCTTCGGATCCTGACCCCGGAACACCACATCGCGACGCTCAACAAGGATGCCAAGCTTTCCATGGAAATGACCGTGGAACGGGGACGCGGGTACCGTCCTGCCGAGCGCGAGCGCACGGACAACCTCCCGATCGGAACCATCCTGGTGGATGCCGTCTTCTCGCCCATCAAGAAGGTCAACCACACCGTTTCGCAGGCCCGCGTCGGTCAAAGGACCGATTACGACAAGCTCACGATGGAAATCTGGACCGACGGGAGCATCGATCCCCGCTATGCTCTGGGTGTGGCCGCCAAGATTCTGAAAGAGCAGCTGACGATCTTCGTTCACTTCGAGGAGGAATCCGAGGCCTACCCGTTCGGCCAGAAGGAAATGCCCAAGCTGCTGAACGAGAACCTCTACAAGAGCGTGGAAGAGCTCGAGCTGTCCGTCCGTTCCGCGAACTGTCTGAAGAACGCGAACATCAAGACCATCTATGAGCTGGTCCAAAAAACGGAATCGGAGATGCTCAAGACCAAGAACTTCGGGCGCAAGTCTTTGAACGAGATCAAAGAGATCCTCGCCTCGATGGGGCTAGGCCTGGGCATGAAGCTCGAGGGTGTCCCGCCGCCTCCGGAGGCGGAGAAGAAACGAGAGGCAAAGCTGGCCTGAGAGCGGGGGCGACTCCCCTCCCCCGCCCTCTTGTTTCCGGTGGATCCCTCGCAAGCGACTACGAGAGAAACGAACATGCACCACCGAAAGACCGGCAGAAAGCTCGGCCGCACGAGCGCGCATCGAAAGGCGCTGTTTCGGAATCTGGTCCATGCGCTGATCCAGCACGAGAGGATCTGCACGACCGAGCCAAAGGCAAAGGAGCTGCGCAGGGTTGCGGACGAGATGGTCACGCTCGCCAAGCGCGGGGATCTCCACGCGTGGCGTTCCGCATTTGCCGTTTTGCGCAGCAAGGACACGACGCAGAAGCTCTTCAAGGACATCGCCCCGCGCTTTACCGACACGGCGGGTGGCTACACGCACCTGTACAAGGTCGGCACGCGAAAAGGGGACGGAGCTCCCCTGGCCTACATCGAGTTCACGAAGCGCGGCAAACCCAAGTGATCCAGGGCCCCTGCGGATAGACGCCGCGAGGAGGGAAAGGCTCGAGATCCCTTCGAGAGGTGGCGGAGCTGTTCACGCAGGGCAGGAGGAAAGAGGTGGAGGAACAGTCGCCGGCACGATCGGCAAGGGATTGGGTGAATCAGGCTCTGCCCTTGGCTCTGGAGATGATGAAGCCTAGGACCAAGGGGATGCACTGTGTCCTCGGGCTGCACCTCGCAGGCGAGCAAGGGGGCCGGTGGACGATCAAGATCCGCGAAGGCGAGGTGCTGCTGGAGGAAGGGGTCACAGACTACCTGGATTGCGTGATGACGATTCCGGCGACCGACTACCTGTCCCTGGCAGCCGGAACGCTGACTCCTTATGAGGCCATGTCGAAAGGCAAGATCGGCTTGTCCGGGGATCTTGGACTGGCCGCGAAGTTCCGAACCCTGTTTCGCATCTAGCCGTCCTCCCCGTACAGGGCGATTTCCTTCGGATCGTACCGCATCGACCAGATCTCGATCAGGCCGCAGACCTGGCAGAAGTCCAGCCGGTACATCCAGCCGCTCTTCTGGGAGACCATCAGGATCCCGAACGATTCGTCGTACCGGCGGCTTCCCGCATCGTCGGGACCTTGGTCGTTCGGCGAGGGGGCCTCGCCGTCCACTTTGAAGTGCTCGCAGTAGAAGTCATCCCGGTAGTGGATCAGCTCCAGGTCTTCCGCTTCCATCAGGCGATACACGGAAGGCCGCTTCGGGTCGTCGAAGAAGGCATACCGGTCCCGCTCCCAGAAAAGGGCTCGATCGGTTTGCAGCCGCTTCCGGATCCTTCCGCTGACCTCTTGCTCCCAGACGGCTGGCGAGAGCTCCGGGTGCTCGATGAAGTAGCCGCCACCGAGCTCCTCCATCACCCATCCGTAGAACTCCTGCAGCTCCTGATTCAGGAGCGCTTTGACTTCCTCGAATTCCTCTGGTTCCATGCCGAGCTTCCCGTCGGAAACCGTGAGCTGGCGCCCGCCCGAACGGAAACGCGAACGCAAACCCGGTGCACGATCCCGACAAGCGCCATCCGGCGCCAAAAGAAAAGCCGGATGTTTCTCTCGAAACGCGATCCGGCTCTGTGTCTGCGGTCGCAGGGAATCAGGCGGACAGAATCAGCTTGGCGCAATCCGGACAAATCGGCTCCTCTTCCGGATACTCCATACAATCCACGCACAGCACCCTTCCGCAGGCCACGCACTCCATCACGTGATTGGAACAAAAGAGCTCCGAGCAGAAGGGGCACTCAACAGCATCATCCAGCAGGATCTCGGTCTCACATATGGAGCAATGTACCGCCATTCTTCACTCCCGTTGCCGAACGGTGTCGGCAGCGCAACCGGACTCGGAAAACCACTGCTCACGAGCATTTGCCACTCTCCGAGCTAATGTATCACTTCCAGGTGTGAAAGGGAAGGTTTTTGCCTCAATGAAATTGCCATTTTCCGTGCTTTTGGAACTTGCTCCAGCATGAGCTAAAATGCCTGCATGACTCTCGCACCTGAATCGGATCGAGCCTGCAGGGCGGATCGCCTGGCCTCGTTCGCGCTGCTCTGTTCCCACATCTCCCATGGGCTGCGCAATCCTCTCTCGGCCATTCTCCTGAACGCCCAGATGGCCATGTTGCTCCTGAAAGACGGCTCTCCCCTTCGCGGCCACCTCCAGGACATCCTGCTCGGAGCCCAGAAGATGGAATCCTATCTCGAGCGGCTCCAGCAACTGGCCAAGCCGGGCCCTCCGGAGAAGATGCCCTTTGCGCTTTCCGATTTGGCGGACCAGGCTTTGAAGATCGCCCGGGGCAAGGTGGGCGCTGCAGAGGTGCGGGTGTTCGCCGATTGGCAGACGGACGTTCCGCGTGCTTCATGCGATCCGCTCCAGATCCGGCAGGCCCTGGTCCATCTTCTTGCGAACGCGCTGGAAGCCCTGCCTCCAGATGGGGAACTCCGCCTGACGTGCCGATGGGCCGCTCCTGCGGCCTGCGCGGGCGGCCCCGGGGTGATCGAGCTCCAGATAGAGGATTCCGGCTGCGGCATTTCACGGCAGCATCTGACGAAGATCTTCGACCCGTTTTTCACGACCAAACCGAATCGGGATGGTCTGGGGCTGACGGTCGCCTGGCTGCTCCTCGAAGCCAACGGCGGCAGCATTCAGGTCGAAAGTGAGCTCGGCAGGGGAACACGCCTGATCGTCAGAGTGCCCGCGATTTCTGCGGCAGGCAGAGCCCCCTGAACGGCTACAGCTCGGAAAGATCGGAACGCAGGGACATGCCATGGACCTCTTGATCCACATTATCGATGACGACGATCTGACCTGTAATGTGCTCGAGCAGCTCCTCATCAAGAAGGGGCACAGAGTCGTCCTCTCCAGGACCGGAGAGGAGGCGCTGGACAAGCTCCAGCAGGTCACTCCGGACCTCGTTTTGCTGGACCTGAGCCTGCCCGACATCAACGGCATCGACGTCCTCAAGAGAATCCAGCTCCTCAACACGGGTACACCCATTGTCATGATCTCAGGTTACGGCACCATCGAGATCGCGGTCGAAGCGCTCAAGCTGGGCGCATGGGACTTCATGACCAAGCCGCTGAACATGACGAAAGTCACCATCACGGTGGACAATCTGCTCAATCACGTCCGTCTGGAAAAGGAGCTGCAGCAGATCCGCAACGACCAGCACAGCCACTTCCTTTCCCAGCACCTGATCGGCAAGAACCCGGTCGTGCAGAAGTGCTATTCCCTGGCCCGCAGCGCGGCCGGGAACGATCAGATGACGGTGCTCATCTGTGGCGAAAGCGGTACCGGAAAGGAGTTCCTGGCCCGGTACATCCATTATCACAGCCCTCGGAGGACCCACCCCCTGGTCACCGTAAACTGCAGCGCCTTGCCCAAGGATCTCGTGGAGAGCGAGCTCTTCGGGTATGAAAAGGGGGCCTTCACGGGCGCCTCCGCCAGCGGCAAGCGGGGACGGTTCGAGCTGGCTGACGACGGGACATTGCTCCTGGACGAGATTGGAGATCTGCACCTGGAGGCTCAGGCCAAGATCCTGCGTTTTCTGCAGGAGAAGGAGCTCCAAAGAGTGGGGAGCCCGTACACGAGACAGCTGAACGTGCGCATCCTCGCTGCCACGAACCGAAATCTGGAAGAACGGGTGCAGAAGGGGCTCTTTCGGGAGGACCTGTACTACCGGTTGGATGTGATGCGCATTCAACTGCCTCCTTTGAGACACAGGAAGGAAGACATTCCCCTGTTCGCCATGCATTTCATTCAGATCTTCAACCGGGAGTTCGGCAAGCGCCTTCTGGGGATGAGCCCGGGCGTGGAGAAGCTCCTCCTGAGCTACGACTGGCCGGGCAATATCCGGGAGCTGAAGAACATCATCGAGCGGACCGTACATTTGGCACGGGGGTCGTATCTGACCGAGGAGCAGATGCTCATCGACCAGGGCAAGACGCCGGGTCCCATTGCCATCAAAGTCGGGAGGTCCCACCTGACACTGCGTGAAGCCCAGCGGGAGTATGCTCGAAACCTTCTCGATTCTTTGAGTGGGAACAAGAGCCAAGCAGCCAAGATACTGCAAATCTCGAGGTCCAGGTTACGGAGGATCCTCACCGGCGAAGAGGCGACATATGGCTCATTTTGATCCACGTATGGCACATCATGTACCAGAGCAAACAGGAAACAACACCTCCATTTCTTGCATGGGCTGGCTATTTCGGTACATTATGTATCAGTTTCATCCACTCGTGTAATTCGACCCCCCCCAGATTTGGGCTCGAGTTCCTCCCATCAGATCGTTCCGTCGTTCCTAAGTATTTGTTAGAACTACATTCAAAGCCACCGGCCCAAGTCCGAGAGCCGTCCTCGAGATTGGCAGAAAAACGGGTATAACACTTGCATCAGCCTGAATCGGCTAGCGCGACAACTAAAATCGATACGGAGCGGGAGGGGAGCCATGGCGAAAAAGACCGAGTTGCTGCTTCGATCTAAGGATGTAGCCCATATCCTGGATTGCAGCCCTGATGACGTTATCGAGCTGGCTCGTAGAGGGAAGCTGCGGGCGACCAAGCAGGGTCGATTCTGGCGGTTTCGCCAAAACGACGTTATTACATACAAAAAGAAGGTATTCAGCTTGTGATCGATCGAGAGCCGGGTCCGTTACCGGCCGAGCGACTCGGCTAACCGGCAGATGCGACGGAAGCCGAAACCCCTGTCGTCTTTCCGATTGGGGTGTTGATCGACACCTGCGGGGGAGCGCTCCGGGACGCCGTCTTTCCGTTCAGATGCGCGAGCACCGTGTCGTACTCCACGCCAGCGAGAAAAGCAGCTCCGCTCCTGTTCCGAAGTACTGAAAGCGAGGATCGCGGGTCTGCCCCCTGGCGTACCGGAGGTAGATCTGCTGGACGACAACGGCCATCTTGAAGAGCCCGAACACGTAGTAGAAGTCCATGGAGCTCACATCCCTGCCGCTCTTCTCACCATATCGACGGATCGCCTCTTCCCGGGTCATGAATCCGGCAGCCTGAGATGGCATGGCGGCCATTGCACCGAGGGCTTCCCCCGGCTCGAACCAGAACGAGAGCACACAGCCCATGTCGGCCAGAGGGTCTCCGAGCGTGCACATGTCCCAATCGAACACCGCCACCGCCTTGCTCGGATCCTCGGAGTCGAGCATCATGTTGTCGAGGCGCCAGTCATTGTGCACCAGGGCGGGCTCCGGGCTGGCCGGCAGCTGATCCATCAGCCATTCGTACACCAACCCGGCGCAGGGGATCTCCTGCGTCTTGGCCCTTTCGTAGCGTCCTGCCCACCCGCGGACCTGTCGCTCCATGAAGCCCTCCGGTTTCCCGAGAGCCTCTAACCCGACGGACTTGTAGTCGACCCGGTGCAGCGCCACCAGAGCGTCGATCAACACTTCACTCAATGCCCGGTTCACTGCGGGGTCTTCACCTCCCCCGAACTCGGGGGGGACGACGCTCCGCACCACCGTCCCCCGCCTTCTCTCCATGATGAAGAAAGGAGCTCCGATCAAAGCCGGATCTTCACAGAACAGAAAAGCCCGCGGCGCCAGCGGATATGCCTTGTACAGCACGGAAAGGACACGGTGCTCCCGGCTCATGTCATGGGCCGTGGCCGCAACCGGTCCGATCGGAGGCCGGCGAAGCACATATTCCAGGTCTCCGTACCGGAGCAGGTAGGTGAGATTCGCGTGGCCGCCCGAGAACTGCAGCACGGACAGAGGCCGATCCGTTCCCTCGAGTCTACCCCTAAGATAAGCTGCGAGCCGCTCCCGATCGAACTCCTCGCCTTCTCGCACCGGGATCAACTCCGGCGGGGTCCCCCTCGGCTGTTTCCTTGTCTCATCCATGGCCTGGGCTCTTTCCCACTTGCAGGGTCAGGTTCAGGGGGGAGCCTGCCCCGACTGCGGCCAGCGCGATCTGTACGACGAGATCGGCGTAGCGGTCTGCAGTCACCCCGAGCCTCCTGTATTTCCACCTTTTCAGGTACCAGTCCTGAAGCAGAGCCTTGATGGCGGCCGCCAGCAGGCGAGCGTCGCCTGGCGCGAACTCTCCCCGGACTTGCCCTTCGCTCAGAATCTCGAGAAACACACGCTCGGTCGCCATCTCGTTCCTCATGGCCCGCCTCCTTTCGGACTTGGCCAGGTTCCTGGCGTCCATGTACAGGAAATAGAACCACGAAGAAAAAATCTCGCTCAGATAGATATGGTAACGGATGGCCGAGCGCAGGCGTTCCACCGGCGTGTCCGCCCCCCGGATCTTCTCACGCAGATAGCGGACGATAAAAGCGACGCCCTGCTCCAGAAGAATGCCGCGCAGATCCTTCTTGGAGGCGAAGCAGGAGTACAGCACGCCCGTGCTCAACCCCGTGGCCCGGCCCAAGTCCCTCAAGGTCATGGCATGGAAGCCCTTGGACTTGCTCAGGGCCAGAGCGGCCGGCAGGACCCTCTGCAGATTGCGCACCGCCACGGCTTCCTTCTTGATCCGGACCCGTTCTCGATTCTGCCGGAAGAAGGCCCTGCAGATCTCCGCCCAGGAGGGTGCCTCTTCCTCCTGAAAATGCTGAAACCCGGACACGATCTCCCTCGAAGCCTCAGGGATTTCCGCCCTGACCGGACGCATAGGACCTCAAGATTCTCCTGGCCACCACGACCTTGTGGACCTCATCGGGTCCGTCGTAGATCCTCGAGGCTCTTTCGTTCCGGTAGAAGAAGGACAGAAGGGTGTCATCGGTCACCCCGAGAGCTCCGTGGACCTGGATCGCCTTGTTGATGACGTCGAGCATGACGTCGGCCACGAAGAACTTGATCAGCGAGACCTCCTCGCGGGCCGCGTGCTGGCCCTCCTGCTCGATCTTCCAGGCAGCGTGGAGCACCATGAGCCGTGCAGCCTGGATCCGCGCGCGGCACTCGGCGATCCATGCCTGAACGATCTGGCGCGTGGCCAGCGTCTTGTCGCCCGCGATGCGGCGTTCGCTCGCCCTCCTGCACATCAGGTCGAAGGCCCTCTCGCAGATGCCGATCCACCGCATGCAGTGGTGGATCCTGCCGGGGCCCAGCCTTTCCTGGGCAATAATGAAACCGTGACCTTCCTGCCCCAACAGGTTCCTGCGCGGCACGCGGCAGGAACGATAGATCACCTCTCCATGGCTCGCATAGTCGTCCCCCACGTGACCCATCACGGGGATGTTGCGCAGAATCTCGAACCCCGGGGTCCCCATGGGCACGATGATCTGGCTCGCCCTGAGGTGCGGCGGATTCTCCGGGTTCGTCACGGCCATGACGATGGCAAAGCTCGAGCCTTCGGCTGAGCTCGTAAACCACTTGTGGCCGTTGATCACGTAGTCATCGCCGTCCTTGACCGCCGTGCACTCCATCTCGGTCGGATTGGAACCGGGGCAATCCGGCTCCGTCATGGAAAAGCAGCTCCGGATCTCTCCCCGGACCAGGGGCAGCAGATATTGCTCCTTCTGTTCCGGTGTGCCGAAGAGATGCAGGATCTCGATGTTGCCCGCGTCCGGCGCCTGGCAGCCGAAGACGAAATGCCCGATCGGGCTCTTCCCCAGCTCCTCGCTCACCATGGCGTGCTCGGTCAGGGAGAGGCCCACTCCACCGATCTCTCTCGGCGCCTGGGGGGCCCACAATTCCATCTGCTTCACCATCCGGCGCCTCTTCTCGAGCTCGGGAAGCATCTCCCGGAACGATCTCTTGACGAACAGGGGCTCCAGCGGATAGACCTCCTTCTGCATGAACTCACGGATCATCTCGAGGATGACGCGCATCTTCTCCGAGATCGCAAAATCCATTTCGATTCCCTCCCTCCACGTTCTGCAATCCCAAACCTTCCATGGACTCCCTTCTCCTATAGGCAAGGAGCGCCCCTCTTGTCAAGGAATTTTAGAACAAACGTTCGCTTTCATTGACACGCGCCGAGCGCGATTCGTATAATCTACGCATATCATCATACTCGAAGGGGTGCCCTCGAAATAAGGAGGTCATCCCCCCCGGCCAAGGCCGCCGTAGCGGCCGCGAGGCGAGATCCCTGGGCGCAGCGGGATTTCCCGCGCCTGCCCCGGACTTGATCCGGGGTTCGCGGGAATGACTCCTCCGATTCATCCACCCGCTTACCGGTGCGCCGAATGCAGATTCTGGTTTGCGTCAAACAGGTCCCTGCCCCCGAGAACCGCTTTCTCCCGCAGGACGCTGCGCCGGGTTACACGGAGGCCGGCCTGTCCTTCCGGATGAACCTGTATGACGAGTACGCTCTCGAGGAGGCGCTCCGCCTGAAGGACAAGGTGCCCGGATGTTCGGTCACGGCCGTGTCCGTCGGCCCGGAACGGGTTCGCTCTGCCGTCCTCAGGGCCCTTGAAATGGGCGCGGATCACGGGGTCCATATCCTCGATGAGAGCTCCGCGCTCAGGGACGCGTATGGGATCGCCCACGAGATCGCCGCCTGGGCCGCCGGCCGGCCATTCGATCTCATCCTGACCGGCGTGATGGCGGAAGATGACCAGCGATGCCAGACCGGGCCTTTCCTGGCCTGCTCCCTGGGGATCCCCTACGCGACCTCCGTTCTCAGCTTCGAGGTGGACCCGGTTTCCGCCAGAGCCGTTGCCGAGCGGGAGAGGGAGAACGGCTACTCCGAAACGGTCGCTCTGCCGCTGCCGGCTCTTCTGGCCATTCAATCCGGCACCCGCCAGCCCCGATACCCCAGTCTCTCCAACAAGCTGCGCGCCAGGCGCCAACCGATCGAGGTCGTCCGTGCGAATTCTGGACAGCGGGTCCCCCGACTTCTCGAGTGCGCCGGAGTGGGCCTCCCCAAGGCATGCGGGTCCGCGGTCTACCTGTCCGGTTCACCGCAGGAAGCCGCGGGCAGGCTGCTGGAGGTCCTCGAGAAGAAGCAGCTTCTCTAGGAGGCTGTCCATAAATGCCCATCTGCTGCGTTGCACTCAGGGGAATGGAGGCTGGGGGAGCCTGCCCCGGCGAAGGCCGGGGTCCACTGTGCCTCCCGGTTACGCCTCATTCCTCAGGATTTGACTCGCGCCGTCCATGGCGCTCGCCCTTCGGACGCATCATCCTGGCGGATGATGCGTCCAATTCCGCTGTCCTGCGGAATTGTCGCGCGCCTTGCATCTGGCCATTTCTCAACAGCCTCCAGGAGCCGAATTCTGGACAGGCTTCTAGGGGACGCCGTTGAAGAGGATCTTCCTGCTGGCCGAGCACGTGGAGGGGAAGATCTGCCCGGGTTCCCTCGGACTCTCCTGGTTCGCAAGGGAGTGGATCGAGCGACCTCCGGGACCCGCGGCCTGGCTCCTGCTCGGGCACCGGGTGGACCCTCTTGCCCGGGAACTGGCTGTCCTCACGGGCAGCGACGTGCACGCGCTGGACCACCCTGCCCTGGCCTCCTACAACGCCGAGGCACACGCCGGCGCCCTGGTCCCCTGGCTCGCCGAGCAGGACTCCTGGCTCCTGCTGCTCCCCCATTCCAGCCTGGGGATGGACCTGGCGCCGGCTCTCTCCTTCCGGCTGAATGCGCCGTACGTTTCCTCGCTGACAGGGATCCATGGGCAGGGCGCAGACGTCACGTTTACCAGGGAAACCCTGTACGGGAAGCGCGTCGAGACATTGAAAGCAGCTTCGACGCGGAGGGTGGTGGCGACCGTCGCCCGCCGGGAATGGCGGCCGGACCCCGAAGGGTCATCTGTCCCTGGCAAGGTCTATCCGACGAGTCTGAACCTGAAACCGACCCGAAGCGAAACCTTGGCGGCGCGTCGGCCCCGCAGACCGCAGATGGACCTCACCCGGGCAGCCGCAATCGTGGCCGCGGGCCGGGGAATCGGCGACGAGAAGATGCTCGCCCTCCTGCAGGAACTTGTGCACCTGCTCCACGGAGCCGCCCTCGGCGCCTCCCGCCCGGTCTGTGATCGAGGCTGGCTTCCGCTCGAGCACCAGATCGGGCTCACGGGGCAAACGGTCTCGCCTCGCCTCTACCTGGCCTTCGGAATCTCAGGCGCCGTGCAGCACCTCGCCGGGATGCAGCAATCCCAGTGCATCGTGGCCGTCAACCACGATCCCGATGCACCCATCTTTCGCTTCGCTCACTACGGCATCGTCGAAGACGTCCAGGTCTTCCTGCCCGCTCTCCTGAAGCGCCTGAAGGAGCACAAGGGGGTTCTCTGACCCGGCGTTTCCGCATGCGTCCGGCGGCAGGCGCCGAGACGGCCGCCGAGCGCTTCCACATCCTCGCTGCCCACCGGGCGGCCGCCTCTTGCGAGCCCCTTCAATTGAAGTGCCCCTCTGCAATGGGTAAGATGGAGGAAGGAGGGACCTCCGTCCGGTTTTTCCTGGATGGGGCAGAGGGGTGCGGATGGAAGACCCAAGGAAATGGGCATCTTTCGCGGAATTTCTGGCCGTGGCGGAAAGATCCCCGGGCCTCGGCTCCGTGGGCCAACCCACCGACTCCTACCCCCTCCTGCAGGGCTATCGAAAAAGCGTGCGGATCTTCCGAACCAAGCTCGAAAACCCGGCTCTTCCCCTCCTGATCTCTCTGGAAGGCGGGACCGGGACCGGAAAGTCGACCCTCTTCAATGCTCTGACCGGGCGGCACCTGAGCACGACAGGCGTGGAACGGCCCAAGACACAGGGTCCGGTCCTCTATTGTCACGAGCGGCACGGCCACCTGTTCGGTGACGGTCTGCTCCTTCCTGAATATGAGAAGCGAAGCACTGCGCTGTCGACGCAGGCCGGCGAGGAGCCGGGTGACCCGCAGGAGATCCGCCTCCTTCTCCACCGGGATCCCGCATGGGAGTCCCTGTTCCTGATCGACACCCCCGACGTGGACAGCGTGGCCACCGGCAATCGCAGAATCGCCGAAGACATCTACATCGTCGCCGACGCGATCTGCTTCATCACCAGTCAGGAGAAATACGGGGACCAGATCCCCTTTCAGATCTTCCGACAAGCCCTGACGGAGGGCAAGTCCATCTTCATCGTCATGAACAAGGTCGAGTCCAGGGCCGCTTTCGAAGAGCTGCGGGAGCGCATCAGCGGCCAGGCTGCCGCCACGCCCCTGCCTCCCGATCGCTACTTTGCCCTGCCGTGGGAAGACGGGAGCGAGCCGGAGGCCAGGCTGGCGCAGGAAGCCGATCTCACGCGCCTCAGACACACCCTGCTGCAGCAGGTCGAAGCCTCTCATCCGCCGGCGCTCCGTCTGCAGGAGCTCGAGGTTCTCAACACGCGCCTCTTGAAGCAGTCCGAAGCGCTCTTCTCGAGGCTGCGCGCGGAACGGGAAATGGGCGATCAGCTCGGCCGCAAGCTCGAGGAGATCCTCGCCGAGGCCGAACGGGCTCTCCTGGAGAAGAGCGCCGCCGGCATGGACGCGGCCAGCCGGCGGCACCTCCAGACCGAGATCTCCCGGATCTTCAGGCGCTACGACCTGCTCCGGAAACCGCGCAGCTACGTGACCCGGCTGCTCGCATCTCCTCTGGCCCTGTTCGGCTACAGGCCGGCCCCGGACGAGGAGAAGAGGCGCCGGGACCTGGGAAAGATCCACCGGCAAATTCCTCTGCAGCCGCTGCATGGGGCGATGCACGCGTACAATCGAAAAGCCCACGAGGAGATCAACGCTTTGGGCCGGGAGGAGCTCCGGACGGCCTTTCGGACCGAAGATCTCGCGCTGACCCCGGACGAGATCGAATCGATCTTTTTCCGCAAGCAGGCCGATCTCGAAGACTGGCTGCAGGCCAAGTTCACGGAGATGGCCAGGGGCATCTCCAAGTCCAAGGAATGGGGCATCTACTCCACGGCCCTCCTCTGGGGGGTCTTTCTCGTGACCATCGAGACCGTCGTCGGGGGCGGCCTGACGCTGTTCGAGGCGGTGCTCGACTCCATCATCATGCCGTTCCTCAGCAAGGGCGCCGCAGAGCTTTTCGCGTACCAGGAGTTGAAAGAGCTGGGGCAGGAGCTCGACCGGCGCTACAAGGAGCAGCTGCGGGACGTCCTGCTCGTTCAACACGAACGCTACCGGCAGGTCCTCGATCAAAGCCTCGTGTCCCCGGCTGACCTCGATCTCCTCGAGAGGCTTCTCGTCGGCATGAGACGGCCCGACCGGGCTCTCCCCCCCCGTGATCGCAAGAACCATGCAGTCTGAGAGAAAAGAGCTGACGGGCCGCATCGAGGATCTCGCCAGACGGGTCGAGTCAGCCCGGTACCTCCTGCCGGAGGAGCAAAGGCGGGATTGGCTGAAGGGGCTCGATGCGCTGCGCCAAAGGCTTGCCGAGACGGGAGAGCCTCTTCTTCACGTCGGATTGCTCGGCGGGACCGGAGTCGGGAAATCCACGCTGATCAACGCCCTGGCCGGGGAGACAATCTCATCCGTGTCGGACCGCAGGCCCCACACGGACCGGATCATCGTCTACCGTCACGCGGACGCCCTGCCGCCGGCCGACTCTCCCCCCTTCCTCCTGGGCGAGCCGCAACGGACCCACCGAAACGAGCAGATCCGGCACCTGACCGTCTACGACTTCCCGGATTTCGACAGCCTGGTGACCGAGCACCGGCAGCGCGTGCTCGGCTTCCTGGATCGTCTGGACCTGATCGTCTGGATCTCCTCGCCGGAAAAGTACGGCGACCTGCCCTTCTATGAGACCCTGAAGAGCTGCGACAAGCACCAGGAGAACATGGTCTTCGTCATGAACAAGATCGACAAGATCACTTCTCCGGATGCGGCCCCGCAGGAGGTCTCGCGGCTGATCGGCGATTTCTCTCTCAAGCTCAAAGACGCCGGCATCCGGGCACCAAGGATCTATCAGTTCTCGGCCAGGCAGGGAACGAACCCGCAGGCCGCGCCGTGCCTGCGGGACGATTTCTTACGCTTCCGGGAGTCGCTTTTCCGGCAACGCAAGCACAAGGAGATCCTCGCGATCAAGGCGGCGAACATCGCCGTCGAGCTCGACTCCCTGCACAACCGGGTACAGGGCCTCTGCGCTCGGCTGGGCCTGCTCCGCGCCCCGCTGGAACCCGTTCTCGCGAGCGTCCGCGGCCGTCTCCAGGCGCTCTCCGGAAAGGCTCTTCAGCCGGTGCTCGATCGGTTCTTCACGGACCGGACGCTCGCCCTTCTACACCGGTCCTGGCTCGCGCGACAGGAGGCCGTCGCCCCCGTGGGTCTCCTGTGCCGCCTGTGGAAAGGGCCCGAGAATCCCGGCCCCGGGAAAGACGAGAGGCCCGGGTGGGAGTCTGCCCCGGATCCGGACGACGAGCGGCTCGGCAGCCTGAAACAGGAGCTGTCCATTCCCGTCGACAGGCTGGCCACCCTGCTCTACCGGTTCGAGCTGACGGAAGCGGCCGAGGCTTTCAAGGATGTCGGCCGGGAGTGGGAGCTCGAAGTTGAATCGATCCGCCGCGCAGGGAGCGAGAGATTTTCTCTGCTCGCCGAGGCCCTCTCCTCCTCAGGATCTCCGGGCATCGGAGGAAGGCTCCGCAGGATGGTCCAGCGGCTCTGGCTGAGTCTCCCTCTTTTCCTGCTGCTGGTCGCCCTGGCCGGTCCGGAAAGAATCGAGGCCTTCGCGGAGCAGCCCGGCGTTGCGGACGCCCTGCGGATGGGGCTCCAGATCGTCTTGTCTCTTTTCCGGCCGGACGGGCTCGTCGCCCTGATCGCGTTCATCCTGATCGAGATCCTGCTCTCCCTCTGGCTCGCTCACCGGGAGGTGCGCGAGGCCGGCCGAACGATCGACAAGCTCCGCGGAAAGTTTACTCGGCAACTGGCGCAAGAGGCGGAATCCAAGTTGCAGGCTCGGCTGAGACAGATCGAGGCGATGGCAGGGGACTTGCTCCAGGAAGTCGAAGCATTTTCGCGGGACGGACGAGGTGAAGAGGCGGCATGACGCCCGCACCCTTCCGCGCAGGCCGACGAGAGCCACCCTTCCATTTCATCCATCACCAAAGCCAGAGGAGGAAGGCACATGGTCGATTACGGCCGATACGAGTTCATCCGATTCGAGAAGGAGGGAAGAATCCTCTCGGCTACCCTGAACAGGCCCGAGTCCTTGAATTCGATCAGCGCCCGCATGCACGTCGAGCTGGCCGAGATGTTCCTGGATTTCGGCCGGGACGATGAGTCCGATGTCATGACGCTGACCGGAGCAGGGAGGGGATTCTGCTCGGGCGCCGATTTGAAAGGAGGCCTCACTCAGGACGACCCTCGCCAAGCGGCGGAGGCCATCTTCCGGGATGCCAGGAAGCTCATCCACGCCGTGGTCGAAACCGACAAGCCGATCCTGGCAGCCGTGAACGGGCCGGCCGCCGGCCTGGGAGTCACCCTGGCCCTGTTCTGCGACATCGTGATCGCCTCGGACCGAGCCAGGCTGGGAGACACGCACGTCAAGGTCGGGCTGGCTGCCGGAGACGGAGGCGCCGTGATCTGGCCTTTGCTCGTCGGGGTCAACAAGGCCAAGGAGCTGCTCATGACCGGCGAGATGCTCGACGCTCAGGAAGCTTTGAGGATCGGCCTCGTCAACCAGGTCGTTGCGCACGACGATCTGCAGAAGACGGTCCGGGAGAAAGCCCAAAAGCTGGCTTCGGGCAACACCTTCGCGATCCGGGCCACCAAGCGGGCGGTGAACGCTTACTTGAAGTGGATGGTGAATCAGGTTTTCGACCTGTCTCTGGTCCTGGAGAAGATGTCCTACGAAAAACTGTGGTGCTGATCCCCCCCGGGACTTCCCCGGCGAGAGGGGGTCAACAAAGAAGGCGGCTGAAACTCGAGTCAGAAGCCTCGGTGCTGCCTGCCCCCGACCTCACGCGGTTCGCGTCCCGAGAAAGCGTCATCCATGAGAGCCATACGGAACTTCTGCATCATCGCCCATATCGACCACGGGAAATCAACGCTTGCCGACCGCATCCTGGAGCTCGCCGGATTGTTCCCCCGGGCCGGTACCGAGCAGGTCCTGGACAACATGGAACTGGAGCGCGAGCGGGGCATTACCATCAAAGCCAAGCCCGTTCGCATACCCTATGCCTCCGCGTCCGGAGACCCGTACGTCCTGAACCTGATCGACACGCCCGGCCACGTCGATTTCAACTACGAGGTCTCCAGGAGCCTCAAAGCGTGCGAGGGCGCCGTCCTGCTGGTCGACGCCACCCAGGGAGTGGAGGCCCAGACCATCGCCAACGCGTACCTTGCGGTCGATGCCGGGCTCGAGATCCTGCCCGTGATCAACAAGATCGACCTGCCCAACGCAACTCCCGAGGACTGCATCCGCCAGCTGGAGGACATGCTCGGCCTGCCGGCCCGGGACGTGCTCCTGATCTCGGCCAAGAACGGGACCGGAGTACCGGAACTGCTGGAGAGGATCGTCAGCAGGGTCCCTCCGCCTCCCGACGCCGAAGACGAGCCCCTGCAGTGCCTCATCTTCGACTCGCACTACGACCCTTACCGAGGCGTCATCCCGCATGTGCGGGTCCTGTCGGGCAGCATCGCTTCCGGGGAAAGGATCCTGATCAAGTCGACTTCGGCAACCTTCGGGGTCGAGGAGGTCGGCACCTTCGGGCTCCGCTTGAACCCCTGTGAGCGCCTCCGGTCAGGTGAGGTCGGATACATCTGCGCCATGATCCGGGACGTGGCCGAGATCCGGGTCGGAGACACGGTCGCCTCTCCAGACTTCCCGCAGACGCCCTCGGTCCCGGGGTTCAGGCCCGCGCAGCCCATGGTCTTCTGCGGGCTCTACCCGATCAACACCAAGGACTATGACCGGCTTCGGGACGCCCTGGAGAAGTTCCAGCTCAACGATTCTTCCATCCGCTATGAGAAAGAGACCTCGGCCGCCCTGGGTTTCGGCTTCCGCGCAGGCTTCCTGGGGATGCTCCACATGGAGATCACGCTGGAGCGCCTGCGCCGCGAATACGAGCAGGACCTGATCGCCACCATGCCTTCCGTGATCTACAAGGTCGTGCCGCGCAGCGGACCGGTCCTGCTGCTCGACAACCCCTCCAAGTTTCCCGGCCCGCAGGAAATCGACCGAATCGAGGAGCCGGTCGTCCAGGCGCGAATCATCGTGCCCGTGCAGTTCATGGGCCCCTGCCTGGAGCTCTCCCAGTCCAAGAGAGGTGTTCTCCGCGACATCCAGTACCCTGACCCTAGGAGAGCCCTGATCGTCTACTCGCTCCCGCTGGCCGAGATCATCACGGATTACTACGACCGGCTCAAGAGCGTCAGCAGAGGCTATGCCAGCCTGGATTACGATCTGACCGGCTACCAGGCCGGCGATCTCGTGAAAGTCGACATTCTGGTCAACGGCGAGCCGGTCGATGCGCTTTCGTTCATCTCCAGCCGCGAGAAAGCCGTGGGCAAAGGCAGGGCGCTCGTGCAGAAGCTTCGCAGCCTCATCCCGAGGCAGCAGTTCAAGGTCCCGATCCAGGCCTCCATCGGCGGCAAGATCGTGGCCAGGGAGGACGTGGCCCCGGTGCGCAAGGACGTTCTCGCCAAGTGCTACGGAGGCGACGTCACCCGCAAGAAGAAACTGCTCGAGCGGCAGAAGGAAGGCAAGAAAAGGATGAAGATGGTGGGTTCCGTGGAAGTTCCGCAGGAAGCGTTTCTCTCCCTGCTCAAGGTGGAGGCGGAGGGATGAGAGGGCTCTACGTCCACGTCCCCTTCTGTGTCCGGAAATGCGCCTACTGCGACTTCTACTCCGTGCCGGGCCGATCCGGATGGATCGATCCTTTCCTGGACGCCGTGCTCACCGAGGCCCGCAGCCATGCGGGCCGGTCGTTCCGGACGCTGTACATCGGGGGCGGGACCCCCAGCCTTCTCGGGCCCGGCGGGCTGCGCAAGCTCGTCGACGGCCTGTCCGGGATCTTCGACCTGCGCGGGCTGTCGGAGGCCACCATCGAAGTCAATCCCGATTCCGCCACCCGGGAGCTCCTGCAGACGGCCGCCGATTCGAGAATCGACCGGATCTCGATCGGGCTCCAGTCCCTCTCCGATCGCGAGCTCACAAGGGCCGGCAGGCTCCACACGGCGGCGCAGGCGACTGCGGTCGTCCGGCTGGCCAAGGCCCTGGGCTTCCCGCATGTCTCCGCGGACGTGATCGTGGGTCTTCCGGGCCAGGACTGGCCGAGCCTTCGGCGCACCCTGGAAGAGCTTGCCGGGCTCGGGCTCGATCACGTTTCTCTCTACTGCCTCACCCTCGAACCCGGGACCCCGCTGGAAAGGCATCCGCCGGACGATCTGCCGAGTGACGACGCTCAGGCGGACGGCTATCACCGGGCAAGATCGTTGCTTCGACGAGCCGGGTTCGAGCACTACGAGATCTCGAACTTCGCAAAGCCCGGCCACGCGTGCCTGCACAATCTGAACTATTGGCGGGCAGGCGAGTACCTGGGACTGGGGCCTGCGGCCGCGTCGCATGTGAACGGCATCCGCTCCAGGAATGCTAAAGACCTGGTTGCCTATCTGAGAGATCCGGAAGGCTGCGCAGGCGAGCCGGAAACGTGCAGCGCCGGGGAAAAGCTGGCCGAGGAAGCCATGTTGCGTCTCCGGCTGCTGGAGGAAGGTGTTGAAGCTGTCCCGTTTCTCCGCCGGACGCCCGCGGTCGAAGGGGCCGAGCTCATCGGCCGTCTCGAACGGATGGCCCGAGAAGGTGCGCTCCGTTTCGACGGCCTGAGATACCGGCTGGCGCCCTCCCGCGTCCTCACCGCAAACCCGATCTTCGCGCAGGTCCTCTGGGGTTAGGCAGGCTGTTGAAAAACGCCTCATCTGCTGCGTTCGGCTCGTTCCTGCTCAGCGACGCTGGCCAGCGGACCGCGGGTCGGCAGGAGCAACCAAAGGCGATGATCAGAAATCCCTCTCGCCGCCCTCAACGGGCTGTGCGATTGCTCTGGTTCCATCCGTAATCACCGTGCCCGATGTCCACGACACGGCCGTCCCGGAATCGGAGGATGCGGACGAACTCCTGGGGCCCGAGGTTGTAAATCCATTCTTCATCCACGGCCAGCGGCCAGAAAATGCCGCCTCGTTCCACGATGACGGCATCGTATATCCTTTCCACCCATGTGGGCTCGCCGCACTCGGCGAGCACCCGCGCCTTGAGGTCCCCGTTCGTGATCAGGCTGGTGCCGCAGCGGAAACCGGACGCGTCCGCCGCCGGAACAACGGAGAGGGCCAGTACCGCAATCACCACGAGCGATCTTTTCCGCATGACCTTCATCCCTCCTTCCCTTTCTATATTTCATTTTAACACCAACTGCCGGCGCATTCATCCGGCCGCACTCGGACGACGGGGCGAGCCAGGCAGCAGGACTACCGGAGGCAACCTTCCGCTCTGTTGACCGTCGGGCGGAGCTCCCCTAGGATTGCCTTGGATCGATGGGCGGGCAAGCGGGCGCAGCTTGCCCGAGACCGAACCTTCTGAGAGGGTGTCGAAAAACACCCTCTTGAGAGGCTGTTGAGAAATGCCCAGATGCAAGGCGCGCGAAAATCCCGAGGAATGAGGCGTAGCTGGGAGTCACTGGGGACCCCGGCCTTCGCCGGGGCAGGCTCCCCCGCCCCCATACGCCATGAGCGCAACGCCGCAGATGGGCGTTTATCGACCGCCTCCTGACGGGAAGGCCTGCATGAGGCAAGATGGGCTGAGCCGGCTCGAGCTTACCGGATACCGACCCGGGGCCATCGGCAGGATCACGGAGCTCCACGCCGCGTACTACCACGAGCATTGGGGTCTCGATCTCTCCTTCGAGATTCAGGTCGCCAGTGAGCTGGCGGGATTCCTCGAGGAGTTCCGGGCCGGACGGGACGGTCTCTGGCTGGCCGGCGTGGAGGGAGCCTTCGCGGGCAGCGTCGCCGTCGACGGTCGCGGCGCGGGCAAGGAGGGCGCCAGGCTCAGATGGCTCATCGTTCCCCCCGTGCTGCAGGGTCTGGGCATCGGCAAGACGCTGGTGAGACAAGCCGTGGACTTCAGCTGCCAGGCCGGTCACGGCAAGATCTATCTGTGGACGTTCAGGGGGCTCGACGCCGCTCGCGCCCTGTACGAGGCCAACGGATTCCGGATCGCCGAAGAGCACGACGTCGATCAATGGGGGCGGCGGCTCACCGAGCAGAAGTTCGAGCTCGACCTGAGAAAGTGTCGAGCGCCGGAAAAATAGCTTTCAGCTCTCAGGCTTCAGGCCGTCCCGTTAAGAGAGCAGTCAGTTGTCAGCTTTCGATCCGGCCGGCCCTGCGCCCCCCGTGCAGAACGACCGACGAGTGACGGCTATCCCGCCGGCTCCGGCTCGCCACCACCGCTGCGCTTGCGGTATTTCCTGTCGAAGAGCTCACGGTCGTATGGGGCCCTCCTTCCCGGACACGCCTCCATGGAGCACAGCATGCAGCTCTCGAAGCTCTGCCCGGTCGGGAACCAGAGGCCCGAAGCGGACATCTCCGGCTCCATGAGAAGGTTCTCCTTGAGGCGCACGCCGATTGCGGATCCGGTGTCGCCCAGCAGGGCGAAGAGCGCCCGCTGCTCGGCCATGGGCCAGTCCTGGAGCGAGCCCGGGTTCATCATGGAAATCCCGCTCGGATGGTGGTGTTCGCGGATATGGGAGGAAAGGGCGTGAACGGCCGCCTCCAGCGCCGCCATGGCGACGAGGCGGGCCAGCATCTTCTCGTTCTCCGCGCCGAAGGACGCCGACCAGTTTTCCAGATCCTTGCCGCAGGTCGCCACGAAGGGAAAGACCCGGTAGGCCTTCTCCAGGTTCACCGCAAGGACGCGGCTCCTGAAAGTCTGCCCCTCGAGCGCCACGAAATCCTCGCCCCGGGACGAGATCCGGCAGACCCGGTACAGGGCCTTCGGTCTGCCGATGGCGAGCGCCTGGTCGGCCATGTGTCGCAGTCCTTCCCCGAAAGCGCCTCTTCCTGACGCCGCCCCTTTCCCCAGGAAGCGTTCGATCCGCGTCCCGTCGACGCCGAATGGAATGTCCTCGAGGAGTATCGTTTCCATTTCGCCCTCTCCATCGCAGGCAGGTGGCTCCCTGCGGAGAACATGCGCATGAATCTGCGCACGCTTCAGCCTTCAGCTTCAGGATCCCAGGGACCTGATTTGAACAGGCGCCCCGGCTTGCCTATACTTTGTGGTTTGCATCCCCGAACACGAGAGATCTCTGGATGGCGCTGCATCGCCCGACCGGACGCTGGCAACTGGGCCTCAGCCTCTCGCTCCTGACCGCGTGCATGTGGGGCGCTCTCCCGATCGCCCTCGACGTCACCCTCGAGAGAATGGATGCCCTCACCATCACCTGGTACCGGTTCGTCGTGTCGGCCGTCCTGCTGGGCTCCTACCTTGCGGCCCGCGGACAGCTCCCGGGTCTGCGGGGCCACCCCTCCTCGGTCTATCTGCTGCTGCTGGTCGCCGTCCTGGGTCTGGGCAGCAACTATGTTCTCTACATCCTCGGATTGGAGCGAACGTCGCCGGAAGCCGCCCAGGTGATGATTCAGCTCGCGCCGGCGAGCGCCATGCTCGGATTCCTCTTCTTCTTCCGGGAACGATTCAGCAGGATCCAGTGGCTCGGCCTCCTGGTGATGGCCTCGGGGATGCTCCTGTTCCTTCACGACCGGCTGGGCGAGGTGTTTCTGGGGCTCGGCCGGTACACTGCCGGCGTTGCTCTTCTGGGGGCGGCGGCCGTCACGTGGGCCGCCTACGCGCTGGCCCAGAAGCAGCTGCTCCACTTCATGTCGTCAGCGGCGGTGCTCGTCGTCATCTACTGCGGAAGCACCCTCTTGCTGCTCCCGGGCGCGGCCCCGGCGCAGATCCTGGATCTGGGGCCGCTGCGCCTCTGGCTCCTGGCATTCTGCGCGCTCAACACCATCGTTGCGTACGGGGCTTTCTCCGAGGCGCTCGCCCACTGGGAGGCATCCAGGGTGAGCGCGGTCATCTCCATGACTCCGCTTGCCACGCTGCTCATGGCCGGCATCGGGTCCGCCCTGTGGCCGCAGGTCGTCCCCGCTGAAGAGCTGAGCCCCCTCGCCTGTGCCGGAGCGGTCCTCGTGGTCGCGGGTTCCATGGCGGCCGCCCTGGGCAAAGCCCGCACGGAAGACCAGGAACCGCCCATGCCCCCGGGGGTCGAATGAGCCACTCGTCGGCAGGCACAAAAAAATCCAAAATGTGCAGGCCGTTCAAAAGGTCCAGATGCAAGGCGCGAAGCTCGAGGAACGAGGCGTACTCTTACGGTACGTCGCAGTGACGATAAACGAGCGCAACGCAGCAGATGGGCCTTTTTCAACGGCCTGCCAGGTGCTTGATATCGTTGATCCGGGCGAGCACCGGCCCCTGCCCGGTGAAGAGGATCTCGGAGATCGAACCGTTCTCGATCCGAAGGCTCCTGAAATGGACGAGGTCGAGGCCGATGGCCTTGCAGATCACGGTGATGAGGCAGAGATTGTGTCCCACGACTGCGGCGGTCCCATCGCGGTGCTTTTCGATGATCTCCAGGATGGCCTCCCAGGCGCGGGACTGGGCGGACCGGAGCGACTCCCCCCCGGGCATCGGGATGTCCGCCGGATCGGCCATCCACCGCTCCAGCAGTCCCGGGTGCTCCCGCACGAGGTCTTGGAGGCCCTTGCCTTCCAGAGAACCCTGATTCATTTCGCGCAGCCTGGGATCCGGCTGCACCGATATGCGGTGCGGCTCGGCGATCCGCTCGGCGGTTTCGATGGCACGGCGGAGATCGGAGCAATACACGCCTGAGAGGGGGACCCTCTCGAGCGTCGTGCCCAGGGCTCTGGCCTGCTCCTCTCCCCTTTCGCTCAAGGGGACATCCGCAAAGCCCTGGAAGCGTCGTTCACGATTCCACAGGGTCTCACCGTGGCGGATCAACAGGAGGCAAACAGACATGTCGAAGCTTCCCGGTCAGCGCTGCCCCGAACCTTAACGTCCGGCTCGTGTGCTGTCAAATGCGGGAGAGCGGCCCGTCTCCGGCCGTCGGTTGGGAATTGCATCGCCTGAGAGGTGAAAGGTCAAAGGGAAAAGGTCAAGGCAGAAGGGGTCTGCCCCCTCTGCCGTTTCGCCTTTGGCCTTTTGCCTGCAGGGCTATTCTTTGGAGGCTTTGTCTACGAGGAGGTGGGGTTCGCCGACGCCACATCCGGGATCTGGATCACGTCTCCGGGTTTGGCGCGTCCGGAATCCAGCTGTGTGTTGTATCGGAGAATGAGCCAGTGGGGAAGGTTGTACTGGCTGCAGATACGCCAGATGCTCTCTCCCTTCTTCAACTCGTGCGGGAAGGTGCTCATCACCTTGTGGTTGTTGAAAAAATCCTCTTCGATTCCTCGGTGGTACGCCACCCTAGCCGATTGGAACTGGTCCGGGGTGACCCGCTCGAACACCAGCTTGAGCCGCTGACCCGAGCGGATGTGGGCCTTGCTCGAAAGCCGGTTCCACTGGCGGATCTTCCGGATCGACACGTTCAGCCAGTCGGCGTAGTGGCCCAGGGTCTCTTCGGGCTCGATTCGGATGTAGCCCGCCTTCGGGCGGCTGTTCCGGACGAGCTCGATCCCGGCCGTACCCGACGACGGCGGGTCCGCCTCGACCCTGGAAGCTTCTTGGCTCCGGGGCTCGTCCCTGCGGATCGATGCTTCGGCAATGGCAGGGATAGGGACCATAGAGGCCATCAGTGGCTTCTGGCCGGCCTCCACGACCTCGCCCGCCTTCGAGTCGGCAGCGGCGGCCCCCTCGGACAGGCTTGCCGTCTGGATGGGCGCCTGTTCGGGAGCCTTCTCGGGCGATTTTTCCTCCGGCAGGCGCACCATTTGTCCCACTCGGATCAGACGCGAGCTGGCGAGCTCGTTCAGGGCGACCAAGGTGGCCACCGAGGTCCCGTTGCGCCGTGCAATGGAGGCCAGGGTATCGCCCCTTTCCACGCGGTACCAGTTTCCTTCTTTCTGAGACCATTCCCTGGAAGGAATGCGAGCGATCAGGGTCTCCGCTTCCACCTGGGCAGGTACCCTGAGACGATATCCCTTGGGCAGAGACCGGGCTCCCTGCAGAATCGGTTTTCGCAGCGCCGGATTGAAGTTCGCGAGGTCCTCGGTCTCGAGGTTCAGGTTCCGCGCCAGGGTCTGGATCTTCACGTATCGAGGCAGCTCCAGCTCTCTGAACTGAAGGGGCGGCTCGAAGCTCACCTCGCCGAAGTAGTCCCTGTAGTGCTCGACCACATACAGGGCCGCCAGGAACTCGGCATAGAAGTTCCGCGATGCAAAGCCGAAGTACGGGCTCTGGTAGCGCGAGACGATCTCGCCGATGTCCGAAGTGCCGAGCAGTCTCCTGGCGCGCTGCATCCCGCCCAGGCCGTGGTTGTAAGCGGTGATGGCCAGGGGCCAGGAACCCAGCTCGCCGTAATTGTAGCTGAGCAGCTTCGCGGCCGCCCGGGTGGAAAGGATCGGGTCCAGCCTCTCGTCGATATCGTGGTTGATCTTCAAGTAGAGCCTGCCCGTAGGCCGGGTGAACTGCCAGATGCCGGCCGCTCCGGCCGAGGAGTAGGCGCGGTAGTTGAAAGAAGACTCCGCGTGGGGCAGGACCCGCAGCTCCTCCGGGACGTCGTAGTCCCGGAGCGTATCGCTGATGACTTGGTCGTACCGCCCGCTCCGGATCAGCCCCTGGCGGAAGCGGGCTTTCTGGCCGCGCTGGGCCCGCAGGTTCGCAGCGGCGTGCGCGTAGACGTGCGGGTTCCGGGAGCCTCCGAACAGATCGAAAACCTTCTTCCGGTCCCCTGTCAGGCGATCATAGTCGATGCCCGCAGACGAGAGCTCTTTTAATAAAATCCTGTAATGTTCCTTTCTGGAACCGAGGAAATGCTCCTGGGAACGGGTCAGCTCCAGGTCGGGTCGGTCGGGATCCAGGGATTCGATCCGCGTCACCTCGTAGACCACTCCCATGCGCTCCGTGTCGTGAATCAGATACTCGTTGCACTCGCACTGGGCATAAACCCTCACCCAAAACCGGACCGCGGGTTCCAGTGCCGCAGGCAGAGGGAAGGTCTCGGGTGAAGGCGTGGAGATGCCGGACGCCGTTCCGGCGTGGAGCAGGAACAACCCGCACAGCAGGATCCAGAAGCCGAACCACCTCCTACCCCTTTCCTTCATGGCCGCACGTTCTCCGAGGACAGAAATGTAATTTGGTTCTATCCGAACTATCCGAATATCATTCTAGCCACAACAGACGGGAAAAGCCAGGATCTTCTGGAGCAGAACCGGCGCGCCCTCGGGGTCCGTTCACTGCAAAGAGAATCGGCCGTTCGGCCGGTTTTCCTTAGCCGCGGGTAGGCGTGGCCATCAACCGATTTGCCCCCCGAAGAAGAGCCTCGCCATGATCAGGAGCCAGACCGCACCGAACACCAGGCGAAGCTTCAGCCAGTAAGATTCCGCCTTCTGTTTCGTGCTGAAAAGGATCGGAAGCAAGAGCGCTGCCCCCTGTATCTGCCCGAGCACGAGGACCGTGTAGATCGCAGACAGCACGTAAAGGGATCGAGCGATGAGAAAGGCCTTGGGGATGCCGAGCACGACCGGCGTGGTCCTCAGGCCGGACGCTCGATCCGAATCGAAATCCTTGACGCACTGGACCACCTCAAAACAGGCGGCAAAGATGCCGATCAGCAGCACGAGCCGGATCCCCTCCCAGGAGAAGTCGGGGATGGCCGGCCACGCCATGGCGATCCCCCACACGAAGCAGCCGGCGATATCGAGGAAAGGGATGTTCTTGAAGTAGTCGGTGTAGAGAAAGGTCGTCAGCAGAGCCAGAACGACGCCGAAGCAGACGCTCCTACTGTAAAAAAGGGTCAGGAGAAGCAGGCCCGCGCTCCCGCACGCGATGAGGGCGAAGGCTGTCCGTCTGTGCTCCTGGAGGTAGAGGGCCTTGGCCCGGTCCTTGGTCCCGGAGGCGAGGTCGATCTGCACGTCGATGAAATCGTTGATGAAGTAGACGAATACGTTGAGCAGGAAGGTCACCCCGAGGCGGATGGACAGATCGAGCAGGCCGAAGCGGAAGGCGAGGAGCAGAGTGAAATTGGTGATCAGGGAATTGGCCTCGAGCCGTCTCAGGCGGTCGAGGATCGTGCCCGAAAGAAGTCTGTAGGATACCCGGAGGATGCCTTCCCTGCGCGGCCGCAGCTCAATCGCGTCCAATCGGCTCATGATCTTGTCGGTGCCCTGCCCTCTGGCCGCAATCCTCACTCCGTCATCGGGGTGTCTTCCGGTACTTCTCGACCCGATTCCGCATCTGGGCATCGACGATCCCGGGATTCAGCCGGTTGAGCCACCACATGATGTAGGCCGGCGCCTGGACCGGAATGATCCCCTTGTTGCGCGCCACGCCCTTGAGAATGTCCCGGGCACACGCATCGGCGCTCATCATCTTGATCCAGGGCGGTTTGACCGACCAGGTCCGCTCCTTGTCGGTTTTCACGTAAGTCGTGCTGTCGAAGATGGGCGTGTCGATGAAGCCCGGGCAGACGACGCTCACCTTGACGCCCTTGCCCGCCCCCTCGGCCCGCAGCCCGACGGACAGCCCCACCACGCCGTGCTTGGTCATGCCGTACGCCGTCAGCAGCGGTGCGGGGACGAGGCCCGCCGAGGAGGCCGTGTTGATGATGTGGCCGGACCCCTGCCGGATCATGATCTGATAGGCTGCCAGGGTCCCGTAGAGGACGCCCCAGAGGTTGACGTCCACGATGCTCCGCCAGTGGTCCAGGGTCATGTCCTGGACCTCGCCTCCCACCCCGATCCCGGCATTGTTGAACATGTAGTCCAGGCGCCCCTTTTCGGCCGCCGTCCGGTCGATCAGACCGCGCACGTCCGCTTCGACCCTGACGTCCAGTTTCGCCGATGAGGCGCGCCCGCCGGCGCTTCGGGCCGCTTCCGCCGCCCTGGTCGCACCGTCCTCGTTGATGTCGGTCACGGTCACGTCGGCGCCGGCCTTGCCCAGCTCCTGGCACAGGGATTTCCCTATCCCGGAAGCCCCGCCCGTCACGATGGCCACCTTGCCTCGAAACGTTTCCATGAGAGACCTCCTTTTGGGATGGATCACCATAAGGAAAACGCCAGCGTGCGTCAATCACAAAAGGTCATAACCCCAGCCGCCCGGGGCTTGCCCGCCCCCGAGCTCCGGCAGCCCCCCGAAGCCGTAATATTTCCGTTGACTTGGAGCTCTGACAAGTTGTAACTCACGTCGTGCGGCCCGGGGCCGAGGCTCGCAGCTCCCGGCCGGGCGCCTCGCCGCGGGAGAAACGGAGGCGAGCTCGAGAGGGAGAACGGATGGAAAGCAGAAGGAGAGCTCTTTATCTTCCGACACTCTTCCTGGCAGCCCTGGTCTCCCCGGGCGCCTCGGCCGAGGTCTCGCCCGGGAACGTGATCGACAGGGCCAACTGGCAGAAGGCTGAAGGGCTCCTGCCGGAGCCGGTGCTGAACTGGATCAAGCAGGGGGACGTCCTCCAGGTCGGCAAGCTGAGCTACGACCCCGGCGAGTATCTGCCCCCCGCCTGCCTGGAGTCCTTGACCACCAACATCGGCAAGTACGACATCGACGAGAACGGCCTCATCGTGGATGTGAATACGGGCGCGCTTTCCAGGAACAGGACCCACTTTTACGCCGTCCAGGACATCAACGACTACTCTCTGGGCGGTTTCCAGAAACTCTGCAAGTGAGATTGCCGTAATGCTCGAGAAACCCGGTGTCCCGATCATCGCCAGAGCTCTGAAGCACACGCGGCGGGTTGCCATTCTCGATGGCGATGGGGCGCATACCTACGGCGAGCTCCTGGAAGCGGCCGAGCAGGTGGCCTTCCGTTTGCTGGGAGAAAGGGACGACCTCCGGGAGGCGCGGGTGGCCTTTTGCGTCCCGCCCGGATTCTCCTACTCCGCCGTTCAGTGGGGAATCTGGCTGGCCGGCGGGATCGCCGTTCCCCTGTTCCCGGGCCATCCTCTCCCGGAGATCGAGTACGAGCTCGAGGACACGGCCGCCGCATCCGTGATCGCTCACGGGGACCTCGAAGCGAAGCTTCGACCGGCTGCAGCGAGGTCCCGCGTCGCCCTCCTGTCGGCCGGCGACCTCCACAGGATCGGGCTCCCGGGCGCCCGCTACCTGCCCAAGATCGAGCCGGAGCGCCGCGCCCAGATCCTCTACACGAGCGGGACGACGAGCAGGCCCAAAGGCGTCGTGACCACGCACCGAAACATCACCGCCCAGATCACCTCCCTGACGGCCGCATGGGAGTGGCAGGAAGACGACCGCATCCTGCACGCGCTCCCCCTTCACCATACCCACGGCATCATCAATGCCCTGGGCTGCGCCCTGTGGTCGGGCGCCGCCTGCGAGATGCTGCCCGGGTTCGACGCCGGCCAGGCGTGGGAGCGTTTCGCCCAGGGTCGGGTGACCCTGTTCATGGCCGTGCCCACGATGTATGTCAGGCTGATCGCTGCCTGGCGGAACGCCTCACCGGAGAAGAAGTCGCTCCTGAGCAGGGCCTGCAGGCGGATGCGCCTCATGGTGTCGGGCTCGGCCGCGCTGCCGGTCGAGGTTTTCAACGAGTGGCAACGCATCACGGGCCACCGGCTGCTCGAGCGTTACGGGATGACCGAGATCGGCATGGCTCTCTCCAACCCCCTCCGGGGAGACCGCAGACCGGGCCACGTGGGCGAGCCGCTTCCCGGGGTAACCGTGAGGCTGGTGGGCGAGGACGGCCTGCCGGTTCAAGCAGAGGGAGAGCCTGGGGAGATCGAGGTCAGGGGTGACAACGTGTTTCTCGAGTACTGGCAGAGGCCGGAGGCGACCCGGGCCGCCTTTCACGACGGCTGGTTTCGGACGGGCGACGTCGCGCTTCTGGAGCGAGGATACTACCGCATCCTCGGACGCTCTTCGGTGGACATCATCAAGACCGGCGGATACAAGGTCTCGGCCCTGGAGGTCGAGGAGGTCCTGCGGACCCACCCCGGGATACGGGAATGTGCGGTCGTGGGCGTCGAGGATCCGGAATGGGGCGAGCGGGTTGCGGCGGCCGTGGTGCTCGACAGGGGCAGCTCCCTCTCTCTGGAGGAGCTGCGCGACTGGGCCAAGGAACGGCTGGCCGGCTACAAGGTGCCAAGCCGGCTCGCGTGCCTGGACGAGCTGCCCCGCAACGTCCTCGGCAAGGTGACCAAGCCCGAGCTGAAGAAGCGGTTTGCCGGCGAAGCAGGTCAAGGGTAAACGGCAAAAGGTCAAAGTCAGAGGCGGGGACAAAGCGCGCCTTTCGCCTTTTTCCCTTCCCCTTTCACGCTGTCTTCAGAGCCCGTTGAAAAAGTGGGCCTGATGCAGGCTGTTCAAAAATGCCCAGATGCAAGGCAGGCGAAGTTCTGAGGAGTGAGGCGTACTTAAGTTAAGGATCCGGCGGACGGGCGGGGAGCCTGTCCCGGCGAAGGCCGGGAACGAAGAACGAGCCGAACGCAGCAGATGGGCGTTTTTCAACAGCCTGCTCAGTCGCACATCCCGTCGATCTCCATCATCACCCGGTGGATCACCTCCATCCCGAATTCGATCTCCTGCTCGGTGATCGTCAGGGGCGGTGCCACGCGGAGCGTGTTCGGCACGGCCGAGCCGACCATCACCCCGTTCAGCATGCACCTTTCCGAGATCATCACTTCCGGGTACTTGGATATGTCGCCGGCGAAAGTGGCGAAGCGGTCCTCTTTCACGAACGGCTCCCGGGTCTGCTTGTTCCGCACGACCTCGAAGAGCCCGAGCAGCCCGACGCTCTGTGCCAGCCCGACGCTCTTGTGCTCCCTCTCGAGTTGGGCCAGCCTCTTCGCCAGGAGGCCGCCCTTCACGGCTGCGGCCTCCGGAACGTTCTCCTCGATCATGAGCTCCAGCGCGGCCGCAACGCTCGCCAGGACCACCGGATGCCCGGCATGGGTGCTGCCGGTCCAGTACCGGTACTTTCCCATCTCATCGGCGATGTCCCGAGAGACGACCACCGCTCCGACCGGCAGGGCGCACCCGTTCATGCCTTTCCCCAGCGTCATGATGTCGGGTTTCGCACCCTCGAAGAGCTGGTAGGCAAACCATTTGCCGCACCTGCCGAAACCGCAGATCACCTCGTCGTCGATCCAGAGAATGCCCAACCTGCGGGTCAGCTCGCGCAACTGCGGAACGTACTCGGCCGGAGGGTCGATGGCGGAGCCGCCGTAGTAGATCTCGGTAACGAAAGCGGCGACCGTCTCGGCGCCGATCGTCCGGATGATGTGCTCCGACATACGGATGCACGAGAGGGTACCGTCGGCTTGCCTGCAGGCGGGATAGGTGTGCCCCAGAGAGCAGCGGAAGCAGTACGGAGCGGGCACGACGTGGAAGCCCGAGCCCGGGAAGTTGGGCACGTCCCGGATCGCGCCGGTCTCCGGCGATGCCAGGGTCGATCGATAGTAGCGATTTCGACTCGCTCCCGCGGCGCCGCTCGTCGATCCGTGATAGGCATATTCGCGCGTCACGATGTTCGGCCGGCCGGTGACCTGCTTCGCGATCGCGAACGCTTGCTCGTTGGCCTCGCTGCCCGTATTCACGAAGCGGATCCGGCCCGCCCAGTCCTCCGCACCGAGCAGGTCCTCCAGGATCAGCTTGGCCGCTCGGCTCCGGTACTCGGTGCAGAAAAGCTCCTGCACGAAACCGATCTTCTCCGCCGCCTCGCGAATCGCGGCCGTAATCCGGGGGTGACAATACCCCAGATTGGCACCGATGATCTGGCTCACGAAGTCCAGGATCTTCATGCCGTTGGCAAGGTAGACGTGGTTTCCTTCGGTGCGGCTCACCGGCAGGAACCGGCGTTCGCAGGCCGCCTGCTTGACGTGGAGGTAGTGCTTGGCATCCCACTCATAGACCTGCTCCCAATTGACCTCCTGACTCATGGACCTTCCTCCTGTGCTTGGCTGGGGACCTTTTGCGGGACTCATGCTCTTCCCGTATTCCAGAACCGCGAGCGCCGTCAAGTACCTTGCCCGGCAGCGCGCCCGCACGGGTCGAGCAAGAGTGCCCGCAGGCAACCGGAGTGATTTTCCTGTTGACAGGGTGCAGGCATCTGTTTAGACTTTTGTAGACTGTAGACAAGGATGTGCCCACGGCTTCCCTCCCCACGAAAGGCCAGCCGAACTCGATGGAAATCCTGAGCGTTACCGCCAGCGCCCTGCAGCTGCTGAGAGAGAAAATCATCACGGGCGAATTGAAGCCCGGACAGAAGCTCAACGAATCGGCTCTATCGATCGAGCTCGGCATCAGCCGCCCTCCCCTGCGAGAAGCCTTTCGCCTCCTCGAGAAGGACCATCTGGTCGTCAACGTTCCCAGGAGAGGCACGTACGTGGCCGAGCTTTCCGCCCAGGATTTTACCGAGGTCGCTCAGGTCCGGGAGATGATCGAGTGCTATACCATCGACCTCCTCGAGGCCGCCGGCACCCGGAACATGCCCAAAGTGAGCGCGGCCCTGGACAAGGCCTCGGACCTGCCGGTGCCTCTGACGAGTGCCGGCCCCAACGATCTACTGGCGTACATCAAGGTCTTCCTGGATTTCCACCATTCCCTGGTCGAATCCTCCGGAAACGCGATGCTGACCCAAATCTATCATTCCATCGGTTTCTATCTCGCCCGCTATCAGTTTGTCTATTTTCAAATCGACGGCACGGCGCAGCGTTCTCTGCGGGACCACAACAGGACGGTCGAGTTCATTCGCAAAGGCAAGTACGACCAGGCCAGAGAAGAGCTGAGGAAGCATATTCAGTTTGCCGTTGAAATGGTGAAGAACCGGATTGCCCATCCGGCCCTGTCGCGTACTGCGTAGTTTTCCCCGCAACCGCTTAAGGAGACTCGCATGAGACTTGAAATCGAATCCATAGACATAAAGAAAATTCAAACAGGTTCAAAGACGCAGGCTCAAGAAGGCGTGTTGTCTGTCAATCTCGAGGAGCTCGAGGAGCGGATTCTCCAGGATCCCAGAATCCGGTCTGTGGATCTTCATCTGGTCTCTCCGGGCGAAAACGTGAGAATTCTGAATCTCATGGACGTCATTCAACCTCGATGCAAGATCGACAAGACCGACGCCGATTTTCCGGGCTTTATCGGCAAGATGCAGATTGCCGGCAGCGGGCGCACCCGGTCCTTGCAGAACATTGCCGTCCTGGTCTCCAATCCGTGCACCAACAGGAAAGAGAACGGGGTTCTCGACATGGCCGGCCCCATTGCCGAAATGAGCCCCTACGGGAAGATGAACAATATTGTAGTCGCGCCCCGAATAGCCGCCGGGATCGAGGAGCGCGATTTCGAGAATGCGGTGAAAGCCGCAGGCCTGAGAACGGCGGTGTACCTGGCGCGGGGAGCGGACCGGCATCCTGCGAGCCAGGTGGAGGTCTACGACCTGGATATTCCGCACCTCGACCGCAAATCCAATCTTCCTCGCGTGGCGTGCTACTATCAGCTCTACAGTCCCCAGTTCGATCATCGTGCCATCTCAGATGCCTGCTTCTATGGAACGGACGTCCGCCACCTGATGCCGACCGTGGTTCACCCGAATGAAATTCTGGATGGGGGGGTCGTGGGCTGGCTCGCGATCAAGGCCCTCGACACGTACAGCATTCAGAACCACGGCGTCGTCAAGGAGCTGTACCGGCACCATGGCAGGGACCTGAATTTTGCCGGGGTGGTGTGCACCGTAGCCAACATGGAGCCTGCCGCGAGGGCCCGAAGTGCTTGCATGGCCGCCAATCTGGTCAAGAACGTGCTGGGAGCGGACGGCGTGATCCTGGTGAAAATCACCGGCGGCATGCCTCATATCGACCTGGCCATGACCGGAGAGGAATGTGAAAAGCTGGGGGTAAAGACGGCCATATTCACCCAGCCTTTGACCCCGTTTGGCACGCTGGCGGACACGATTCTTTTCAACCAGCCGGCTCTCGACTGCATCATCACCTCCTCGGCCACCTTTGAAAGAACCAAGATTCCCTGGAAGGCGGAAAAGTTCCTTGGAGGGACTGCGGAGACGAAGATCTTTTGCCCGGATCCCATCGATCAGTCTGCGGGTGACCCTGTGATCGATATCGAAGAGTATCTGCTTCCCGGGGTCCTCGACTGTACCGGGAGTGCCAGGGTCATTGTCAAAGAGTATTAGCTTCATACAGGGAGGATGCCATGGCGGAAAAACTGCGAGTCGTTCACTACCTGAACCAATTCTTCGGCCAGGTAGGCGGGGAAGAAAAGGCCTCGACCGGATTCCTCGTGAAGGAAGGCCCGGTCGGGCCGGGCATGGCCCTGCAGAAGGAGCTCGGGGACCGGGGAGAAGTCGTCGCCACGGTCATCTGCGGCGACGATTCCTTTGCCGTAAACCCGGACAAGAACGCGGAGGAAGGCCTGAAGCTGGTCGCTCCCTACCGCCCCGACCTCTTCTTTGCCGGTCCGGCGTTCGCCGCCGGGCGCTACAGCATCGCCTGCGGCGCCATGTGCAAGGCGGTGGGTGCGGAGCTCGGCATCCCGGTGGTCTCGGGCATGTTCGAGGAAGTTCCCGGGATGGAGCTCTACCGGAAGTACGCCTTCATCTGCAAGACCGGCAACATGGCCCGGAGCATGCTCGAGGTCATCCGCGACATGGTGAGGCTGGCCATGCGCCTGGTCTCCGGGGAAAAGGAGATGCGGCTGCTGAGCCGGGAGAACCTGCCCAAACCCGGGGAGTACAACTACTTCTCGCGCAACCTGCTGCGCAACGAATACTGCGAGAAGAGCATTGCGGAGCGCAGCGTCGAGAAGCTGCTGGCGAAGCTTCGGGGAGAACCGTTCGAGAGCGAGGTCGTCCCGCCCCGGTTCGAAAAGGTGCCGCCGCCCCCGGCCATCCGGGATCTGGAAGGCGCCGAGATCGCCCTGATCAGCGACGGCGGTCTAGTCCCCAAAGGGAACCCCGACAGACTGGCCAGAAGGAGCAATCTGCGCTGGGGCGCCTACGACGTCGAAGCCCTGCGCCGCGAGTACGAGGTCGCCCACGCCGGCTATTTCAACGACTACGTCCTGGAGAGGCCGGACCGGCTGGTTCCATTCGATGTGATGTGCGAGCTGGCCGCAGAGGGGACGATCGGCAAGCTCCATCCCACCTTCTTCTCCACCTCGGGCTGCACCACCGTTTCGAAGCGATGCGGCGAGATGGGGGACGAGATCGGCGCGGAGATCAAGCGGAGGGAAACCATCCGCGCCGCGATCCTCACCTCCACCTGAGGATCCAGCACTCGTTGCGGGGCAACGATCGCGTCCAATATCGAGAAGATGGGCATCCCTGTCGTTCAGATCACCCCCATCCCCAACATCGCGCAGATGCTCGGCGTCAACCGGATCGTGCAGGGTCACGCGGTGCCCAACCCTGTGGGAGATCCTGCCTTGACCCTGGAAAAGGAAAAAGAGCTGCGTCGCAAGTATATCTTGAAGGCTTTGCGGTTGCTGCAGACGGAGGTGGAAGGGCCCACCGTGGTGACATTGGACCGGGATTGACCGTGCTCGGGAGAGGCGTGACTTGACGTCCGAATACCATGACCTGGTGATTCTGGGAGGAGGGCCTGCAGGCCTGACCGCGGGCTTGTACGCTGCGCGGTCCCGCCTGGACGTGGTGTTGCTGGAGGGCGCGGCCTGCGGCGGGCAGTTGATGACCTACGAGTGGGTGGAGAACTATCCCGGTTTTCCGGAAGGGATCGAGGCCCCGGAGCTGGTTCGCAGAATGGTCCACCAGGCGACGCGGTTCGGCTTGAAGATCGTGAAGGAAACGGCGCTGTCCGTGGAGCTCCACCCGGACAGATCCGAAAAAACGGTCGTGCTGAAGGACGGGGCGATCCGCTGCAAGGCGATCATTGTCGCGACCGGCGCCCGCGCACGCAAGATCGGCGTGGAGGGCGAGGAAAGATTCACAGGCAAAGGGGTCTCGTATTGTGCGACCTGCGACGGCGCCTTCTTCGAGGACTGTATCATCTCCGTGATCGGGGGAGGGGATGTCGCGGTGGAGGAAGGAATCTACTTAACCAGGTTCGGGCGGCAGGTGAACATCATCCATCGGAGAAACGAGCTGCGCGCCACGAAGGTGATCCAGGAGAGGGCCTTCAGCAACCCGAAGATCCGGTTCATCTGGGACACCGTCGTCACCGGGATCCATGGGGAGGAGCTGGTCCAAGGCATCACCCTCAAGAACCTGAAGACCGGCGCTGTTTCCGAAATGGCCACCGATTGCGTGTTCATTTTCGTCGGAACCTCGGCGTCCTCGGAGTTCCTGAACGGCGCCGTATCCCTGGACAAGAACGGGTTCGTGATCGCCAACAGGGAAATGGAAACGAACGTGCCGGGCATCTATGCGGCCGGGGACGTGGTCAGCAAGCGCCTGCGGCAGATCTCGGCCTCCGTGGGAGAAGGTTCGAGCGCCGCTTTCAACGCGGAACAATACCTGGAAAGCCTGAGAGGCTGCTGAACGAAGGGAGACAGCGACATGCCCAACGCAGCCGTCAAGAGCACGGCGTACTGTCTCAACCACACGCCGGAGCTCGGCTCCCGCTACGGCACGACCCCGTACCTGGAGCGCCGTGAAAAGCCCGACTCCGCCTTTCTCGCCCAGCTTCCCAACTTCATTCAGCCTTACGAGGAGGCGGCGCGCTACGCTCCGAATCTGGCGTTCATCGGCGCCATGACCGTCGAACAACTGGCGGCGCATCCCCGCCCATGGTACGCCAACCTCGCGGGCGCGCCGGCTCGCTTCGGCAAGTACGGCGAAATCATGCCCGAGGATGAATTCCTCGGCTTGATGGACATGTGCGACGTATTCGATCTCATCTGGCTCGAAGCAGGCTTCGCCGCATCGGTTCGAGACAAACTCCTGGCCCACCCGGTCCTCCCGACCGAAGTCCTCAAGCGCCTGAAGGCCGGCCGGGACGCCGTCGCCATTCAGGAGGAGATCGCCACCAAGGCCGCACTCCCCTTCACCTTCGGCGGTCAGGTGGTCGGGTGCTGCCGCCGGGGCCATGAGGTCGACGAATCTCTTTCGGCTCATGTCCTCGTGGAAAACCTGGCCAGCAAGGCGGGCGGCTTGCTGGCCCTGTTCCATCTGCTCCGCAACGCCGGCCTGCGCCCGGACGAGGTCGACTTCCTGATCGAATGCTCCGAAGAGGCCGCCGGTGACATGAACCAGCGCGGAGGCGGCAATTTTGCCAAGGCCATCGCCGAGTGCGCCGGCTGCGTCCATGCAAGCGGCCTGGACGTACGCGCTTTCTGCGCGGGTCCGGTGAACGCGCTGATCGCCGGTGCCTCCCTGGTCGCTTCCGGCGCCCGCAAGAACGTGGTGGTGCTCGCCGGCGGCGCCCTGCCCAAGCTCTTCATGAACTCCCGCGATCACGTGAAAAAAGGGCTCCCGGCCCTGGAAACCTGCCTGGGCAACTTCGCGGTGCTGCTCACTCCCGACGACGGAGAGACCCCGGTCATCCGCCTCGACGCCCTGGGGAAACACTCGGTCGGGGCCGGCGCCTCGCCCCAGGCCGTGACCACAGCGCTGGTGTGGGACCCGTTGCAGAAGGCGGGCCTGAAGTTCGCCGACGTGGACAAGTATGCGGCCGAGCTCCAGATCCCGGAAATCACTCTTCCCGCCGGGGCCGGTGACGTTCCCGAGGCCAACGCAAAAATGATCGCGGCCCTCGCGGTCGTGAAGGGGCAACTGGAGCGTGCAGCCCTGAACGATTTCGTCGCCAGGCACGGACTGGTCGGCTTTGCCCAGACCCAGGGGCACATTCCCTCGGGAGTCCCCTTTCTCGGTCACGCCGTCGACGCCATCGCCTCGGGCGCCATCCGCCGCGTCATGATCATCGGGAAAGGCAGTCTCTTCCTGGCCCGGCTGACCAACCTTGCCGACGGCGCATCCTTCCTCGTGGAAGCGCCATCTGGAGAACCGGCCGGGGGCGTCACCCGCGAGGAAATGAAGAACGTTCTGCTGGACGCTCTGGCCGATCTGGCCGAGTCCCTGCGCAAGGCCACTTGAGGACGTCCCATGATGAACAAGCGCAAGCTCGTCGGTGATCTCCTGGCGGAGCTGGTGGAACAGGCCCGCACCGGCGGACCCAAGGTCCGGGTGGGGCTCATGGCTGCGGGAAGCGAGCTCGGTGCGGAGGAGCTCTTGCGGGGTGCGCTCCTCACCACGGACCAGGATCCCCGGATCCAGGTGGTGGCCATCGGTCCCAAGGTGCCCGGATACGACCAGCTGGAATGGATCGAAACACCCAAGGACGAAGCGGCGCTAGTGTCGGCCATGGAAGCGGCCCTCACGGACGGCCGCATCCGCGGTGCGGTTGCGCTCCACTACCCCTTTCCTCTGGGAGTGACCACCATCGGGCGCGTCCTCACGCCGGCCCGGGGCAAGCCTCTGCTCATCGCCTCCACCACCGGAACGTCCGCCACGTCCCGGACCGAGGCCATGTTGCGCAATGCGGTGTACGGCATCGCCGTGGCCAAGGCGCTCGGCCTAGACAGACCCACCGTCGGCATCCTCAACCTGGACGGCGCCGCCTCGGTTCAGCGCGCTCTGGTCCGCCTTTCGGAAAGCGGCTACGCCGTCCATTTCGGGAGCAGCGTGCGCGCCGACGGAGGCAGTCTGCTGCGCGGCAACGACCTTCTGGCCGGCGTCACGGACGTATGTGTGTGTGACACGCTCACCGGCAACGTGATCATGAAGCTCCTTGCCGCTTTCCACAGCGGCGGCCAATACGAAGCGCTCGGCTGGGGCTACGGGCCGTCCGTGGGCGAGGGCTGGGGGGAGGTCGTGGGCATCATCTCCCGCGCCTCGGGCGCACCGGTCATCGCCAACGCTTTATGCTACACGGCGTCTCTCATCCGGGGAAACCTGGTCTCATGCGTTCGCAGCGAGCTCGCAGCCGCAAAGCGGGCGGGGCTGGACGAGATCATCTCCTGGCTGGCTTCCAAGCCGGTGTCTCGGGAAGAAGTGTCGGCCCCTCCCCAGGAACCCACGGATGCCGAAATCCACGGCATCGATGTGCTGTCCGTGGAAGCCGCGGTGAAAGAGCTCTGGAAGGTCGGCATCTACGCAGAGTCCGCGATGGGCTGCACGGGCCCGGTGGTCAAGGTGCCCGGCAGCTCGGCCGAGCGGTCCAGGGAAGTCTTGAGGAAGACCGGACATTTGTAGCCGGACATCGGAAAGCAGGCGTTCCATGGACCTGATGGGGGAGAAGAACTTCATGCTGGAAATCAATGCGGACAATTTCGAATCGGAGGTCCTGCAGAGCGAGCTGCCCGTGGTCGTAGACCTCTGGGGGCCCAAGTGCGGCCCCTGCCTGGCTCTGATGCCCGATGTCGAAGCTTTGAGCGGGGAATACGCCGGGAGGATCCGATTCGCGAAGGTCAATGTCATGGAGAACCGCCGGCTTTGCGTCACCCTCAAGGTCCTGGGAGTCCCCACGTTTCTCTTTTACCGGAAGGGGGAGCAGAAGGAACGGATCACCGGAGGCGATGTGACCCTGGAAGCGATCCGCGCCGGAGCGGAGCGGCTGCTTGCATAAACTCCTACGCGGATTCACAAGCGCGGCGGCTGGGCGCTGGTTCGCCGGTTCGCCACTCTGGGACACGCTCAGCCGGTGCGCTCGGAGGGCGGATTTCGCGAGCGAGCGGTTGGAGGGGCGTATGGCCATGCGCTCAGCCCATTGCGAGCGTGGCGATCTCCCTGTGACCGGGGGTTGCCGCGGACCTTCGGTCCTCGCAATTTCCAACACTTTGAGCAGCTCGCCACGTCGCTGCCGGGGGGCAAGGCGAGCCCACGGAATAGGTCGCCAGGAACAAGAGTATGGACGGTGCAGCGCAAGGGCATCTTTCTGCAAGGAGGTGAAGCATGGGTAAACTTACAGGCAAGAAGTTGATCCTCCTGGGGGAACGGGACGGAGTTCCCAGTCCCGCCATGGAGGCCTGCTTCGCCGGCAGCGGAGCCGAGGTGGTCTTTTCGGCCACCGAATGCTTTGTCTGAACGGCGGCAGGAGCAATGGACCTGCAGAATCAGCAGCGGGTGCTCGACGCCGCCCAGAAATACGGCGCCGAGAACGTGGTCGTGCTGCTCGGCTCCTCGGATCCCAGCGGAGCCGGGTTTTATGCCGAAACGGTGACCGCTGGCGATCCGACCTTCGCAGGGCCATTGGCAGGAGTCTCGTTGGGACTCCCGGTGTACCACGTGTTCGATGAAGTGATCAGGGCCGAAGCGGACCCGGCTGTCTGGGAAGAGCAGGTCAGCATGATGGAAATGGTGCTCGACACGGCCAAGCTGACCGGGTCCGTGGCGAAAGTGCGCGAACAGCCCAGCAACCACAAGTTGTGACGGCCCTGTCCACGGGACCGCCTCCGGGCGGTTCCGTGGAGTTCGGTTTCCCCTTCGGCGTTCGAGCCGAACAACCCCTTTCCAGCTTGCCGGGACCCATCCTCCGGTGACCGCCTGCATGAACGGTCGGAAACAATGCAACCGAGGTCGCCTGCGGAAGGCATCACCATGAATATCCTGGTCATCAACGCCGGCAGCTCTTCCGTCAAATTCACGTGCATGAACCGTGAAGACTTTGCCGTCCTCGCTTCCGGTCTGGTGGAACGGATCGGGCTGACGGGAACGCTCTTCCATTACGCGCGCCCCGGATCGGAAAAGATCTCGCAGGAAGTGGACGTCAAGAACACCCGCCAGGCCGTGACCCTCATCACTTCTTACCTGTGCGATGCCCGCTCGGGAGTGATGAAGTCCCGCGATGAGATCGTTGCGATCGGCCATCGCGTCGTCCATGGCGGGGAGAAGATCACCGCGCCCGCGCTCATCGACGACCAGGTCAAGAGCGTGATTCGAGCTTGCTTTGAACTGGCGCCGCTGCACAACCCTCCCAACCTGGAGGGCATCCGGGCATGTGAGGAGGTCTTCCCAGGCATCCCGCAGGTGGGTGTCTTCGATACGGCCTTTCACTCCACCATGCCCCCCAGCGCCTACTTGTACGCTCTTCCCCTCGAGCTCTATCAGAAAGACCGCGTGCGCCGATACGGCTTCCACGGCACGAGCCACAAGTATGTTTCTCATGAAGCAGCCGCCTACCTGAACCAGGGCATCGGCAGCCTGAGGATCATCACCTGTCATCTGGGCAACGGAAGCAGCATCGCCGCGGTGAAGCAGGGCCGGTGTGTCGACACCAGCATGGGGTTCACTCCCCTGGAAGGGCTGATCATGGGCACGCGCTGCGGCGACATCGACCCGGCCATCATCTTCTACTTGGTCGACCGCAAGCAGATGACCGTGGCCGAAGTCAATGAAATGCTCAACCGGAAGAGCGGCATGCTCGGTCTGGCGGGCATCGGGAGCAGCGATCTGCGCGACGTGGAACAGAAGATCACGGAAGGAAACGCTCAGGCCAAGGCCGCATTCGAGGCGTACTGTTACAGGATCCGAAAATACATCGGGGCCTACATGGCGGCCATGGGCGGGGTCGACGTGATCGTTTTCACTGCGGGGATCGGAGAGAACTCGGAACGGGTCAGGGCCGCCGTGTGCAGGGACCTGGAAGGGCTGGGAATCGCGCTGGATGCACACAAGAACGCCTCTTTGAACCATTCGAAGGGAGACATCGGCAAGCCGGAAAGCAGGGTGAAGATCCTCATCATTCCGACCAACGAGGAGTTGCAGATCGCCCGCGAGACCATGGAGGCGTTGAGCGCACCGCGCAGCAGGCGACATCCGGAATTCGGTCCGCGCACCCCGTCTTGATGCAGACTCCTGGATCCCGGCTGTCACGCGCTCCGCACAGGGGTCGGGATGACGAAACATGACACCGGGATAACAGGCCCCTGTATTTTTGCTTCTGAGGCTGCTCCCTCGAAGCATGATGGCTTGCGCAATAAAGTTGCGTGCCCGGTTCACGGCGAGCCCCCTCCACCAGCCTGGCGCTCGAAGATCCTGCGCACCTCCTGGATCGTGTCCGCCTCCTCGGCCCTCTTATCGGTGCGGTACCCCTTCACTCTGGCGAAACGCAGAGCGAGCCCGGCCGGGTAGCGCGGGCTCTCCTGGATCTCGTTGAACGTCACCTCCACCACCAGCTCGGGCCGGACGTACACCGTCCACGCATCGCGGCCCACCTCCAGCTCGAGAAGGTGCCGGGTCTGCCACTTCAACATCTCGTCCGTCATCCCCTTGAAAGTCTTCCCGAGCATGACGAAAGCGCCGCTGCCGGGATCGCGCGCGCCCAGGTGGAGATTGGAGAGCCAGCCCCGGCGTCGGCCGTGGCCCCACTCGGCAGCCAGAACGACCAGGTCCAGGGTCGTGGCGGGCTTCACCTTGAGCCAGCCGGCCCCCCTGCGGCCGGCCTGGTAAGGGGCCTGCGGGTCCTTGGCCATCAGGCCCTCGTGGCCACGGCCGGTCGCTTCCTCGAGGAATGCCTTTGCCTCCTCGCGATTCGCGGTCACGATTCTCCGAACCAGGGCACCGGCCGGCAATGCGCCGCGCAAGGCCTGAAACCGCTGTTCCTCGGACTGCTCCACGAGGTCCTCGCCGTCCAGGTAGAGGCAATCGAAAAAGAACGGGGCCAGCGGGAGCTGGACGCGCACCGCCGCCACGTCGAGCTTGCGGCCGAAGCGGCTCATGGTCACCTGGAACGGCTCCGGCCTTCCGGAGGGCCGGAGGGCGAGGGCTTCGCCGTCGAGGATGATCTGGCGGGCGGGGAGCCCCCGGATCAGCTCCGCGATTTCAGGCACCGCCTCGGTCACGTCCCGCAAGTTGCGGGAGAAGACCCTCACCTCCCCGCCCTCCTTGTGCGCCTGGATGCGCGCGCCGTCGAGCTTCCACTCCAGGGCGGCCCGGCCGAGCCGCCCGAGCGCCCCGTCCAGATCGGCTGCACTCTGGGCCAGCATGGGCATGACCGGAGAGAGGGGCCGGATCGAGAAGCGCTTGAGGCCGGTCTCGCCTCCGCTCAAGGCCGCCCGGGCCACCTCGGGCAGGCTTCCCGAGAACATCAGGGCCCTCCGGATTCGACGGACCTGAATCCCGGAGGCCCGTGCCACCGCTTCGGTCATCACCCCCTCGAGCGCACCCTGCCGGAGCCCGCCGCTCAGGAGCCCGAGAAGAAACTCCCGTTCTTCGGCAGTGGCCCGGCCCGCGAGGTCGTCCAGAATCCGGCCGCGATGGGCCGCCGACCCTGCGCCCGAAACGGCCGCGAAACGCTCGAGGAGGACGCCCACGTCCGTCAGGGTGAGACCGGGCCGTTCGGCGGCCGGGATGCCGATGAGCTCAGCCAGGGCCGCGGGACCGATGCCGATCCTCCCCTGCCTGAGCTCTCCTGAGAGCCAGGCCGTTCCGCTCTCGACCTCCTCGGGGGAGAGACGGCGCAGCAGCGCGGCGAGCAGCTCGACCTTGCGGTTGCGGCTCGCAGTGCCGGCTACCTCGCGCCAGATCTCGACGAGCTCCGCCAGCAGCATTTCCCAGGCGCTCCTTTTCAGAAGGACATCCGCGCAGGCCTCCTCCCAGACGAATCATCCAATGGATGCGGGGTGCAGCCTCGAGGCTGCGGGAAAGCTCCGGGGGCCCGGCCGAAACCTGTCCCGCTTCGCACCGGCCCAGCGAGACTTTCCCGCTCCGCGCCGAATTTCCTTGACACGTTACCGTAACATATGTTAACTTAACGCATGTTAACATCACAGAAGCCATCCTCGAGGTCGCCATGCCCAGACAGAGTCGAACGGAAGAGCAGGTCGGGGCGGTCAGAGAGGCCATCCTGGACAAGGCCATCCAGCTCATCTTCGACAAGGGGTACGCCACGCTCAGCATGAGAAGCCTGGCCGAGAGCCTCGGCATCACGGCCACGACGCTCTACCAGTATTTCAAGGGGCGGGATGAGATCAACATCTGGCTTCAGTACAGGGGCTACGGCCGGCTCTACTCCGCCCTGAAGGAAGCGCACGACCGGCACCAGGCCCCGGCCGACCGGTTCGCGGCCATGGTCCACGCCTACCTCGACTTCGCGCTCTCCAATCCGCAGTACTACGACTTCCTGATGAACCCCCGTCAACCGCAGTATCTGGATTACGTCGGCACCGCCTACGAGAAGATCAGCACCCGGGAGAAGGAGAGCTCGATACGAAACTTCGAGGTCTTCTGCGAGGTCATCGGCGAGATCCTGAAAAGCCGCGGAGAGACGAATGCCGCAACCGTGCACGACCGGACCGTTCGGTTCTGGTCCGACCTGCACGGCATCATTTCGCTGTACAACGCGCGCATTCTTGCCGAGGTGGACACGAACGCTGCGGGGGTCCTGAAGCGGCGCGTCGCAGAGATCATCCAGTCCGTCGCGGGCAGCGCAGCGCCGATGCGCCTCCGACGCAAGGTCGCGCTGCGCGAGAAGCCGGCGGAGGGACCCGACGTGAAGCACCGCACAAGGGGACGCGTCCCGTCCCGGTCGGCAGGAACAAGATCCGCCAGGCCTGAACCAGAGGAGGCGCCCGCATGAGCTCCGCATGGAACATCGAAGCGGCCCCGCGCAGGACAGCGACCGATGCTTTGGCACGCCTGCTGCTCCGGCTGCTCGCAACCAGCTTCAACCGTCGTCCCTCTCTCAACCGCTATCTCCGGAGCGCTTACGGCTGGCTGAATTTCACCGTCGGCATCACCACCGAGAGCGGTACGGTGGGCTGCGCCATCCGCTTCCGCGACGGCAGAGCCAGCGTGCTCCGATCCGTGCCCGCCGATGCGGACGCCGCCGTCATCTGCAAGGACGACAGGTGCCTTCGGAGGCTCCTCACGGCGGCGCCCACGGAGCAGATCCGGATGACGATGCACAGCGACATTCGGGTCCGGGGCAACAATACCATCATCCAACTGTTCTTCTTCCTCGTCTCCCTGCTGCTCAAGAAGACGATGATCCGGCAGATGGCGAGGGAGCGGGAGATCGACCGCAAGGAGATCGGCAGGACCTGTTCCGAGCCGCCGGAGGACTGCAGCCGCGAGCTGAAGGAGAGAAGATCCTGTCGCATGAGGGGAGCCCAGGTGGACCCAGGTGTGAAGTTCCTGGACGACCCGTACCTTTCCATGTACGGCCGGGACGACTTCCCCAGACTGAAGAGCGGCCTCGAGCGCCATCTGACCCGACACCCGGAGATCTGTGCCGAGCTCCCCAAACTCATGACCGACTGGTACAGGATCCACGGATTCGAAACCGACCCGACCGGAAAGCCGTGGATACCCGTCCTCAGGCAGGGACATGCCTTCAAACACCTGATGGAGAACCGCGAGCCGGTGATCCGCCAGGACAGCCTGCTCGCCGGCACCACGACGGCCAAGGACATCGGGTGCCTGGTCAAGCCCGAGGGGCACGGCACCTGGATCTGGAACGAGCTCTTCACCGTGCCGCACAGGACGTATAATCCGTTCGACCTATCGGAAGAGACGCGCCGCATCCTCCATCACGAGGTCTTCCCGTTCTGGATCCACCGCAACATGAAGGAGTGGGTGCGCAGGAAGTACAACGAGCCGCTCGGCCTGAGCCTCGACGAGCGCTGGGCGATCATCTTCTGCTGGGGATCCCTCAACCGGCAGAATATCGCCGATTTCCCCAAGATTCTCCGGACGGGCGCATCCGGCATCATCGCCGAGATCCGCGGCGAGCTGGAGGCCGAAGGCCTGGGGCCGGACCGGATCGCCACCCTGCAGGCCATGATCCTGGCCCTGGAGGGGCTCACGGCCTATTGCAGGAGCCTGTCGCGCCATGCCGCGCGCCAGGCCGAGCAGGAACGCGACCCCGAGCGCAGAAGCGAGCTCGAGAGAATCGCCGCCGCGTGCGAGCGGGTCGTCGAAATGCCTGCCCGCACCCTGGACGAGGCAGTCCAGGCGGTCTGGATCACCTTCGTCGCCATCCACAACGAGAGCGTCGATTCCGGGATGTCTCTGGGCCGGCTCGACCAGTGGCTGCAGCCCTATTTCGAGGCGGACATGCTCGCCCTGCGCTCGGATGCGGAGCGGCAGGCGTACATCCGCCACGCCCTGGAGCTCATCGGCTGCTTGTACCTCAACTGCCAGGACCATTTCCCCCTGACGCCCGACTTCGCCAATTTCCAGGACGGCGGCTCCTCCTCGGTCCAGGCCATCACCCTCGGGGGCGTCCGGCCGGACGGCGCGGATGCGGTCAACGACATGACCTACCTGTTCCTCAAAGTCACCGAGATGCTGAGCATGAGGGATCCCAACGTCAACGCCCGATTTCATCCGGAGCGCAATAGCGACACCTATCTAAAACGACTCTGTGAGGTCAATCTCATCACCTCGGGAACGCCTTCCATCCACAATGATCTCGCCGTGATGAAGGCGTGGAGGCCCTTCGGAATCCCGGAAGAAGACCTGAGGAACTGGGGGGTCAGCGGCTGCGTGGAGGTCTCCATCATGCAGAAGCACGAGAGCAGCACCAGCGAGATCGCCCTGAACCTGGTCGCTCCGCTCGAGATGGCGCTGAACAACGGTCTCCATCCGCCCACGAGATGGAAGCTCGGCCCCGAGACCGGATCGATCGAAGAGGAGGCTTTCAGGACGTTCGATTCGTTCTACGAAGCCTACCTCCGGCAACTGCGGTTCATCATCGACGCGGCGATCGCATACAACGACATGCTGGCCGAAGGATATGCTTACCTGCGGCCGACCCCTCTCCTGTCTTCCCTGGTGGAGGGATGCATCCGAAAAGGGCTCGATGCGGGCCTGGGAGGCGCGGTTTACAACAGCTCCGGCTTCCACTTCATCGGTCTCGCGGACGTGGTGGACTCGCTCATGGTAATCCGGAAACTGGTCTTCGACGAGAAGGCCTGTTCCTTCGCGGAGCTCAAGAGAGCCGTCGACCGCGACTTCCGGGAAGATGCGCCGCTCCTGGCCCGGATCCGCAACCGGGTTCCGCTGTTCGGATCCGGCAGTGAAGAGGGCCTGTCGATGGCCCGCCGCCTGCAACGGTCCATTCAGCAGTATTTGCTCACCAAGCCGCACAACCGTGGCGGGTTCTACACGGCGGGGTACTGGTCCATGTCCCACCACTCCAGCTACGGCAACCTGAGCGGCGCCATACCTTCCGGAAGATGCCGGGGGAAACCGTTCACTCCCGGTCTGACGCCGCAGCCCATCGCCTCCAAGGACCTCCTGAACAACCTGCGAGACGTCGCCAAGCTCGATCCCGCCGACATGCCCAACAACATGGCCTTCAACGTGAAGGTCGTGCCCCAGAGCCGTGCCCCGAGAGAGAAGACCGTGGGCGAAATGGCCGCCTACGTGAAATCCTTTTTTCACCTGGGAGGCATGCAGATGCAGATGAACGCGGTCAGCACCGGGACGCTGCGGGACGCCATGGCCCATCCCGAGAACTACCGGAACCTGATCGTGCGGATCTCCGGATACAACGCCTATTTCGTCACCCTCAACCGGGACATTCAGCGGGAAATCATCGGACGGTCCGAGTTCGGCCTCTGAGCAGCGCGCGTCCCAAGAGAAAGTCCCCGTCTGAACGGTTTCCCTGCACGCATCCATGTCCGAGCCAAAACGCCCCCTGCTGTTCGAGGTCAAAGGGAACTCCCTGGACGACGGCCCGGGAATCCGGACCGTCGTCTTCTTCAAAGGGTGCCCGCTCTCCTGTGTCTGGTGCCACAACCCCGAAGGGCAGAAGCCGGGAGCGGAGCTGGCCTACGACCCCCAGCTCTGCATCGGGTGCGACACCTGCGTCACCACCTGCACCGAGCGCGCGCTCTCCCGACACCGTCCCGACTTCGTCGACCGGAGGGCCTGCACCCTCTGCTTCGCCTGTGCCGCCCTGTGCCCTGCGGGCGCGCTGCGCAAGGTGGGTGAGCCGCTGGAGGTGAGCGATCTCGTGCAAAGGCTGCTTCAGGACAAACCGTTCTTCGACATCTCCGGAGGCGGCGTGACCCTGAGCGGAGGCGAGCCCACGATGTTCATGGAACACGCTTCCCGGCTCCTGCGAGAGCTCAAGCAGGCGGGCATCCCCACGCTCCTGGAGACTTGCGGGCATTTCGAGTACCGCCGGTTCGAGCAGGAGCTCCTGCCCTTTCTCGACCGGATTTACTTTGATCTCAAGATCGTGGATGATCGTGGGCACCGGCGGTTTTGCGGCAGATCGAACGAGGGGATCTTGTCGAATTGGGCCCGCCTGGTGAGCCTCTCCAAGGGGGAGGGATGTCCCGTCCTGACGCGCGTTCCCCTGGTGCCCCGGATCACCGATACCGAAACCAACCTGCTGGCCATCGCCGATTTGCTGAGGAAGAACGCTATTGCAGAGATCGCCCTTCTGCCCTACAATCCCCTCTGGCGCGAGAAGGGTCGGAGCCTGGGCGTCCCCTGCTCCTATCGTTGCGGGACGGACGGGGAGCGCTTCCAGACGAGAGAAGAGATCGCGCGCTGCCATGCGATCTTCCGGGAGGCAGGGATTCATCCGAGAGCGGATTGAACCCAGTATCATATAGGGAAGACAGCTGAACTCCACGGGCCGAACGCCGCGCATGGAAGATCCAATTCACTCTGCCAAGCGTCATGTCTCGAGACGTGATCTTGCCCTTTGGAGCCCGCCTCCGGCGAACCCCGACAGCTTCATTCTCCTTCTTGCAGGTGCTCGAACGATTCCCCATCCTCTCCTGATCCGTTTCCGGGCAGGGGTCCCATGACGGAGGCTGCGATGGTTGCAAGAGGTCCAGTGCCGGTCCGGATCCTTCTTCTCCCCCTCATCCTGGCTACCTTTCTATGCAGGTGGTCGTGGGCGGATTCCGAGTTCCCCGTCCATGACGACCTCTTCTCCCTGACCTTCCCCACGGAGAAGGACGGCTGGGCGTGCGGACGCTTCGGAGCGATCCTGCACACCTCGGACGGGGGAGCCAGCTGGGTGAGGCAGTCGAGCGGCACGACCTTCACGCTCTCATCGATCTGGTTCACGGATGCGAAGAACGGGTGGGCGGTCGGCAACAAGGGGACGATCCTGCACACCAGCGACGGGGGGCAGAAGTGGGAGGCCCAGCAGAGCCCGGTCGAGCTCTACCACATGGACGTCCTCTTCCTGAATCCCTTGAAGGGCTTCATCGTTTCCGAGCGGACGCACATTCTGGGAACCGAGGATGGCGGCCAGACCTGGACCGTCAAGTTTCAGGACGAAGACTATATTTTAAAAGGCGTCTCGTTCTGCGATGACCTTCATGGGTGGGCCGTGGGCGAGTTCGGCTATACGTACCGGACGCAGGACGGCGGCGATCACTGGGAGAAGCAGGCCGGCTTCTTCACCATCGATCCCGATACCGGGGACATGAAAGGAGACGACTTCCTGTTCGACGTGGCTGCCCTGGATCCTCGGACCGCCTTGGCCGTGGGCATTCAGGGGATCGTCAAGCAGACGGCGGACGGAGGCCATACCTGGAACCGGGTCGATGCCGGAGCGCCGCCCGTCCCGATCTACTGTATCCGGTCCGGTCCGGGCGGGGTGATCGTGATCGGGGGCAAGGGCGTCTGCCTGGTTTCCGGCGACAGGGCAAAGACCTGGCGGCCCGCCGAGTTTCTCCCGTCGGTCGAGTACAACTGGATCTACGCGATCTCCCCCGCGGGCGCAGGCGGATTTGCCGCCTGCGGCGAGGAGGGAGCGATTCACGTGAGCCCTGCCGGAAGCCCGGTCTGGCAGAGAGTCCGCTATTGAGAGGGAGGTTGCGAAGATGACCGACCACAGACGCTCCTGGATGGACCGGTTCAACTGGTTCTGCACCTCCCACCGCAAGGCCGTGCTGGCGACCATCCTGATCGTGGCGCTGGCCTTCGGGTACGGTATCACGAGGATCAAGGGGGAAGTCCTCATCGAGGAGCTCGTCCCGTACGCCCACCCGTACCTGAAGATCATGATCGACTTTTCCGAGGTCTTCGGCAGCGGCGGCTCCTTCGTCGCCATCGCCCTCCGGGCCAAGGACGGCGACATCTTCAAGCAAAGCGTCCTGGCCAAGATCCAGGCCATCGACCAGGAAGTCTCCATGTGGGAGGAGGTGTACCGGATCCTCACCATTTCGGTCGCCAGCCGCTCGGCCAAGGTGGTCAAGCCGGTGGCCGCCGGCGAGATCAAGGTGCAGCCGCTCATGTGGCCCAGCGTACCGGAAACCGAAGAAGGCGTGCTCAAGGTCAAGAGGGACGTCTTCTCGGACCCGAACCTGAGGGGCGTTCTGGCTTCGCGCGACGGCACCGCCGCGATGATCATGACCCAGTTCAAGGAGCACATCTCCTACGAGCAGGCCTTCGAGCTCCTGAAGAAGCTCGACCGGCAGTACACGGATGCGGACACCGAGATCAGCCTGGTGGGATTTCCGGTCATGATGGGATGGATCTACACGTACAAGGCCCAAATCATCCTGGTCATGGCCGTGAGCGTCGCGCTGATCGTGCTCGTCCTGTTCCTCTCGTTCCAGAATCTCATGGGCATGGTCGTGCCCCTGAGCTTCGGCCTCGTGAGCACCGCCATCGGGCTGGGGTTCATCGGCTGGACCGGCATCAACTTCAGCCCGCTCCTCTACGTGCTCGCTTTTCTCGTCATCGCCCGGATGGTGAGCCACTCGGTGCAGATCACGCACCGCTACATGGAGCTCTATGTGGAGAAGCGGGACCGGGTCGGGGCCTGCTTCGATACGATGCACAGCATGATCATCCCGAACTGGGCGGCCGTGAGCACCGAGGCGGCCGGCTTTCTCGTGCTGATCCTCGTCAAGATCGCCCTCATGCAGTACGTGGCGATCTTCATGACCGTCTGGATGCTCACGATTGCCCTGTGCGGCATCTTCACCCCGATCCTGTGCAGCTACATGCCCCTGGCCAGGGCCAGCGAAAGCTGGGTGCGCAAGAGCGCCCGGATGAGCTGGCTCGACCGGCTCTGCGTGGGCGCGAGCGGCTTCTCCATGGGCAGGGGCAGGACCGCCATCGCGGTCGCCACGGCCGGCCTGATCGGTTTCTTCTTCTACGCCGGCCCCCGGCTCAAGATCGGCGACCCGAGCCCGGGATCGCCCCTTCTCTGGCCTGACCACAAGTACAACCAGGACCAGGCCATGGTGGACCGCACCTTCGACGTCTCCTCCGAGGACTTCACCCTGTACTACGGCGGAGAGAAAGACTCGGTGTACGACCCGGCCGTTCTGAACACCTTCGAGGCCTTCGACCGGCACATGAAAGCCAGGCTCCCGGACATCTACAAGTCCTCGGACTCGATCATCGGCATGATGAAGACGATCCATTTCATTCTCCACGACGGGGACGTGCTGTGGCGGGAGCTGCCCTATCAGCCCGACAAGATCACGAACCTGGTCGGCTGGACCCGGGACCAGGTCGACGTCTACACCATGAGCCGCTACGTCGATCACGACATGAGCAAGGCCCAGATCACCTTGTACTTCTCCGATCACACCTCGGACAACCTCGTGAGGATCCACCGCGCGGCCAACGAGTTCTTCACGCAGTACCCGATGAAGCTGGAGCAAGGGCAATTCAACCTGGCCGGCGGCCGGATCGGCATGGAAATGGCGACCAACGAGGAGATGAAGCGCACCCACCTGCAGGTGGACGCCATGGTGCTCGTGGCCATCTTCCTGCTCTGCCTGCTCTTCTACCGCTCTCTCGTGGGCGCGTGCATGTTCACCGTGCCCCTGATCCTGGCGAACATGATCGCTTACGGGTACATGGCCGTGGCCGGGATCGGGCTGACCATCAATACGCTCCCGGTGGCGGCGGTCGGGGTGGGCGTGGGCGTGGACTTCGCGATCTACATTTACAACCGATGCAGAGAGGAGTTCACTCTGCTGGGCCGGCGCACGGAAGGCCAGCAGGGGGATCTCTGGAAGGAGGTGATCACGCGGGCCGTGCGCACCTCCGGCAAGGCCGTGATCCTGACCGGTCTGACCGTCGTCCTGCCGATCTCGGTCTGGTACTTCATCTCGGACATGAAGTTCCAGGCCCAGGTGGGCCTGTTCCTGGCCATGATTCTCACGGCCAACGTGATCTTTGCCATCACGCTCCACCCGCTCATGCTCTACACCATCCGGCCCCGCTTCATCCAGAGAGGAAGCGCTGCCGAGAGAGCCAACGTTTCGGTGGCGGCGTAGTGGCGTCGGGAAGCGGCTGCATGCTTTCCACATTCAAGGGGGGGACATCATGAAGCGCTTTTTCTGTTGGAGCTCGCTTGCGTTTCTCATGGTCATGTCATCCGCTCCTCGAGCCCTGGCGAAGCAGTTCACGCTCTGGGGAGAGCCCCTCAACCTCGGCGCCTACGCGGCCCAGACGCTCCAGGTCGGCCTCACGGGGGACCACTACGATACGGAGCGGGGGCTCCAGCAGGCGCTCACGACCCTGTTCGCCGAAGCGGACTACCGGCCCCGGCACGATCTCACGTTGTATGTCTCCGGCCTGTTTGCCGTGGACTGGATCTATGAGATCAAGGACGAAGACGAGACCTGGACTGAGAAGAACTTCTGGAAGTCCAGGGACTCCCTGTTCGTGGACGACAAGGACTGGCAGCTCCTCAAGGAGGCGCACTTCACCTGGACGCCGGGCAGGTTCTACTTCCGGGTCGGCAAGCAGATCGTCTCCTGGGGCGAGATGGATTTCTTCCGCATCATGGACCAGATCAACCCCCTGGATCAGCGCCGCGGGTTCTCCGACGTGGAGTTCGAATCGACGATCATTCCGATCTGGCTGCTGCGCACCGAGTGGTGGCCGCAGCTGGACGTGGGCTGGATGGAGCAGCTGGGGTTCCAGCTCATCTTCAACCCCAATGCGGAGTGGATCCCGGACCAGGCCCTGACCACCGGAAACGAGCGGGGAGGCATCTGGTCCGCCGCGTACCTCTACGACAACCCGGCTTTCGACCCGAATTTTCCCATTCTGAGCATCGGCACGCCCAAGATGTACGTCGGCCCCCTCACCGAGAATCTGGACAGGCCCGAGAGCTGGTCGACGAAGGGATTCGAGTACGGCGTCCGGATGAGTCTCATGATCGGCGGCAACGTGCTCACCCTGAACGGCTTCTACGGGCGGGAGAACGCCCCGGTCGAGCTCATGACGGGCTTTGTCGAGAATCCGGTGCTGAGCGAGCTGCTCGGACAGTCGGTCCCGGGCTTCGGCACCGCCCCCGACGGGACCTCCATCATCTATCCCATCTATGACGGTTTCTTCCCGCGCCAGAAGTACGTGGGCGCAACCTGGACCTCGGATCTCCCGTTCCTGCGGATCAGCGCGCTGGGCGGTGTGACCCCCTTGCTCCGCTTAGAGGTCAAGTATCAGCTCGACAAGACGTTCAAGGACGAGCTGGAAGTCATGTACTGGGAGTCCGACTTCCTCGACACCGGAATCGGGCTGGACTGGAAAGCCAAGATCTACAGTCTGAACCCGCGTGCCTACTTCACCATCATGCCGCAGTTCTTCTTCAACCGCATCCTGGACTACCCTGACGATTTCAAGCTCTGGGACCTGCCGGACCAGGACTACTATACCGTGAGCTGCGTCCTTTCGACCTCCTATATCAACGGCAAGCTCATTCCCCAGGTCGCCTGGGCGTTCGATATCAACCGGGAGGCCCACCTGGTCCTTCCTTCTCTCAGCTACTCGTATTCGCGCGAGTGGAATTTCAAGCTGGAGGGCGCCCTGTTCATGGGCGAAGAGGAAAACACCGGTTTCTGGCTGTTCCGCAACAAGGACTACATCGCTGCCAAGATCAAGTACAGCTGGGGTTGATCGTCCCCGGACGCCACGACCCCTGCAACCGGATGGAAAGAGATCTCCCCAGTTAAACTCCAAGGAGGAGAAGATGAGAAGAGTGCTTTTCGTCGGGCTGCTTTGTGCGGCGCAGATGGTGATCTCGCAGTCTTCCTGGTCGGCCGACAGGTACAACCCTCCGGCCAACGAGATCCTCAAGGTCAAGAACCTCACGGACGATCCTTCCCCCTTTTACACCAAGAGCAACTTCTACAAACAGTGGATTCCGGACGACGTCTGGAGCCAGATCACCTATGACCCGGAGGCCATGAAGGCCGCATGGGAAAAAGCGGTCGGCTTCAAGGCTCCGGACGTGGTGGGGAAGATCGCGCCCGAGATCAAGCCCGGCAGATACACGCTCAGTGACAAGACGAAGTTCCCTTTCGACAAGCTCATGACTGCCTATCACTACAAGAAGTTCAACCAGCCCGGCGCGGACGGGCTGCCCAACCACATGGGTTACTTTACGGAGCTCGAAGTCGTGCCGACGCAGCAGTGGTATCACGCCCTGCCGGTGGCCGAGGCCACGCTGAAGAACATGGGCAAGACCCAGCAGGACGAGAACGGCTACATCGTGTTCGGCACCTTCGAGGGGGGGTTCCCGTTCCCGAGGCCTTCGGGAGACCACATGGGGATCCAGCTCCTCTATAACTGGGAGAAACGCAGGAAGGACCACGAGAACGCCCGCAACTACGACCTGACGGTCGGGATCAACAGCAAGTTCAGGGTCGACCATGAGGGGGTGGCAGACTATTACTGGCTCAGGCTCGAGGGGCGGGTCATGCTCCCGCCGTTCGGCTGGTACGACGAGCGGGCCAAGACGCAGCGGGAGATGGTGCTGACCGTTTACACCATCTTCTCGCCCAAGGACCTCTACGGAAACGTCTACAGCGCCATCGGATACGCGGACCCGAAGAAAGAGACAAACTTTCTGGCTTACGTGAACCTCCTGCGAAGGGTGCGCAAGCTCTCGAGCAGCGACCGCCAGGACCAGGCCGTGGGTCAGGACATCTCCTTCGACGATGCCGACGGGTTCACGCAGCAGTTGAGCCCGGACATCTACCCTTACGACTACAAGGTGATCGACGACCGCGAGTTCCTAGTTCCGGCCTATACGACCGACGCCTCGGAATATTTCGACAGCAAGGACAGCTTCAAGTGGAAGGGCTTGAGGTTCGAACGCCGGCCGGTGTGGGTGGTGGAAATGCACCAGAGGGACCCGAACTATCTGTACAGCAAACGGGTCATCTATTTCGACAAAGAGACCCTCATGCCTCTCCTGTTCGAGTGCTACGACAAGAAGGGGCGCTACTATCGTACCTTCGAGAACCTGTGGGGCGAGGTCGTGCCGATGGGGATCTTCAACTCGATCTTGAACGTTTCGGCGGACTGGATCGACGTCCACAGCACCCTGACGTTCGCCCCTTCCTTCCCGGCCACCTGGATGAGCCGGGACGAGTTTGACCTGAGGAACATGTTCCGGTCGAAGTGAGAGGCGGAATGGTGGGAGGAGATGAATCCCCTCTCCCCCGAGCACGGGGGAGAG
>JBFLZG010000131.1:0-7684 GCA_040756235.1 bacterium | reverse complement strand
GCGACCTGGCCAAGGCCGGGATCATCGATCCCACCAAGGTGGTCCGCAGCGCCCTCCAGAACGCATCGAGCGTGGGCTCCCTGCTGCTCACGACCGAAGCTCTGGTGGCCGAGATTCCGGAAGAGAAAAAGCCGATGCCGCCCATGCCTCCGGGCGGCGGTTACGGCGGAGGGTACTGATCTGACAGGATACCCGATCGCAGGATCAACCCCCGGAACATGCTGCTCCGGGGGTTTTTTTTCGCCCGTGGCGGGGTAGCGGCAAAGAGCCGGCCCTGCGCAGCGAGCGACCTCCCGGCTATACTCGTCATCTATGTCTATGACCTCGGACCAAAAAGGAATTTGCCCCCGGAGATTCCAGTGGCCTTGATTTGCCTCGGAACCCGCTGCCGGTTGAATCAGGTCATCGCGATGGATCATACGGGTCTTCGGAAACACTTGCCTGGGGGCATCTCGACGAATCTCGAGCCTCGGCAAGGAATCTTGCATGACCCAGAAGAATGGAAACCCGACATACCCCAGCTCGATCGCGTTGGTCGGCAATCACCTGCCGCGCCGGTGCGGCATCGCCACGTTTACCAGCGACCTCCTGGAGGCACTTTCCACCCTGTCTGACGGGACGGAATGCTGGGCCGTGGCCATGAACGACATGCGCCGCGGCTATCCGTATCCTCCTCAGGTTCGCTTCGACATCCATGACGGCGACCCGCGAGAGTACCGCCTGGCAGCCGACTTCCTCAACATGCAGTCTGTGGACGTCGTGTGTGTCCAGCACGAGTTCGGCATCTTCGGCGGACACCACGGGGCCTACATCCTTCAGCTTCTGCGAAACCTGAGAACGCCGGTCGTCACGACGCTTCACACCGTCCTGGACAACCCGGGGCCGGGCGAGAGAGCCGTTCTCGCGGAGCTCACGCGTCTGTCCGACAGGCTGGTGGTCATGAGCCTGAAGGCCGGCAAGATCCTGATGGAAGTCTACGGGGTGCCGCGAGGCAAGATCGTCCTGATTCCTCATGGCATACCGGACATCCCTTTCATGGATCCCAGCTTCTACAAAGACCAGTTCGGAGTCGAGGGACGGAAGGTCATCCTGACACTGGGCCTGCTCTCTCCGAACAAGGGAATCGAATACATGATCGAAGCCTTGCCGCAGATCGTGGCCAGGCATCCGGAAGCGGTGTACATCGTGCTCGGGGCGACACACCCGCACGTCAAGAGAGCGCAGGGGGAATCGTACCGCCAGGGGCTGCAGCTTCGTGCGGAAGAGTCGGGCGTTGCGGCACACCTCATGTTCCACGACCGGTTCGTCGAGCTCCGGGAATTGTGCGAGTTTCTCGGCTGTGCGGACATCTATGTGACACCTTACCTGAATCGGGAACAGATCGTCTCCGGCACCCTCGCCTACGCGCTCGGCTCGGGCAAAGCCACGGTGTCGACGCCTTACTGGTATGCCGTGGAAATGCTCGCTGAGGACAGGGGCAAGCTCGTCCCCTTCCGGGATTCCGGCTCCCTGGCCGGCCAGATCGTCGCGCTGCTGGACGACGAGGTGGAGCGCGCCGCCATTCGGAAGCGGGCCTATACGTACTGCCGGCGCATGATCTGGAAAGAGGTGGCCCGACAGTATCTCGAGCTCTTCCGGGAGGTCAGGGCGGAACGTTCCGTGCGGCCGAAGGTCACACTTCAAACCCGGGAAGCGGAGGCAGCGGCGTCCGATCCGCCCCCGGTCCATTGGAAGCACTTGATTCGGCTGAGCGACGACGTCGGGATTCTCCAGCACGCAACTTTCGCCGTACCGGCCCGTCATCACGGCTACTGCACGGACGACAACGCCCGCGCCCTCATCGCCGCGCTGATGAGCCACAGGCAGGCGCCGGAGGGACCGGATTTCGTCGAGCTGGCATGCCGCTACCTCAGCTTTTTGCTCCATGCGTTCCGGGAAGACACCGGGCGTTTCCGCAACTTCCTGGGCTACGACCGGCGCTGGAGAGAGACGTGCGGCTCGGAAGACAGCCATGGCCGCGCCGTCTGGGCGCTGGGGATCGCCGTGGAGCTCGCTCCTTCCGAAAGCGTCGACGGCATGGCCTTGGATCTGTTCCAGCGGGCCCTGCGTGCGTTGCCCGCGCTCCGTTCCCCGCGGGCATGGGCCTTTTCCCTTTTGGGACTTCGGGCCTATCTCAGGCGCTTCGGAGGGGACACCAGGGCTCGAGGCGTTCGGGATCTCCTCGCCCGCAGGCTCTTCGGCCTCTATCTGCATTCCGCGGCGCCGAGTTGGCCCTGGATCGAGGACGTCGCGACGTATGCCAACGGCACGATCCCTCAGGCGCTGCTGCTCTCCGGCGCAGGGCTCGGCCGGAGCGACATGATCGAAGCGGGGCTCCGTTCCCTGGAGTGGCTCCTGCGCATGCAGTCGGATCCGCGCGGACATCTGGTGCCGATCGGCAACGCAGGATGGTTTCCGCGAGGCGGCCGGCCCGCCCGGTTCGATCAGCAGCCGATCGAAGCGCAGAGCCTGATCGAAGCCTGCCTGGAGGCTTACGGCATCACCCGAGACGAACGGTGGATCCTGGAGGCGAGGCGCTGCCTGGACTGGTTCCTGGGCCGCAACGATTTGAACGTTTCCCTGGTCGATTTCAGGACCGGCGGATGCTGCGACGGGCTGACCCCGGACGGTCCCAACCGCAACCGGGGAGCCGAGTCCACGCTGGCGTGGTTGCTGTCCTTGCTCCACGTTCGAGCCCTGGGCGCTTCCGCGACGGAGACGGTACCGGTCGAGACGGCGGCGGCGATCTGAGGGCTCCGCGCTGCATGGCGCACTTCACAGGGAATGCCTTTCTCCGGCCCTGTGCCTTAGCCCGGCCGTCCCGTCTCGGGCCCCTTTTTCGGCGGGGCCTCCCTGAAACCCATCTTTGTTTGAAGCATATTGCTGACGCAACAATCTAAAGAGAAAGGTGCCGACTCCCGGAGCCGGAACGCGCCCGCTGAAAGTGTCGGCTCACCGTTCGAACAACTCTCAAGAAACCAGGAGAACGACGGGCGAATGAAGTACCAGGAGCTCTTTGTGCGGCACGCAGGCAATCCGATCATCACCACCCGCGACCTTCCCTATCCCGCCAACTCGGTCTTCAACGCAGGAGCCACTCGGATCGGAAACGAAACCCTTCTCCTGATGCGTGTGGAGGACAAGCGCGGGATCTCCCACCTCACGGTCGCCCGCAGCGAAGACGGCTTCACGGGCTGGCGCGTGGACTCGATCCCCACCTTTCCGCCTGACCCGGAGAACCATCCTGAGGAAATCTGGGGGGTCGAGGACCCCAGGATCACCTACCTGGAGGAACGGCAGGAGTGGGCGATCGTGTACGTCTCCTACTCGGAGGGAGGCCCTCTCGTCTCCCTGGCGTCGACCAGAGACTTCGTCCACTTCGAGCGCCACGGCAGCGTGATGCCGCCGGAAGACAAAGATGCGGCGCTCTTTCCGGTCCGTTTCGGAGGCCGCTGGGCCATGATCCACCGCCCGGTCCCGGCCGTGAAGCCGATGGGGGCTCACATCTGGATATCCTACTCGCCGGATCTGCGGCACTGGGGGGACCACCGCATCATCATCTATGCCCGCAGAGGGGGCTGGTGGGACGCAAACAAGATCGGGCTCTCGCCTCCGCCTCTCCTGACCGAGGAGGGATGGCTGGCCCTCTATCACGGGGTCCGCATGACGGCGGCCGGGGTCATCTATCGGCTCGGTCTGGCCCTGCTGGATCGTGAGGACCCCTGCAGGGTCCTGGCGCGCTCGGATGAATGGATCTTCGCCCCCGAAAGGGATTACGAGCTGCTGGGGGATGTGGACAAGGTCGTGTTTCCGTGCGGCTGGGTGGCCGTCGACGACGAGATCCGGCTGTACTACGGAGGGGCGGACAGCTGTCTGGCCGTCGCCACCGCCAGGAAATCGGAACTGCTCCAATGGTTGATGAAGTACCGGATCTACCCCTGACCGACATGCGGATCGCCATGCTGTCCCCGATCGCCTGGCGAACCCCGCCCCGTCACTACGGGCCCTGGGAAGCAGTCGTATCGCTGCTGACCGAGGGGCTCGTCAGCCGCGGCCTCGATGTGACCCTGTTCGCCACCGCCGATTCCATCACCAAGGCCAGGCTCGTCTCGGTTTGTCCCCGGGGGTACGAGGAGGATCCGTCCCTCCTGCCAAAGGTCTGGGAATGCCTCCACATCTCCGAGCTGTTCGAAAGGGCGCACGAATTCGACCTCATCCACAACCATTTCGACTACCTTCCCCTGACCTACATGGCGATGACGAGCACGCCGGTCCTGACGACCATACACGGTTTCTCCTCACCCAAGATCCTGGCCGTCTACGGGAAGTACAATCGGAAAGCGCACTACGTGTCCATCAGCGACACCGACCGCTCAGCCGACCTGGACTATGTCGCCACCGTCCACCACGGGATCGACCTCGCCCGGTTCTCCTTTCGGCCGGTCCCGGACGACTACCTCCTCTTCTTCGGCAGGATCCACCGCGACAAGGGCGCCCGTGAGGCGATCGAGATTGCGCGCGGGGCCGGCAGAAGGCTGATCCTGGCGGGCATCATCCAGGACGCAGCGTACTTCCGCGGGCAGGTCGAACCTTTCCTGGATGGGGACCGAATCTCCTACGTGGGGAGCGCGGGGCCGGACAAGAGAAACGAGCTGCTCGGGCGTGCGCGAGCTTTGCTGCACCCGATCCAATTTGCGGAGCCCTTCGGCCTGTCCGTGGTCGAAGCCATGGCCTGCGGCACTCCCGTGATCGCTTTTCGGAAGGGCAGCCTGCCGGAGCTGGTTCTGGAGGGACGGACCGGTTTTCTCGTCGACTCCACCGATCAGGCGGTGGCGGCCCTCGAGCACGTTGGCGAGATCGACAGGCGGGATTGCCGGCGCTGGGTCGAGGAGCGCTTCTCCGCGGAACGGATGGTCGACGATTACCTGGACGTATATCGAAAGGTCCTGAGCGGCCGCTACGCGGGCACCGGGCGTCGGGGCCAAGGGTCTCACGAGCATTCGGGCAAGGATCCTCTGGATTGCATCGGCGCCGGCCTGGTCACCGACCTGTCAGGGATCCTTTCGGCGAATCCGGGATCGGGAGGAAGCCATGGCTGATGTGCCCGGGCCGGTCGTCACGCGCTACGAGGGAAATCCCATCCTCACCCGGGAGCACGTCCCCTACCCGGTCTCGACGGTTCACAACGCCGCGGTGGTCCGGTGGCAGGGGCTCTACAAGATGCTTTTCCGCTCCCATCTGCGCAACGGCCGCTCCGTCATCGGCCTGGCCGAAAGCCGGGACGGTCTTCATTTCACCGTGCGTTCGCAGCCGTTCCTCAGTCCCGCGGAGCAATCGCCTTTCCGCGAGTACGAGGAATTCGGCGTAGAGGACCCGCGCGTCTGTCGGCTGGACGAAACCTTTCTCATCACCTACAGTGCTTACAGCCGCCACGGGGTCCGCATCGGACTGGCCAGAACCGGTGATTTCGAGCACGTGGAGCGAGTCGCCCTCGTCACCCAGGCCGACCACCGCAACGCCGTGCTCTTCCCCCGACGGTTCGCAGGCCGTTACGTCCGGCTCGACCGCCCGCATTCGGGGATCGCTCCCTGGTCCATCTGGATCTCTTACTCGCCCGATCTCGTGCACTGGGGAGACTCGCGGATCCTGATCAAGCCGCTGGCGTACCACTGGGACGAGATGAAGGTCGGACCCGGGGCCACTCCCATCCCGACGCCGGATGGCTGGCTCAACATCTTCCACGGCGTGTTCAAGACCATGGATGGGGCGGTCTACAGGCTCGGCGTTGCGCTCCACGAACTGAAAGAGCCCGAGCGGGTGCTCGGGGTTGCCGACGACTGGATCCTGCAGCCCGAGGATCCGTGGGAGATCACGGGATACGTGCACAATGTCGTCTTCACCTGCGGCGCGGTTCTCGAGGACGACGGTTTGGTCCGCATTTACTGGGGAGGCGCCGATACGGTAGTCTGCACCGGCACAGCCCGGGTCGGCGAGCTCGTCAAGATGTGCTTGGCCAGGCCGAGGCCACCGCTTGGATAGGTGAGAGGCAGACCCGGGGGGTGCTTTCTTCTTACCGGGTGGGGAGGTTCCCATGGCACTTCAGTTCGGCACGAGCGGCGTCAGAGGGCTCGTCACGGAAATGACCGACCTGGAGTGTTACCTGTACACCGAGGCCTTCGTCCGATACGTGAAGACGCGAGTCAGCCCGGACCGGGTGGCCCTGGCCGGCGATTATCGCAGCAGCACGCCGCGCATCAAGAAAGCCGTCGCGTTCGCGCTGCGAAAGTCGGGGCTCACCGTCGACGACTGCGGCGCCGTCCCCACGCCCGCCCTTGCCTTTCACGGTGTTCGGAACCGGGTCCCGAGCATCATGGTCACCGGCAGCCATGTTCCCGACGACCGCAACGGCATCAAGTTCTACATGCCCTGGGGCGAGGTGCTGAAGTCGGACGAGGCGGAGATCTCGAGCGTCTACAGGGAAGCGAAAGGACGACTGGCGCACGGGTCGGACAACGCGCTTTCGTACTTCACCCGAGAGGGAGAGCTCCAGGCGGATTTCCAGACTGCGGCCGACGCAGAGAACCCCGAGGCGAGGCAGGCATACATCGGAAGGTATCTGTCCTTCTTCCCGCCCGGGTGCCTCAAGGGTTCGAGGATCGTGCTGTGGCAGCATTCCTCGGCGGCCAGAGAGGTTCTGCTCGAGCTCATGGAGGCGCTGGGGGCCCGGGTCGAAGCCGTGGGGTGGTCCGAGCGTTTCATCCCGGTGGACACCGAAGCGGTCGAAAACACCGATCAGCTCTCGGCGTGGGTCCGGCAGGCAGGGGCTTCCGCCCTGATTTCGGCCGACGGCGATGGGGATCGCCCTCTTCTGGTGGACGAGAGAGGAAAGGTGGTGAGAGGCGACGTGCTCGGGATCCTGGTCGCCGACTTCCTGGGCGCGGACTCGGTGTCGGCACCGGTGAGCTGCAACACCGCTCTGGAGAGGTCGGGCCGGTTCGAACACGTTGCCCGGACCCGTATCGGATCCCCCTATGTCATCGAATCCATGCAGCAGGCGTTGCAGGCCGGCTGGCGCAAGGTGGTCGGGTACGAGGCCAACGGCGGCTTCCTGACCGCCTCGGAATTCGACGCCCCATCCGCGAACGGCCGTCTGGCGGCCCTGCCGACGCGGGATGCGGCCCTTCCCGTTCTGGCTGCTCTGGCCCGTTCCGCAGCCGGCGGAAGGCCGGTCTCCGCATGGGTGTCCGATCTGCCGAGCCGCTATACTCAAAGCGGACTGCTGCGCGACTTCCCTTCAGAAAAGGGCCGTGAGATCGTAAGTCTGTTCCGGGAGCGGGACCATCGTGCAGCGGACGAGCTGTTCGGCAGGGCGTTCGGCCCGGTCCGGCAGCTCGACTTCACGGACGGCGTGCGCCTGACCTTTGCCGGCGGCGATATCGTCCACCTGCGGCCGTCCGGAAACGCTCCCGAGTTCCGGTGCTACACCGAAGCTTCTACGGAGGAGCGGGCAGCCGGGATGAACCGCATCGCCCTGGAGATCGTGCGCGAGCGATTTCTCCCTTCCTGAGCCCTGGCACGTCAGACGGCGCAGCCGGCAGGGCGCCGGCGCCGCTGGCGGCTGCGCCCCCGTGACATATCGGAAAAA
>JBFLZG010000130.1:0-121904 GCA_040756235.1 bacterium | reverse complement strand
GTCACTGGAGCTTATAGCACACCAAATGGAGCAAAGCAGTGGCATCCGCCCCGCTTTGCTCTTTCTTTTTGGCCACTAACACCTCAAAATCGTTGCTCAACTACTTTTGGGACAGGCTCTAGCTAGACGACTTTGCCCTTCGGGACAGCACGCATCAGGGCTGCAAGCTGCGCCGCCGCCTGCTCCGTCCCGGGCTTTCCCAGGAGAGCGAATACGTTCTGCTTGTAGGCTTCCACTCCGGGCTGGTCGAAAGGGTTGACGCCCAGCAGAGTGCCCGAGATGCCGCAAGCCTTTTCGAAGAAATAGATGAGCTGTCCCAGGTGGTAGGGGCTCAGGCGCGGCACCTCCAGGCTGAAGACGGGCACCCCTCCCTGGTGGTGCGCGAGCCGGGTCCCTGCAGCGGCCTGCTGCTGGATGTCGGTCCACGCCCTGCCGGCCAGGTACTCGAGCTCGTCGCGGGCGTCCGGGTCCTCCGGCACCCGCAGCGATCCTGCTTCGTCCTCGACGTGCAGGAGGGTCTCGAAGATCGTCCGGGGGCCCTCCTGGATCCACTGCCCCAGGGAGTGCAAATCGGTGGTGAAGACGGCCGAAGCGGGGAAGATGCCCTTCCCTTCTTTCCCTTCGCTTTCGCCGAAGAGCTGCTTCCACCACTCGGCGAAGGACTGGAGCCTGGGATCGTAGGCCACCAGGATCTCGGTGTGGTACCCCTTTCTCCAGAGCAGGTCGCGGCCCGCCGCGTACAAGGCAGCCGGATTCTGGAGCAGCTCCTTGACCGCGCAGGGCGCGATCATGCTGCGCGCTCCGGCCAACACCTCCTCGGGGGGAACCCCGGCCACCGCCATCGGAAGCAGCCCCACCGGCGTCAGCACCGAATAGCGACCCCCGATGTCGTCCGGGATCACGAAGGTCCGGTAGCCCTCCCTCTCGGACAGGGCGCGAAGCGCGCCCTTGCGGCCGTCCGTCGTGCTCAGAATGCGGCGGGCGGCGCCCTCTCTCCCATACCGGTCGAGCAGGATCCGCCGCAAGAGCCGGAAGGCGAGCCCGGGCTCGGTCGTGGTCCCGGATTTGGAGATCACGTTTACATAGAAGCTCTTTCTCTCCAGGGCCTCCAGGAGCCCCTCGAGGTAGGAGCTGCTCAGGTTCTGGCCCGCGAACACGACCTGAGGTCGCCTCCGCCCTTCCTGGGCCTGCAGATGGGAAAAGGCGTGGCCGAAGCATTCGATGACCGCGCGCGCCCCGAGGTAGGACCCTCCGATCCCGACGACGACCAAGGCCTCGGCCTCTTCCCGCACCTCCCGGGCGATCTGCTCGATTCCTTCCAGCTCCGCCCCTGCGACCGTCTCGGGATAGCGTAGCCAGCCCAGGTAGGCGGCGCCGGGGCCGCGGCCATCCTCCAGGGTCGCGAGCGCTCGCACGGCGCCGGCCTGCGCGCCGGCCCAATCGCGGTCGTCGAGGAACGGCGCGGTCATCGAGTAATCGACGCGGATTCGATCGAGCACCTCCGGGACCCTCCTCCTGCAGAGGCCGCCGACAGCGCCCACGGGCGGCACTCGGACAGCCCCGTGACCGGTTGTGTTTTCATTTTATTAAAAATAACATCTGGAAGCGAGAGCGGCGAGCGCTCATTTTCCAGGGGCTTTTTGCCGATAAACGCTTCAAGGCACAGGAGGCCTGCGTCATGGACATCCAGCGGCACATCCAGAGCGCGATTCGAACTTTCTCCGGTGAAATCCTCATCTATCTCGTTGCCGGAATCATTGTTTCCTTCCTCAGCGGCGTCACCCTGGGCCTCCTCGCCGGCCCCCTCATGGGCGGTTTCGTGCGCATGGCCCTGCTCCACATCCGCACGGGCAAGTCGCCGCAACTGGGAGACCTTGCCTATGGCTTCCAGGAGTTTGGCAATCTGTTCTTCTTCTTCGTCATCCTGATCCTCGTTTTGCTCGGATTTTTCCTCTTCATCGTTCCGGGCGTGATCTTCAGCACCTGGTGGATGTACGCCCTGATCCTCATGGTCGATCGCAAGACGGGGTACCGCGAAGCCATGGAGGCCAGCAAGGCGCGCGTAACCCAGGCCGGAGGTTTCTTCCCTCATCTGGGATTCCTCGTCGTGGTCTTCTTCCTGCCTCCTCTGATCGTGCATGCCCTTGCCGCCGTCTTCGCCCCTTTCGGTCTGCTCCATTTCGTGATCTTTCCGCTGCAAGCACTGGCGGTGGTGCACGCCTATCAGGCCGAATTCGAGACCCCTGAAGAGGTCCTGAGAGTCGACTGAACTTTTGCCCGCGCGCTCAGAAAGGAAACGCAACATGAAAAGGCAACTGCTGTCGTGCGCCCTCATCGCCGTCTTGCTGTTGACCACCACCAGCGCGTGGGCCAAGCGGCCCCTTCAGGAGATCCGGGAGGAAATCCGGCAGAACGGCTGGAGCTATACGGTAGAGCACAACTGGGTTTACGACCTGCCGGACGAGGCGAAGCGGGCGCTCTTCGGGGAGAAGCGGGCGGGCCAGGGAAAGGAGATCCCTTTCTACCGCGGCACGGTGTTGCCCAGGTCGGCCCTGCCTGCAGCGTTCGACTGGAGGAACACCGACGGCCATTCTTATGTGGCGCCGGTCCGGAACCAGGGTTCGTGCGGCTCCTGCTATGCCTTTTCGGCGGTCGGCGTGGCCGAGAGTCTGTATCGGATCGCCGCGGGGCTGCCGGACGTCGATCTGAATCTCTCCGAGTCCTACCTCATGTTCTGCCTCTCCCAGTACTATGAGGGCTTTTACGGCTGCGACGGGGCTTCGTACGATTACGACGAAATGCAGGCGCTGGTGGACCACGGCGTCGTGGACGAGGCGTGTTTCCCGTACGATGAGGGCCAGACCTCGGATTGCGGCGCCGCCTGCGCCCAGCCGGCGACCGAAGTGAAGCTCGCGGGCTGGGGCCGCCTTCCCTGCAACAACGTCGACGCGATCAAGACCGCGATCCTCACCTACGGACCCGTCAACGCGGCGGTGCAGGCCACGGACGCCTTCATGGCTTACGGCGGCGGCGTGTTCAATGACGCAAACCAATACTGCTACAGCAGTCCCTGCTACTACACGCCCACCAATCACGCCATCATGCTCGTCGGCTGGAACGACGCGGACCAGGCCTGGATCCTGAGGAACAGCTGGGGGCCGGAATGGGGGGAAGACGGTTACATGCGGATCTCCTACCGCGCCGCCCGGGTAGCCTGCGAAGCCGTGTACGCCACCTATGGCGCCGAGGCCCCCTTTCAGCTCCTGGAGCCCGGGAACGGAGACCTCCTCACCGGAGCCCCCACCTTCCAATGGACCCCGGGCTCCTACGACTGGTTCTTGCCGATCCTGTTCCTGCCCCTGTACGGCCAGACCGGCTACCTGACCATTCCCCTGGGATGGACCGATCAGAGCTCGGTACAACTCCCCGCGGTCCTGTGGACCTACACGAAGCCGTGGATGTGGTCCGGGTGGATCGTCGTGGGCGCGGACGCCGGGAGTCAGGCTTACGAATTCCAGGGGCCCCGGTACTTCATGAAGACCAACTGATGGGGGACGGCGTGCTGGCGGCGGGTGGCCGGGGCGGCGGCGCGCGGGCGTCGCCCCGAGTCACGGCTCCCTTGCCCGTCGTTTGATCGCGCTCCGGCACGCGGCTATACGACCCGAGGGCCGATCTTCTTTTTCCTGCGCAGGTGATGCACGATGCACGCCTGCCGGCTTTCGCAGTGCACCCGGGGAGAGGTGCAGGCGCAGCGTGCTTCCCCGCCTTCCAGCCCGCAGCATCGGGCGCAGTACCCGTAGCCGAATTTCCTGCACACCGCGACCGCGGGCTCATCCGGATGGTACCGGCACTTCGAGGCTGTCTCATCCGATTCCATGGAGACCCTCGAAAGAGCCCAAAATCACCGATGACTTGATCCAGATCAAAGAAGAGCTCCCTCCGGTCGGCTATTCTGCCATCGCGGACGGGCCGAACCCATCCGGCAAAGGCTCACCAGGTCGGCCGGTCCGAGGCGCTGCACGGCCAGTGACGGGCGGGTGCAGCGGACGCGGCCTTTCCAAGAACCAGCAAGGAGGATGCAGTGTCACACCCAAGAGACTCCTTCGGCTCACGCAGCGCGTGGGTCAAGCCGGCCGCGAGCGGCCTGCTGCTTCTGCTCGTCGCCGTTCCCTTCCTGGTCCATCGCATCTTCACCACCCCCCCGGGCCGGGCGTGTACCGTCTGCCATGAGGTGGAGGACCCGGTGAAGCGGTGGCGGGCTTCCGGTGCTGCGGAGCATCACGAGATCTGCGCGGATTGCCACTTCGATCCCGGGTCTGTGCGACCCCTTCAAATCAACCGGGCGGCCTTTTCCTTCCTCTTGAAGCACTGGACGAGGAGCGCCGCCGAACCCATCCGTCCGCCCGCTGCGCCCATCTACATGGACAGCCAGAGGGACCCGGCGTATTACAGCCTCGTGCCCAATCACCGGTGCTTCGCATGCAAGAGCGCCCCGGGTCACAGCCCGCTGGAGCAGAACGACACGCACCGGCTGCTCATCAACTTTCCATTGGAGCAACCCTGCAAGGACTGCCACAGTCACGACATGCGCCACGGGCAGCCGTTTTACGAGAAGATCCTGGTCGAGGAGGGGTCCGGCGCTCCCTGAGGAGCGTCCTGACACCCGGATCCTGCTCACAGCGCCCCCATCCGCTTCAGGTGAATCACGAGGTTCGTCATGGCTGCCGGAGTGACGCCCGGAATCCTGGACGCCTGTCCGAGGCTGATCGGCCGGACCCGTTCCAGCTTCTCCTGAACCTCGTGCGACAGACCGCAGAGCGAGCGGAAATCGAGATCCCGGGGAATCGAGACGTGCTCGAGCTTGCGGAACCGCTCCACTTCTTCGAACTCGCGCTGGATGTAGCTTTCGTACTTTGCCTGGATCTCCACCTGTTCCAGGACCTGCCGGTCGAACCTTGCGATCGGAACCCCGAAATGCGCCAGGTGAAGGAAGGTGACCGAAGGCCGGCGCAGGAGCTGCTTGAGGTCCGTAGGCTGCCGGATCGGCTCCAGCCCCAGGTCGCGGAGCAGCAGGGCCGTGGCAGGATCGGGCGCAAGCTTCGAGCGTTCGAGCCGCTCCAGCAGCTCCCGGACCGCTCGCTTCTTCTCCTGACACGCATCGAACCGGGCCTTCGGCAGCAGCCCGCGGTCGTACCCCTTCTCGCACAGGCGCAGGTCCGCATTGTCCTCTCTCAGGAGCAGCCGGTATTCGGCGCGGGACGTGAACATCCGGTAGGGCTCGGAGGTGCCGAGCGTCACCAGGTCGTCCACGAGGACGCCGATGTAGGCCTCGGACCGGTCGAGCACGAGGGGAGGCTCGCCCCGGATCCTGGCCACCGCGTTGATACCCGCCATGATGCCCTGGGCAGCCGCTTCCTCGTACCCGGAGGTGCCGTTGATCTGGCCCGCGAAGAACAGGTGGGGAATCGTCTTGACCTCGAGGGACGGGGCGAGCTGCGTGGGATCCGCGAAGTCATACTCCACGGCGTAGCCGGGCCGCATGATTTCCACCCGCTCCAGCCCGGGGATCGTCCTCAGCAGGGAGAGCTGGACGTCTGCCGGCAGACTGGTGGCCAGCCCGTTGGGGTAGATCTCGCGCGTCTCCAGACCTTCGGGCTCGAGGAAGACCTGGTGTCGGACCTTCTCCGGGAAGCGGACGACCTTGTCCTCCACTGACGGGCAATAGCGGGGGCCGACCCCCTTGATCACGCCCGTGAACAGGGGCGACCGGTCCAGACCGGAACGGATCGCCTCATGGGTCCGCTCGTTCGTGTAGGTAATGTGGCAAGGCACCTGGGGCCGGGTGATGCGAGGCGTAGAGAAGGAGAAGGGTCTGGGGTCCGCGTCCCCGGGCTGGACCTCCAGGCCGTCGAAATCGATGGTCCGGCCGTCGAGCCTGGGGGTGGTGCCGGTCTTGAGCCGGCCCAGTCGAATGCCCAGCCCCTCCAGGCTCTCCGAGAGGCCTACGGCCGCAAAATCTCCGGCCCGGCCGCCCGGCTGTCGGCTCAGCCCGACGTGCATGAGGCCGCGCAGGAAGGTGCCGGTCGTCACGATGACGGCCTTGGACCGGAGCTGCACGCCGTAGTGGGTTTCGACCCCGCAGGCACGTCCCTTCTCGACCACGATCCTCTCGGCGATCCCTTGCCTGAGGTGGAGCCGCTCCTGTTCTTCGAGCGCCCTCTTCATATACCGTCTGTAACCGTCCCGATCCGCCTGGGCACGCGAAGAGCGCACGGCCGGCCCCTTCCTCCGGTTCAGGAGCCGGAACTGGATGCCCGTCCGGTCGGTCGCCTTGGCCATCTCGCCCCCGAGGGCATCAATCTCCCGCACCAGCTGCCCCTTGGCAAGGCCTCCGATCGCCGGGTTGCACGACATGTAGGCCACGAGGTCCAGATTGGCGGTCAGGACCAGGGTGGAGCAGCCCATGCGGGCCGCGGCCAGCGCCGCCTCGCAGCCCGCGTGGCCTGCGCCGATCACGATCACGTCGTAGAGGTCCGCATCCGAGGTCATCTTCTCGTCCGACAGGGGCGAACGCGCGCCCGCCCCGATTCAGGACCCGTTACTTGCCGATGCAGAAAGCATCGAAGATCCGCCGCAGGATCTCTTCAGGCGTGGTCTCGCCCACGATCTCTCCCAGTGCCCGGACCGCCCTGCGCAGATCGGAAGCCAGCACGTCCCCCAAGGGCGCCTGTCGCGCCGCCTGGATCTCTGCCTCGCGCAGAGCGTCCACACATCGCTGCAGAGACTGCTGGTGCCTGAGATTCGTCACCACGGCCCTGGAGTCCAGATCCGCCTCCTTGCGCAGCAGCCGGTCCGCAATCGCCTTGCGCAAGCCGTCCATCCCGTGCCCGTAGCGCGCCGAGACGCAGACGGCCGGGAAAGGCCGGACCGCCCCGAGGATCGTTTCCAGGCGTTCCGTAGTCGCCAGATCGCACTTGTTCACCACCAGCAGGGTCCTGGCGGCATCGCCCTCGGGCGGCACGCCCGCCCAATCCCGGACTTCGAAGGCCGACGCATCCACGAGGCAGAGGAAAAGGTCCGCCGCCGCGATCTTGCGCCGCGCCCGTTCGACCCCCTGGGCCTCGATCTCCTCCCGGGCGTCGCGCAGGCCGGCCGTGTCCACCAGCCGCACCGGCAGGCCCTCCAGAAGCGCGAGCTCCTCCAGGTAATCGCGCGTGGTGCCCGGCACCGGGCTCACGATGGCCCGCTCCTCCCCCAGGAAGGCATTGAGCAGGGTGGACTTGCCCACGTTGGGGCCGCCGCCGATCACCAGGGTCGCCCCGTCCCGGTGCAGGCGGCCTTCGGAGTAAGTGCCCAGCAGTGTTTGAAGAGATGAGATCAGGCCCTCGAGCCGCTCCCGGACGACGCCGAAGGAGGGGCTCGGGAGGTCTTCCTCGGGGAAATCGAGCCAGGCTTCGATCTCGACCAGGAGGGCCCTCGCATCTTCCCGGATGCGCAGGATCTCGCGCGACAGGTTTCCTGAAAGCTGGTTCTGGGCGAAGCGCAGGGCGGTCTCGGTCTTGGCGTTGACGGTGTCCAGGACCGCCTCGGCCTGTGCCAGGTCGATCCTGCCGTTCAGGAAGGCGCGCCGCGTGAACTCGCCCGGATCGGCAAGCCGCACTCCCAGGGAGAGGGCCGCCTCCAGGATCCTCCGGACCGGCAGGGGCCCCCCGTGGCAATGGATCTCCACCACGTCCTCACGGGTATAGGTGGCCGGCGCGCGCATCAGGACCAGCAGGACCTCGTCGATGGTCCCTCCCTCAACCGGGTCCAGGATGTGTCCGTAGTGGAAATGGCGGGAGCGGAGGCTTTCCAGAGGCTTGCGGGGCCGAAACAGCGCGCGCCCTACGCGCTCCGCATCGGGCCCGGTGATCCTGACGATGCCGATGCCTCCCACGCCGCAGGGGGTGGAGACCGCCGCGATGGTATCGCCGTCACGCGGGAGTGCCGGAGCCCTCATGCCGCCCAGGCCTCGATGGGTTCAGAGGATGGATCACCAGCTTGCGCATCTCTCCCTTTCCCACACTCTTGGTCTCCAGAGCCTCGTCGTCCTTCAGTGTAAGATGGATGATGCGCCGGTCGTGGGCGTTCATCGCCTCGATGGTGATCGGCTTCTTCTTCTTTTTGGCCTTCTCTCCGAGCCGCAGGGCCATGTTCCGAAGGGACTGCTCCCGGCGTTTCCGGTATTGCTCCATGTCCACTTCGATCCGTTTGCCTCCTTCCGGAGAGCGGTTCACGATCTTGTTGACGAGGTACTGCAGCGCGTCGAGCGTCTGTCCCCGTTTGCCGATCAACAGGCCGGTCCGGTCGCCATGGATCTCCAGCAGCACCCGCTCGACAGTCTCTTCCTTGACCTCGACCCTGGCTTGCTCTGAAAGCCACGGCAGCATGTCCTGCAACACCTGCTGGGCCTCCTCCGCGCAGGGCTTCGCCGGACCTTTCCGGAGAGCGACCGGCGCCTCGTCGACCTCGTCTTCCTCTTTCCCCTCCTCCGGCCTCACCCCGATTTCCTCATGCTCTTCCTCGAGGTCCTGTTTCGACCAGGCCCGGATCTTCACCTTCCTCGCACCCATGAGGCCGAAGAACCCGCGGGAGCCGTCCGAGAGAATTTCGATTCCGATGTCCTCTACCGGCACGCCCAGCTCCCGGGCAGCTTTTCCCAGGGCGTCTTCTCTGCTCTTCCCTTCGACTTCGACGAACCGCATGGAATCCCTCCAAGCTGAAATTACTTCTTCCAGTTCTGCGTGACATACTGCTGGCCGATGGACAAGACGTTGTTGACGAGCCAGTACAGGACCAGCCCCGACGGAAAGTTGAGAAACATCACGGTGAAAATCAGCGGCATGAGCATCATGATCTTCTGCTGATTCGGGTCGCCGACCGCGGGGCTCATCTTCTGCTGGACGAACATGGTGACTCCCATCACGATCGGCGTGATGTAGCAGGGGTCCTTCTCGGAAAGGTCGTGGATCCAGAGCACGAAGGGAGCCTGGCGCAGCTCGATCGAGTTCAGCAGGGCCTTGTAGAGGGCGAAGAAGACCGGGATCTGCAGGAGCAAGGGCCAGCACCCGCTCAGCGGATTGACCTTGTGGCTGCGGTAGAAGTCCATCATCTCCCTATTCAGCCTCTCCCGATCCCCTTTGTACTTCTCCCGCAGCGCCTGCAGCTTGGGCTGCAGCTTCTGCATTTCCTTCATGGACTGGTACTGCTTGTGGGTGAGGGGATAGAACAGAATCTTGATGATGACGGTCAGCAGGATGATGTCCAACCCATAGTTGTGCGTGTACCGGTCGAAGAACTTGAGCACCGCCAGAAGAGGTCTGGCGATGAAGCCGAACCATCCCAGATCAATGGACTGCTGGAGCGCGTGTCCGGTCCGCTTCAAGACGTCGAGGTCCTTGGGCCCGATGTAGAGGTCGTAGGCGAACCGCACCCTGCCGTCTTGCCGGTGTTCCTGGAAGCTGTAGATCAGAGTCGAAACGAGCAGACCGCCCTCATCCGGATCCGGGCCGCCGTCGAGCTTCTCCAGCTTCACGCTGGAGACCGGGTTGTCGACCGGGATGAGGCAGCTCAGGAAGTACTTGCTGGAGAAGCCTTCCCAGCTCACGTCCCCCGAAAAGTACTGGCGCTCGTCTTCTTTCAGGTCCTTCTCCTTCTTGAGAGCGCCGTTCACCACCCCCATGAACCCGGAGAAGGTATAGCGGTCCCGGTCCTCCCCCCGGATCCTTTCGGTCAGCATCAGTCCCGCGCCGGAGTCCTTCAGCCGCTCATCGACCCCCTCGATCTCGATTTCCAGATTCAGGAGGTAAGCGTCCGGGCGGAAGGTGTAGGTTCTGCGAACCTGTCGCCCCGATGCGTCCTTCCCGGAAAAGGAGAGCCGGGCTGGTTCGTTGGACGGCTGAAGGTTCAGGGAGGAGAGACTCGGCTCGAGCATCTCGCGCACCGGAGTCGTCTCGTTCTGACCCGTGATCTGCAGGCCCAGGGGATACTCCTCGGGGTCCGACACGTGCACCATCTCCACCCACTTCTCCTCGGGGAGCCGGGTGCCCGCATCCACCTCCGCCCCCCTGCCGAGGAGCGCCCGGAGGCTGCACCCGGCGCGAGTCGGCTTCCGATAGTTCTTGAGCTTCCAGCTCATGAGCCTGCCGTTGTGCGCGCAGAAGACCGCACGGACGAGCTCCGTATGGACCACCACCTCCTTGCAGGCAGGCTCGGGTCCCCGCTCCGCCTGCGCCGCGGCTTCCGGAACGCTCGCGGGCGCCGAGGGGGCTCCCGGGGGGGGCGGAGGCGCCGGCTCGCGCTGCGGGGATCGGGAGAGCTCCTCCTGTTCGGCAGGAGGCGGGGCTTGGGTCCTTTTCACGAGCTCCTGGTACAGGAACAGGATCAGAAAACAGAGGACAACCGCCAGCAGATAACGTTTCTCCATGAACAGAACCTCTTAGGAAAGAAACTCTCCGGACCCGATGCTCTGCCGGAACCCCCCGGCAGCCGGGGCCCGCCCGGATGCACGCAGGCTCCGGGTCAGGGCACCGGATCGATTCCCCCCGGGTGATACGGGTGACACCGGACCAATCGCTTGGCCGCCAGCCACGAGCCCTTGAAGGCGCCATACCTCTGAACCGCTTGCACGGCATAGGTGGAGCAGGAGGGATAGAACCGGCAAGCAGGGGGCAGCAGAGGTGACAGGAAGGTCTGATAGAATCTCAGAGCAAGGATGAGGAGGGTCCTCAGCAATTCTTCCGCTCTCCCGATGATGGCTCCGCTTCTGGGCAAGGCTGGCTCCTCAGGAAGCGCTCGAGATCCTTGCAGATGATCTGGTACGGCAGCTCCGGGATCCCTTTCTTGGCTACGATGACCATGTCCGTCGCCCGCGGCAGGTACGCCTTGTGCACACGAAAAAACTCCCGGATCCTTCGCTTCAGGAAGTTCCGTTTGACTGCTTTCCCGATCTTTCGGCTGACCGTGATGCCGAGGCGGGGCCGGCCTTTTCGGTTGGAACGCAAAAAGACGAGAAAATACCGGGTCGAGACTCTTCTCCCCTTCCGGGTGGCCGCGAGAAATTCGGACCGCAACAAGATCCGGTCTTCTTTGGAGAAAGTCTGATCCGCGCGTCCGTCATGATTGCTGGCTGAACGGGAGCTCATCCGATCCGAAAGGCCCTGCCGGATTCCGAGCCGCTCTCGCCGGCTCAGGTGCAAATCCGCTTTCGCCCCTTGCGTCTCCGGCGACTCAGGACTTTTCTTCCTCCCAGGGTCTCCATGCGGGCACGGAAACCGTGGGTCCGTTTTCTTCGGATGTTGCTGGGCTGATAAGTTCGCTTCATGGCGATCCTTCCCGCAAAGTGGCGGACTGGAACAATCCATTCGCCAATTTCGAAGATTGGAGTGCGGCTTCAGTTTCGGTACGAAGGTCCCGCGCGTCCGCGGGCAAGGCAGGCTCGAATCCGCTCAGCCAATGTAAGCCCTTGTTAGTCTTAAGGAACCACAATTCCCCCGGGTTGTCAATACTTCGCCGGGGGGCCTTTTGGAAAGGCCTGCAGGACTAGGAGCTGTCCAAGAATTCGCCTCCTAGGCCTCGGGGCCGCCCTGTCTGGCCATCACGCCGGGGAAGTAGGATCTTTCCAGATACTCCAGAATGCCGGCGACAATACCCCTGGCGACTTTGTCCTGGTATGCGGGATCTCGCAAGAGCTTCTCTTCCCGAGGGTTGGTGATGAAGGATATCTCGACCAGGATGCTCGGCATGCTCGCACCCATGAGAACGTAGAAGAGGTTTCCTTTGGCCCCGAGGTCCCGCACCCGCGCGTGCGATCCCCGCACCCCCTGCAACAGAGAGCTCTGAACGAATCGGGCCAGTGCGTGGGAATCCATCACCTTGGCGTTCCGCTGGAGATCCCGGAGGATGCGCTGGAGATCGGTGATCCTGCCAGGAGCCGTGGCGTTTTCCAGGGCTGCCAGGCGGATGGCGGCCCGATCGGTCGTATTGTCCAGGTAGTAGGTCTCGATGCCCTGAGCGCGGGGGTTCGGAGCCGCATTGGCATGGATGGAAACGAACAGATCGGCGCCCCGGGCATTGGCGATCGACGTCCTCTCTTCCAGGCTGAGAAACCGATCCGTGTCCCGAGTGAGTTGGACCCGCGCCTCCTGCTCGTCCGCCAGGATCTTACTGACCCTCCTGGCCACCGAAAGCACGACGTCTTTCTCCTGCAGACCGCTCGGGCCCACCGCGCCCGGATCTTCGCCCCCATGGCCCGGGTCCAGGACGATCAACGGCCGCGGCCGGCCGATTCCGCCCGCGCGGCTCGCTGCGGACGGACTTGCACCTCCGGCCGAGCCGGCCGCCGCGGGCTCCGTCTTCTCCGGCTTCTTCTCCCGCCAGAGGTCCAGGACGATCCGTTCCGGCTCCGTCATGGAGAATACGCGGTGTTCTCCCACCTGCCGCAGGTCGAGGACGAGGCGCGTCGTCGTCGGATCGTACAGGGCGGCTCGGAGCCGCTGGACCGGGCCCTCGGGCAGATCCGTCTCACCGGCCTGGTCCGGGGGACAAGCAGTCCGGAAGAGGTCCACATAGATCCTGGCCGGCCGACTTGCGGCGGCATCCGCGGGCAGACGGTGGGCTTCATAGCGCACGTGCCGGTCCGTCTCGATCACGACGCGGGTATATTCCGGCTGGCACCAGTGCCGGATCGTGCGGACGCTAGCGCCGGAGTCGGCCGGTTGCGACCCCGCCGTCTCCGCCGGCCGCAGGCAGAGCAAAACGATCGCCAGCAGGCCCGCCCCGAACAGGAGCGGACCACCGGGCCGGCCACGTACGACAGCCTCAGGAGGGCTGCCTCTTCGGTGCAGCGGGATGGTCGCTTCCATCTCCCTTTCCGGCGCTCAAGACCGATGATTCGCGCTGCGGCAGGCGCTCCTGCAGCGTCAGCTCAGATACGGGGACGAGCCGGATCCCTTTTTCGGCGAGAGCCGCCATTCCTCTGGGGAGGGCCTGCAGGGTTTCCTCGAACGGGTGTCCGATCCCCAGTGCCCAGCCGTTCTGCAAAGCAGAATCGGCCAGTGCGCAGAGCTGCCGGACCACGTAGTCCACTGTTCTCTGCTCATCCAGAAAATGGCTCCTCTGCGCCCAGGGCAGGCGGCGGGCCGTTGCCACCCTTCCGGCAACGGACTCGGGCGTGGTGAGACTGTCCACAAAGAATAGACCCCTTTCGCGAATCACCGCAAGCATCCAGGTCATCGGAGCCACGCTCTCGGTGAAGGACGAGCCCATGTAGCTGCTCACTCCCGCGCAGCAAGGCAGCGAGTCGATCTGATCGTTGATTTCGCTCTGAATGGCTTCCCTTCCCATCGACGTGAGCAGGCACCCTGCCCCCGGATTCACCTCGGGATAGTCCCTCGGTTCCAGGGGCACGTGCAGAAGGACCTCCCCTCCTCTCTCGCAGATCTTTTTGGACAGGGCCTCGCTGTAGTGCCGGTAAGGCAATACGGAATAGGTGAGCGGAAGCTTGAGAGCGAGAAATTTCTCGGCCATCTCCAGGTCGTGACCCAGGTCGTCGATGATGATGGCCGCCATTCTGTCCTGGCGGACGTCCGGATGAGATGCGGCTCTGAAAAACCGGAGCGAAGCGGACCTGAGGGCGCCCGTCTTCTGGTTTCGATAGGCGCCCTCGGTCTTGTGCACGGCGACCGCAAGGGCAGCGATCAGGCAAGCGGTCGCAAACCAGGCGAACAGCCCTGCGCCAGTAGGTCGGCGGAGGGAGCGGGCCGCCGGCCGCGGGGATCTCCGCGCCCGTGGCACAGGCTTCCTTTTTTCACGGACAGGGATCCGGCCGTTGGGCATTTCCGTCGCCTCGGTGATAAGGTTCTTTAACTTTTAGTCAAAACGGACGCAAAAGACAAGTCAATTTTGTAAATCTACGGAAAGATTTCGATTCCGGCGGGGCGGGTCAGAATGCCTGGAGCAAGGCGCGAAGTAGGGCGAAAACTCTTTCGCCCCTACAAATGGCCGGCAACAAGCTCCGCAGATGGGCCTCTTTCAACGGCCTCCTAGGCGGCGATCTGTTTGCCGGAATACATCCACCCCGCCCAGACCTCGCGCACGGCCCGGACCAGGAGCGGCTGGATGATCTGCTCGGCGCTCTTGCCGTACAGAAGGTCGAGGTGATTGGCCCCCTCCACGACGAAGTCGACGAGCTGGCTTCGCTCCGTCGTGATCTCGACCCCGGCCAGATCCTGCGGCCGTGCAAGCCGGTAGACCTTCTTGACCTGATGGGGGTAGTTCCGGCTGTAGCTCAGATTGCCGAGCGGAGCCAAGGGGTCTTCGGTGCCCCAGAAGTGGAAGATCGGAAGGTTTTCCGGAAACAAGCTGAGCAGCTCCGAATAATTCAATCTCGTCGCATCCATCCTCTTGAAGCCTTCCCCGTTGTAGATCGCCTTGAGGAACTGAAATCCCAGCCCCAGAGGGAAGGACTCGCCGCATTCCTGGAGGAATCGGGTGACGAATTTCCTGTCTGCTTTGTGGTTTTCGGGGTTGATGAGGAAGTTGAGGTTGGCCACGTTGGTGTTCATCAGCGCCTCTGTCCCGAGGCGCACTCCCGGAAGACGGGTGAGAAACCAGATGGTCTCCCGAAAGGGCACGTAGCGCAGGCGGAAGATCCGCGAGAGATGATTCAGCCAGAGGGTCGCCGGGAAGAGGACGTGACTCCATTTTTGAAATGACTTGGGAGATCCGAGGCTGATGATCCCCCGGATCATGGACAGGCTCTCTTCCGCTTCCTGGAGAGGCGGCAGGATCTTGTCGAGCTGCTCACGCTGTTCGCTGCTGAACACGTCCAGGCGATGCAGGTGGCGCCGCAGGCTCCAGGTCAGCACCATGGCCTCGCAGATCATGCCGCCCATGCTGTGCCCGACCAGGATCATGGGCTTGCCTTTGCTCCTGCGGTAGATGAATCGGCTCGCCGTAGCCAGGTCGTAGTCGATCAGGGTGTCCACCGTGCACAGAGGGTCGAACTTTCCCTGGTTCACGCCCATGCCGCGCGGATCGAACAGGTAGACCCAGCACCCCAGGTCGGACAGGTCCTTTGCAAGGGAGTAGCGGTTGCTCAGGTCGAAGCAATTGCTGTTGCATCCGATGCCGGGCACGAGCACGACCGAAGGACGGCTGTCGCCGGCCGTCACCCCCTCCATGCTGGCCAGCCTTCTGAAACCGATCGCCTTGCCTTCCTCGGTGAAGTCACGGTAATGGACCAACTCATAATCGCCTCGGCCGTTCTGCTCCCTCTCCTCGATCTCGCTCTCGAAGTAGGCAGGCACGTTGTACTGGCGCAGGGTCTCCTTGAGGATCCGGCGCCGTCCCGCCTCTGCCAGGATGTCGGGCAAGAACCTGCGGCCGATATGGAAGCGTTCCTCCGCCAGGTGCGTGAGCTGATCCTTGCTCAACAGGATCACGTCCTCGGTCAGACGGAGCCACTTTCTGTCCAGCTCGTCCATCAGCACCCGCTTGATCTCGGGACGGGGAATCCGCGACCCTGTGGCGTGATAGAAGATATGGTACAGGGCAAGCGCCAGTTTCCCCGTTGCCCGGGCGCGCATCTCGCCTTCCGTTTTGAGCAGCTTCCGGGAAACCGGAAGCCCCAGGCGGAGCTGCCCTTGATAGATTTTGCTGTACAGGTCGTAGGTGAGGTGGATCCAGCGAGCGGGGAAGCCGTTGAGGAGGGCGCGCAACGCCCTGGAGCGTGCAACTCGGATGCGATCCATACGTTTCATCTGGCCTGCGCAGGAGCTCAACGGCGCTGCCCCCCCCGAAGCTCTCGGGGCCTGATGATCATCTCTGTTAAGGGCGACCGGCCGGGCTGGGATGAGGGCGCCCGCCGGTCGCCCCTACATAACATCGGCTGGTCAAATCCCGACCTTGATCTTTCTCAGGTTCTCGGGGTTCTCGTGCCCGGAAATTTTCGCAGAATCATGTCAAGAGACAACTTTTTTTGCAACATTTTTCTTTGCGGAGAGAGCAAAAAATTGACAGCTCCGGTACGGTCCCATAAGGTTGGGGCACCTCTTCCTCTCACCCGTGCAGGAGAGCCCTGATGGCACCGACCTCCAACAAACCCGCCCGCTCCGGGACGGGAAACCGCCGCCGAGCCCGCAGCAAGACCACAGCCCGCCCGCTCAGCCTGGTCACGGGCTCGTGCGGTTTCATCGGGTCCCACATGGTGGAGGTCCTGCACCAGGCCGGGCACAGGGTGCGCGCCACGGATCTCGGGGAAAGCTATCGCACGGACGATCCCGGCCGGGGCAGGTTTCCCGGCGTACTGAAGGCCCTCGGGGTGGAGTTCGTCCCGTCCGACCTGACGCGGCCGGCAACCCTCCGGGAGGCGGTCAAGGGCGTGGATTACGTCTTTCATGTGGCGGGCCTCTTCAGCTATTCGGCCCCGTGGGAGGCATTGCGCAAAGTGAACGTCGACGGGACCCGGGAGCTGTGCGGCCTGGTAGCGGCGGAAAAGGGGTTCCGCAGGCTCGTCTTGTGGGGCGCAGGGGGCGTCTACGGGTTCCCCCCCGCGGAGTTCCTGCCGATCCGCGAGGAGGACCCCAAGGCTCCTCCGAACGACTATCTGAAGTCCAAGCACGAGCAGGAACAGCTCGTGATGCGTCTGGGCCGAACCCAGGGCCTGCGCTACACGATTCTGCGCCCGACGGGCGTCTACGGCCCTCGCGGCATCTACGGCATGGGCCGCCTGCTGATGCACTACGCCAGCCGAAATCACCTGGCCGTACCCCGCAATTTCACCACGCGCATCCCCTTCGTCCACGTGCGGGACGTATGTGCGGCAGCCCACTTCCTCTGCAGCAGGGGGGAGGCACTCGGAGAGGCTTTCAACCTGAATGACGACACCCAGGTGAACATGGTCGAATTCGTTCGCTACATGGGCGACCTCACGGGCAAGCCGGTGCGACTGCTCCCCCCGTTTCCCGTCTCCCTGCTCAAGGGCATCCTCTTGGGAGCGGCCGCCGTCGAGAAGACCGTGTCGCGCCGCTTCACCCACCACCCGCCCAATCTGGAGAAGGACACGATCCGGTTCCTGGGAAAGGACATCTCCTACAGCAACCGGAAGCTGAAAGACCTGGGATATGTCTTCCTCTACCCCGATGCTCGCGTCGGCATCCGCGAGACGGTCGAGTGGTATCGCAAGGAAGATTGGATCTGAGGGCTCGGGCAGCGCCTCCGACACCTTCCGAAGGAGGTCACGATGTCTGCAGGTGCGGGGACAGAGATCTCAGAGACCGCTTGGAAGTCCATCGATGAAGAAGCGCTCGAGTGCTTACGTGCTCTCCTGCGCTTCGACACGACCAATCCCCCGGGCGGCGAGGCCCCTGCGTGCGCCTACCTGGCGGGCATCCTGGAAAAGGAAGGAATCCCCTTCGAGATCTTCGAGAGCGCGCCGGGCCGGGCGAACCTCGTCTCCCGCCTGAAGGGGTCGGGCGCCGCCAGGCCGCTTCTCCTCAGTGCTCACCTGGACGTGGTGGGCGTGGAGCGGGAGCGCTGGAGCCATGATCCGTTCGGCGGCGAGCTGGACGAGGGGTGCTTGTGGGGCCGGGGCGCCCTGGACATGAAACACATGGCGGCCATGAGCCTCGCCACGCTGCTGCTGCTGCGGCGGCAAGGGGTCAGCCTGGCCCGGGACGTCATCTTTGCCGCGGTGGCGGACGAGGAGACCGGCGGCCGCTACGGCTCGGCCTGGCTGGTCGAGCATCATCCCGAGCAGGTCGAGGCCGAGTACTGCCTTGGCGAGATCGGCGGTTTCAGCCGGATCGTGGGCGGCAAGCATTTCTACCCGGTGCAGACCGCGGAAAAAGGGATCTGCTGGATCCGCATCAGGGCCACCGGTGAGCCCGGGCACGGATCGCTTCCCAACTGGGACGGCGCCGTGGCCAAGATCGGGAGAGCCGCCGAACGCCTCGGCAGCCGTCGGCTCCCCTTCCACCGGACTGAGCAGGCCGCCGTCTTCCTCGAGACCATGGCCCGACACCAGTCCTTTCCCAACCGCCAGGTCCTGCGCAAGATCCTCGACCCGCGCTTCAGCCGGATCCTTCTGGAGAGGGTGTTCCCGGACAAGTCTCTGGCGCGAAGCCTGTACGCCGTCCTCCACAATACCGCCAATCCTACTGTCCTGAGGGCGGGCGAAAAGATCAATGTGTTGCCTTCCGAGGCGGTCCTGGAAGTGGACGGCAGAACTTTGCCGGGGCAGACCGCCGAGGACTTCGTACGCGAGGTGCGAGCGGTCATCGGGGACGACTACCAGATCGAAATCGTCTTCCAGATGCCGGCCGTCGCCGCCCCCCTGCAGGACCCGATTCTGGCCCGGATGAGCGAGGCCCTCAGGCTGCATGATCCGCTGGCCATCGTGGTTCCCTACATGGCCCCCGGGTTCACGGACGCCAAGCACTACAGCCGCCTGGGTATTCGCTGTTTCGGTTTTTCACCGGTGAAACTGCCCGCGCGGTTTCCGTTCATCGAGCTCATGCACGGCCACGACGAGCGCATTCCCGTGGAGGGGTTCCGGTTCGGGTTGCGAGTGCTCTACGACTTCGTGCGCCGTTTCTGCACGTGACACCCCCGCAAGAGGGTCTCGAAAAGACTGCTCTTGAGAGGCTGTTGAGAAATGCCCGGATGCAAGGCGCGCGACCATTCCGCAGGACAGCGGGATTGGACGCATCATGCGCAAGGACGATGCGCCCGCAGGGCGAGCGCCATGGACGGCGCGAGTCAAATCCTGAGGGAATGAGGCGTAACCGGGAGTCACAGGAGACCCCGGCCTGCGCCGGGGCAGGCTTGCCAAGCCTCCCTCCGCCATGAGCGCAACGCCGCAGATGAGCCTTTATCGACAGCCTCTCAAAAGAACACGCTCCAGCCCAGCTTGATCTCGGTTTCCAGGTCCCCCTCGACCATCCTGCCGAGGAAGTCGAGGCCGAGAGCGCTTGCCGCACCGAGACGGAACCGCTGTCGGCATCCGAAATCCACTCGCAGGTAGGACTCGGCCAACCCGTTGTAGACGGGCCGGCCGTACAGTTGGACTTTCCACAGCCGGCCCACGCTTCTCAACAGACCGGCCGAGCCGCCGATGCCCAGACCGTAGTGGTCCTCCAGCTTCTCCCCCGCGCGGACGTGCGTCTCGAGCAGCAGCGACACGAGCCCGGCAAAACGGTTCCTGTAAGTGAGCCCGCCCCCGGCGTTCAGCTGATAGAGCAGCGCTTCCTCTCCCTTCGGAGTGGTCTCCCGAGTGAGCCCGGTCTCGACTTCCCACGAAATCGGCTTGAAGAAGCGGTCCCTCGGGGCCAGCGAGACGATGTTCACGATGTCGAGCCTCTGGAGCTTCAATTGGCTGCGCCGGTCATAGTACCGCACGGTCACGTCGAAGAATTCGATTTGCGAGCCCTCGATGTAGCCTTCGTCCGGGTCGGTGAGATCGTGGTACGCGGGCCGATAGCGCACCTCCTGGAAGAGCTGACGCCCTTCGAAATCCCGGGTTCCGACCGCGATGCCGAGCTTGTTCGATGGATGGCCCAGCGTGGGTTCGACGGGCGCCGGCACCTCGGACTCGATCTCCCCGGGCGTGCCGAGAGCGCTCCTGGCACGCAGGATCCCGAGAAAAAGCTGCACATAGGCTTCCCTGGAAAGCTCCTCCTCCGAGTACCGGTGCTGGACGTACTCGGCGGCGAGATCCAGCATCCGGAGCCGGGTCTGGGGTGCCGGCACGAGCGCCTGCGAGACGGCTTCGGGCTCCGCTTCGCCCCTGGCGATGGACAGGGCCAGGCGGCGGTCGTCCTCGTCCAGAGGGCCGATCAGATAACGGATCCTGGCGGCTCGCGAAGGCCTGTATGCGGCGCCCTCAATCAGGCCCGTGCTGCGGACCTCCCGGATCGTGTCGAGGGGCATCACCCACAGGTCGAAGGAGTCCGTGAGCTTCAGAGAAGGGCGGGCCGCATCCAGGAGAAACAGCAGGGTGTAAGAGCAGTTCTCGTCGAAGAAATAGTAGTCGGAATAGATGGACTGCAGCTCCCAGAGGTGCCTCAGCATCCGCATCACCTCCTCCGGCGTCAGGTTCAGCGGATACTCCCAGATGTCCCTCTGGTCGATGTCGTTGTACTGCTCCACTCTCTCGTAATAGGGCAGGATCGAGAAATAGCCCTTGTACAGACCGAATATGCCCTTGAACGCGAACAGGAGCCCGTTGGTGTCGAGCCCCGTGGCGGCATAGTTCACCGCCTGGGACATCAGCCTGCTTTCAGAGTCGCTGTCGATTCTCAGGAGGGTATGCCCGAACATCGAAGCCGGGCTGTTGATGTAGGAGGTGGGAAAAGTCAGGGTCACCGACCTCGGCCGGATCCTGTCCATGGTCTCCTGGAAGCTGCGGCAGCTCGTCTCCGGGATGCCCAACTCCCCGGCGCCGAGCCTTTCCCGCAGCCAGGCGTGGCGAGCCACGAACCTGCACGCGAGCTCTTCCGAGCCTTCCCCGCCCGGCTCGAACAGGGCGCGGAGCGTGGCGTGCAGCTCGGATTCCGGGTTGCTCTTCCCGTCCTGCGCAAGGAAGAACCGCGGATCATCGACGAGGCTGCGAACGCCGCACAGAGTGCGGCGATAGTGAAGGAGGGTCCACCAGTACGGGTCCTCGTGCAGTCTTTGCGCGGCCGCCCGCTCCAGCAGGGCATCCGCTCCCGGGCCGCTCGCGGCCGCGGCGAGCCCGGCGCTGCAGGCCTGGACGGCGACCAGGAGAAACAAAAAGGGAGACACGGATCGTCGCGCGCCTCCGTATCTCCCCGTTCGACGGATCAAGGAAAGCTCCGGGATCAGCCTTGCATCACCTTCGCGATGTTCTCCAGCACATCCACGTGAGTGATCGTCCCGGAGGGGAAGATCTCGGAAAAGCTCGTTTGCAGCCTGGCGTAGAACAGCGGCCTTTCCTCGGCGGGGATTCCCATCAGCTCAGCCAGCGTATCCAGGGATTCGCCGCGGCCCTGAGCAATGTCCTTGGCCAGGTCGTCCATGTTGTCTTTGACGAATCGATTCAACGGCTCGTTGGAGGTAAACGAAGGAGCCTGCTCGCATTCCAGGGTGCCCGAGGTAATCCCGAACGTCTGGTTCCCGAAGCTTCCGTTGGTGGTGGCGGCCAGCACCTGGAACAGCAGGCCGTTCTTCCCTTCGAAGGCCATGGTGCCGAGTCCGCAGCCGCAGTTCCCACGAGGCTGTTCCCCGTACACAGAGCTGACCATGATCATGATGAGGCAGAGCGCGATCCCGATTCCGAGTTTTTTCATGATTCACCTCCACAAGAGAATTGAGCATCCACGAATACCCCTGCCCGAACGAAGATCTTTCCATCACCTCCTTTCTCAACCGGAGCGCATTTCCGCACAAACCCCATGCGCACGACGTCCCGGTGTGTGTAAGCGTAGCTCCTTTTGTAGCACTGCGTTTTGACGCTTGTCAAACAACGCTTCAGACCGCCGGCTGTCTCAGCTTCTCCGGCGCCCGCGCCCAATGGGTACGAGGAACAGGACGGCGATCACCAGCACGGACACGACCGCGAGAATGCCCTGTGCCTGGGAGAAGGCGGTCACCAGCGCGTTGCCATGTCGTGACAGCAGGAAGCCGGCCAGCGTGGCAGCCGGCACCAAGATCAGGGCCGAGAGGGAGTCTGCGGCGAGAAAGCGGGCGGCCGGCATGCGGCTCATGCCGGCCGCAAGGAACACCAGGCCCCTGAGATAGGGGGTGAAGCGGGCGCTGAACACGGCCGCGCCCCCGTAATCCCGGAATCGTTCTTCTGCGGATTCGAAGAGTCTCCGAGCTCCCGGCCGCGCCAGCCAGCGGAGTCTCAGAATCCTCTCGCCCCCGAGGGTACCGGCCAGGAAGTAGATGCTGTCCGCCGTGACCAACCCTACGAGCCCGGCCAGCATATACAGAGGCAGGCTGCCCGTTTCTCGAGACGCCAGGACGCCGCTCCCCAGGAGTGTCAGGGTCTTCGAGAAGGGAAATCCGAAGCTGCAGGCCAGTATCAGGATGAACAGGCCCAGGTAGGAGTGACGGATGATGGTCGACGCGATCGATTCCAACGCGCTATCCCCGCTGCCCCGCTTGCGCGTGCCCGCCCGCGTGGAGTCGCTGTTCCTTCCACAGGGAAAAGATCTGGCGCACCATGGATTCCTTGTGCTTGAGCATCTCGGACTTCGAGGCACAGGGCTTTCGGCCCGCCCCGGCGCCCCGATGGCCGTCGCCGATGTTCAGGGCGCGCATGATCTCGCCGACGTCTTTCTCGGAAGACTCCACTTCCATGGACGGGCTCAGAGACATGGAAAAGCCAAGCTCGTTGGTCTTGCGGCCCTGGCGATAGAGGCTCTTGACCTCGAGCACCGCCTTGGCGCTTCGGAACACCAGAAAAGCCAGGCTCTTGATGAGATTGGGCTCGCGTTTGAAGGGCGTTGTGTCCAGGATCACGACCTCCCGGTCCTCATCCTCCGGCAGGAACACGCCGATACGCGTGATGAGCTCGAGGTTCTTGGAAGCCGTCTGCCGGTATTGCTCGGAAGCCGCCTGGACCCGAGGATCCTTGAGGACCTCTTCCAGCGGGCGTGATCGAACGCTTCGCATTAGATGCCTCATGTATCCTTCCCGTTCCCTGCGGGAGGGGAAACTGATGCTGAGGGTGTCGGCAAGGAGCCTGCCGGGAGTCTCCTTGCGCCAGTCCTCCACGCTGCCGTAGTCGAAGCTGTCGACGCGGTCGGTTTCCTCAACCGTGACCGGGATGAATTCGGGGAAGGCAAAGTGCTCCCGGTAGTAGTCGAAAACCACGCGAGCGCAACTCTTGGCGAGCTGGAAACGGCCGGAGATGCTGACGGGGTCGCCGCCCTTGAGCTTGAAATCCTCGAGGTTGCCGGCGTGGTGATCGAACCAGCGCCCCGCGGCCGGGTGATGGGGCAGGTCGCAGACGATCGTCTCCGGCCCCACCCCCAGGCCCATGTCCAGGATCGAGCCCGGTCCGGCAAAGCGCAGATCATCGATGCCTTCGGCCAGGCTGCACAGTGCGGCCGAGACCACGCCGTCCAGATCGTCGTGGGTGACGATCCTCGTGTACTTCATTCCTGTTACCCCCGATGGAGCCGGCCCGCATCCACGGGCACGTTCGCCCCAGCATCGCCTGCTCTTGCACCGATCGAAAAAGCTAGCATAACCGACAGTCTCTCCCTTGACAAACCCCGAGCAAAAGGGGGAGGAAGGTGAGAGGTGAAAGTGAAAGCGCAGAGCGGCCCCTTTCCCCGTGGGCCGAAAAGGGAAACAGCCAACGCAATCGGGGGAGCGGGTCTCGCCGGGCCTGTTCTCTTCTGACCGGCGACCGGCTGCCGAGGGAGATGACATGGATGAGGCACTGCAGCGCTACCGCGCTCTTCTGCTGCCGAGGACCGAGCTCCTCGGGCGCCTCGGACGCATCCGGGAGCGCCTGCGACAGGCATCCATGGACGGGCTTTTGCTGCTTCAGTCCGTCGATTTGTACTATTTCTCGGGCACTCTCCAGGACGGCATCCTGTGGATACCCACGGAGGGCGAACCCGTCCTTCTGGTGCGCCGGCATCCGGAACGGGCACGGAACGAATCGCCGCTGGCCGAAGTCCGTCCGCTCCGGGATCGCAAGACCCTGATCCAGGTCACCGGCCCGCTGCAAGGAATGCGCATCGGGCTCGAGCTGGACGTGCTGCCCGCCAGGGAGTATCTGCAGATGCGGGAAATCCTGCCGGGAGTGCGCTTCGAAGATGCGACGCCGCTCTTGCGGGAGGTGCGGCAGATCAAGTCGCCCTTGGAGATCGAATGGCTGCGGGAAGCCGCCCGGCGGGAAGCGCGCGTGTACGCCCGGATCCCGCTGTGGCTGCGGGAGGGTCTGCGCGAGCTGGAGTTTGCCGCCGAGATCGAACGGGCGCTGCGGTTGGAGGAGCATCAGGGGCTCGTCCGCTTCCGCCGCTGGAACCAGGAGCTTTTTTTCGGTCCGGTGGTGAGCGGCCCCAGTGCCTGCTATCCGACCTGCATCGACAGTCCGGTGGGCGGGCTGGGACTCTGCCCGGCCATGCCTCACGGCTGCGGCACCCGCCGGATCCGGCGCAACGAGCCGGTTCTGGTCGATCTCGTCTTCGGTTATTGCGGCTACTGTGTGGACAAAGCCCGCACCTACTCGCTCGGCGATCTCCCGGCCGAGGGCCGCGAAGCCTACCAACTGTGCCGGCGGATACAGGATGAAGCGGTATCCCTCCTGAAACCCGGCGCCCGGTGCGCCGATATCTACGAGCAGGTCATGGGACCGCTCGAGGGGCATCGCTTCCGGCCGCACCTGATGGGCACGGGCCGCAACCAGGTGCGGTTCCTCGCCCACGGGGTGGGATTGGAGCTGGACGAGTGGCCCGTCCTCTCTGCGCGCTCCGAAGCCTGCCTGGCCCCGGGCATGGTCCTCGCCCTGGAACCCAAGATCTTTCTGCCGGGGCTGGGCGGCATCGGGCTCGAGAACTGCTACCTGATTACGGAGAAGGAGCCCGAGAAGCTGACCGACTTTCCGGACGATCTCGTCGTCCTCGACGCCTGACCGGAAGAGGGCCCGCGGGCTCCTAGGTCAGGTCGCCAGGTGTCGGAGAAAGCGCTGGTACTTGGTTTCGACCTGGGGGATGTAAGGGATCCCGGCCTCCTCCAGCCGGCGGCTGACGAGCGCGCGGTCACGATCCGGGTCAGGCGTTTCCAGCTCCAGCTCGTAATCGGTGCAGCCGTCCGGATACCGGGATGCATCGACCTCCAGGAGGAGGCTCTCTGAAAAACGGAACGTCTTCCTGCGGTTGGTCATCTGTCCGATCCACACCAGGGGAAGCCGCCCGCCGCGGCGCGCAGCCAGCGCATCCATGCCGGGGTGCCCGACTTCCCAGAGAGACTCCGGAGGGGGAGGCCATCCTCGGCCCTCCCCCTTCCAGGGAAGCTCGAATTCCATTGCGCGGGCGAGGCCTTCCTGCAAGGTCCCGTCGAGCTTGACCGTGAAGAGCACTCGTCCCTTCTCCGCTCGCATCCGGATCACACCGCTCTTGCCGGGGATCGAACCGTCCGCGGAACGATAATAGTGGTTCTCCTGGTCCCACTCGTCTGCAGGCGGGCCGAGCCTCCGGCAGACCCTCTGGTAAGCCGCGGCTCCTTCGAGCCGCACCTTCAACTCCGTCTCCAACCTGCTCACCATGACCACCGCCGGAGAGCTCCTGATTCAGATCCTCTCGATGATCGTAGCCGGCGCCATCGCTCCGCCGGTGCAGAGCGTAATCAGGCCGTACCGCCCCTTGGTTCGCTCGAGCTCGTGCAGGGCCGTCACGGTCAGGCGGCAGCCCGAGTTGCCCACCGGATGCCCCAGCGCGATGGCACCTCCGTTGATGTTCACCTTTTCCCAGTCGGCCTTGTGGACTTTGCCCCAGGCCAGCGGAATGGGTGCGAACGCCTCGTTGATCTCGACGACGTCCATGTCCTGGAGCTTGAGGCCTGCTTTCTGGAGAGCCTTGGGAGTCGCCTGGATGGGCCCGGTCAGCATGAGCTTCGGATCGCTCCCCACGGCGGTGTTGACAACGATTCGAGCTCTCGGCTCGATCCCGAGCTGCTTGGCCAGCTTGCCGCTCATCAGCAGGACCGCCGAAGCGCCGTCGGTGATCGGGCTCGAGTTGCCGGCGGTGATCATCTCCGTGTTGAAGACGGTCTTGAGGGAGGCCAACTTCTCCATCGAGGTATCCGCCCGCACCGGCTCATCCTTCTCGAACAAGAAGGTGTTTCCCTGGGCATCCTTCGTCTGGAGCGGCAGGATCTCTCGTTTGAACCTTCCTTCCACGGTCGCCTTGTGGGCCCGCTGATGGCTCCGGAGGCTGAAGGCGTCCAGATCCTGTTTGTTCAGCCCCCATTTCTTCGCAATGCGCTCTGCCGCCTGTCCCTGGTCGATCAACTCGCCGCCCATGGCGTTCATGTAGCTCGGCCCGAAGGGGGTTCCTGCCGGCCGGCCGTCCGCGTACTGCAGCCCGAACCAGTCCGACATGATCGGGTACTTGCTCATGATCTCCACGCCGCAGGCGACGACGCAGTCCATGTGGCCCGCCTGGATCATGGAGCTCGCGATCTGGATGGCGGACAGCGAGCTGCCGCACTGACGATTGCAGGTCATCCCGGGGACCGCGTCCGGAAAGCCGGCCGCGTGTACGGCCATCCGGGGCACCGAGAAGGCCTGCTCGCCGACCTGATAAACGATGCCGCAGACCACGTCCTCCACGCACTCGGGGGAGACCTTGGCCCTTTTCACCAGCTCCTTCAGGACCTCCGCCAGGAGCTCTTCAGGCCTCCACTGGCTCAGCGCACCGCCCCTTCTGCCGACCGCCGTCCGCACCGCGCTCACGATGTACGCTTCGTTCCTTTCCGCCATTGGTCTTTCCTCCCGTTGACTCGCGGATGGATGTTGCAGAGACCCTCGTTTCCGCCGACGTCAGGCACGACAAGAAGATGTAAGGTAGTATCCGCCGGGAAATGCGTCAAGGGTCGAGGAACGCCCGCGCAGGCGTCTCGAGTTGTTTCGCATCCTCCGGGACGGCTAAGATCATCGTATTCTTAAAAGGACGGGACGACGGCTCCCTCCATTCTCCTATGCGAAAGGCGGCTTCCCATGGAACGCGAAGAAACGCCGGACCTCGCGAGCGCGGCAAATCCCTCGGGGCCCGCGGAATCAGCCGGTGAGCGGTGCTCGAACGGCGATTCCGAGGGGACCGGCCAGGAAATCGTCAACAGCTCCGGAATTCCGCTGAAGCCGTTCTACACGAGCGCCGACGCCCCCGACCGAGACGGCGAGACCCCGGGCCGCTACCCTTTCACCCGGGGGCTCTTCAGCACCGGCTACCGAACCCGGCTCTGGACGATGCGACAATACGCCGGTTTCGGGACCGCCGAACAGACCAACGAGCGGTTCCGCTACCTCCTGGACCAGGGGCAGACCGGCCTGAGCGTGGCCTTCGACCTGCCGACCCAGATGGGCTACGACTCCGACCATCCGGTCGCGGAGGGGGAGACCGGAAAGGTGGGAGTGGCGATCGATTCGCTCAAGGACATGGAGATCCTCTTCGACCGCATTCCCCTGGACCGCGTCACCACCTCCATGACGATCAATGCGCCGGCCGCCATCCTGCTGATGATGGTCGCGGCGGTCGCCGAGAAGCAGGGCGTTCCCCTCGAGAAGCTGAGCGGGACCGTGCAGAACGACATCCTCAAGGAATACGTGGCCCGCGGCACGTACATCTTCCCGCCGCGGCCCTCCGTGCGGCTGGCGGCAGACCTCATGGCCTACTGCGCCGCACACATCCCCCGGTGGAACGCCATCAGCGTGAGCGGCTACCACATCCGCGACGCGGGGGCCACGGCGGTCCAGGAGATGGCTTTCAGCCTTGCCAACGCCCTCGCCTACGTCGATGCCGTGCTCGAAAGAGGGCTCGCGATCGACGAGTTCGCCCCGCGGATCTCCTGGATCTTCAACACCCATAACGACTTTTTCCAAGAGATCGCCAAGTACCGCGCCCTCCGTCGCATCTGGGCGCGCCTCATGCGGGAACGCTACGGCGCGCGCAGCGATCGGGCCTGCATGCTGCGCACGCACACCCAGACCGGGGGGTCCGCCCTGACCACCCAGCAGCCCGAAAACAACATCATCCGGGCGGCGTTCCAGGCCCTGGCCGCCGTGCTCGGAGGGGTGCAGTCCATGGCGCTCTCCTGCTACGACGAAGGGCTGGCGATCCCCACGCAGTTCGCCCAGCAGATCGCCCTGCGAACGCAGCAGATCATTGCGCACGAGGCGGGAGCAACCGAGGTCGCCGACCCTCTTGCCGGCTCGTATTACGTAGAGCGCCTCACCGATGAGCTCGAAAGCCGGGTGCGGGAGGAAATGGATCGGATCGAAGGCCTGGGCGGGGCCGTTGCCGCGGTCGAGTCGGGCTACTACCAGAGGGAGATCCTCGAGGTCGCCTATCGCTATCAGCAGGAGGTGGATTCCGGCAAGCGCATCGTGGTGGGGGTCAACCGGTTCCAGAAGAGCGTCTCGGACGGAATCGGCCGCAAGGGCGCCGAGATCTTTCACGTGGACGAGAAGGAGGTGCGGCGGGAGCAGGAGTCATGCATCCAGGCGGTGAAGGCCGCCCGCAACCCGGTCGAAGTGAACGCGGCGCTGGAAGCGCTGCGCCAGGGGGCACAGGCTCCGGCGGAGAACCTGGTTCCGCGCATTCTTGCCGCGGTGAAGGCCTACGCCACCTTGGGCGAGATCTGCGACGTGCTGCGGGGCGTGTGGGGGGTGCACCGGGACACGCTTTCGGACCTCTGAGAGGAGGGGTCGGGCTCGTCCTCCCGTTTGTGGCCGAGCCGCGACCGGGCTTTCTGGAGACGGCCGATCCCCGCCGACACCAGGATGGCAATGGCGATCCCGGCCAGAGAATATATCAGCGTGAACGCGTACAAGACAGATACCCAGCGCGGGCGCTCGTTGTATTCCTTCATCTCCCCTCCTCCCCTCCCGCAGCGACCTCGCGGGCGTGGATCAGCAGGGATCACGTTTTGATCGAGCTTTTCGACTCCTTTCATCACAGAACACATTCTATAATGCGCTGCGTCATATAGTCAATGCGTCTTCACCGCAAGCTCAGAGGCAGCGCCTCCGTGTCCAGATAAAGAGTCGAGGCGAAGCTCTGCACCTCTTCCTTGAAGACCTCGAAAATCGGCAGGCGGCTCCTGCACACTTCGATGAACGCGTTCTGCACGCGCCAGAGATTGAGGGACAGCTCCAGGATCCTAGCGGCGCTCAAGATGAGCTCCGCCTTGCGCATCTCGGAAAGCACCCGATCGCTCGTGCGGAGGGTCTCCATCCTCTGCTCCAGCGCCACGACCAGGTATCGCTCCCATTGTGCCGGGTCCGGGCGATACCCCCACGATCGTGCCTGAGCCGCCAGGGTGGAGAGCGCTTCCAGGTCCTCCTCGCCCTGCATCTCCTCGAGGATCTTGCGCATCCGTGATTCCGTCGAGAACTGCGCCACCATCTTCATCGGCGCGGGAATCGGATAGCGCAGGGCGCCGAGCCGTTTGAGCAGCGCGCTGTCGTGGTCGAAGAGCTGATCGCCGAGCGCCTGATACTCAGACAGCCTCTCACTCAAGACCGTCTGGATGATCCTGCGCTGCTCGTCCCGGAACAGATCGCTGAGCCGGTGGGTCGGCTTGTGAAAATACCTCAGCAGCTCCTGATACAAGTCGCCCAGCGACCCCTCCTCGAAGGTGCGGACCAGGTCCTTCTTCAGCGTTTCGTAATCGCCGCTGCCGGTGAACGGCCTCCAGAAGAACTGCAGGTCCAGACCGTCGAAGTGGATGACCGCATAGACATAATTTCCCCTCTGCAGCGTCCTCTTGGAAAAAACTTCCGCTGCGCCGACCGCCAGATGGGAATTTCCCGCCTCGCAAATCACGGAGCCCGACTCCTTGAGCGAATAGGAGAGTCCCACATGGGACGGCAGGTCCTTGCGGAAGATGGAGCTGATGGTGAAGTGGGCCAGCACTCGCTCCAGGCTCGTGACCGCAGGCCGGACCTCCTTTTCCCAGAGCCGCCTGCCGTCCCGGATCTCCGGGAGGTTGCTGGGGGCCTGCTCGAGGACCTCCAGGAAGTCCTCTTCCAGAGAGACCCCGAAGTACAGCTCGGCGAGCTGGATGGCCCTGGCTGCCAAGCGCAGGATCTGAACCGCCTCGACGCCGGAGATTTCGTCGAAGAACCATGCACAGCTCGTGAACATCAGCTGGCCGTGCCGTTCCATCTCCATCAGCTTGGCCGCAAGGCTGGCATCCGTCTCGGTCAGGGGCTGCCGGGCGAACCTGTTCAGGTAGGCCTGCAGGGTTTCCTCCTTGCGGTCCAGCAGCACCCGTACGTAGCCGCGAAAGGCCGCCCAGGGATCCTGGAAGACCCTCTGTCCCTCCACTTCCAGAATCCTGTCGAGCTTGCCTTTCAGGTCGTCCAGGGCGCGCCGCAGAGGGGCCCGCCACTTCTGCTGCAGCTCCGGCCCGGAAACCCTGCAGCCGCAGTTCGAGCGCCATCGCTCGACGCCGTGAGCACAGCTCCACGATCTCTTCTCGTGGATTTCCGCTTCCCACGCGGGAGGTTCCAGGGATAGAAACTCCCCGTAGTTGGTCATCCGGACGTGCGGGTTCTCTTCCGCCCTCTTGATCAGGTAGGCCAGCGCCATTTCGCCGAAGCGATGATGGTGCCCGTAGGTCTCTCCATCGGTGGCGATGTGCACCAGCTGAGGCCCCGTCCCCGAGTCGAACCGGGACATGACACGCTGAAAGAAATCCTCGCCGCTCGTCAAGAGCCGCTGGAAGGCGACCTCCTGGGCCACTTCGCCGTCATAGAAGAACAGCGCGATCTCCCGGCCCGAAGGCAGCCGGCACTCGTACGCGCGGCGCGTGTCCAGGGAAGCCGGCGTCACGGAGATCCATCCCTGATAGGGCGGCTTCACACGCAAGGCCTGGCTCGGGGACAGGACGGTGAACCGGATGCCCTGCTCCGCCAGCACCTCCAGGGTTTCGACGTCCGCTGCCGTCTCCGGCAGCCACATCCCTTCGGGCATCCTCTTGAAGTAGTACGCGAAAGCTTCGATTCCCCACTCCACCTGCAGGCTCTTGTCCCGCCGGCTCGCAAGAGGCAGGATTGTGTGATTGTAAGCCTGGGCGATCGCGTTCCCGTGGCCCTGGCACCGCTCCAGGCTGGCGCGGTCCGCCTCCTGGATCGATGACAGCACCTTCGGCGCATGCCGTTCCAGCCAGGAGAGCAGGGTGGGCCCGAAGTTGAAACTGATCCAGGCATAATTGTTGATCATCCGTTTCACCCGGCCGGAGCTCTCAACGATCCGTGCGTGCGCGTTCGGGCCGTAACACTCGGCACAGATCCGCTCGTTCCAGTCGTGGTAGGGCGCCGAGGAGTCCTCCATCTCGATCAACTCGAGCCACGGGTTCTCCCTGGGCGGCTGATAAAAATGTCCGTGGATGCAGATCCATGAACCGGCCAAGCGCACGTCCTCCTCTAGGCACCGCCGCTCGGAACCTCGGGGCGGCCTGACAAAACCTAGCACGGCGGAACGCGACCTAACAAGAGGTGTGAGAAGACATGAGGGGGGCTTTTGTTTAAATCAAGAATTTATGATAGTCATCGGCCGAAGCCAGCTGCTTCGGGTCATTCTCGAGAGGCCCTGAAGCGGCAAGAGCTTGGACGGCTCACGGAACCACCGCAGAAGGAACGGTCCGCGACATGAGCCGATTTCAAGCGGATCGTTGAGCTGTGTCCAGAGGGTCATCAGCAGTTTCCGGACAGGCGCTTGGGACCGTTCTCACGGCCTGCCCCGAGGAGATCTCATGGAGAGCCGAATGCGCAACGCCCGCCCCTTTCGTCTGACCCCCCTCCTTGCACTCCTTCTGGTGACATGCACCCAATGCGGCGATGACTCCGACGACGTCCGGTCAATGGAACGCGAGATGTCCGACCTCGTCAACGATGCCCGCGCCGGCCACGGCCTGCAACCTCTTCTCCCCAACGAGGGGTTGACCCGGGCCGCAAAGCAGCACTCGGAGGATATGGCGAACCGCCACTTCTTTTCCCACGTGAACCCGGACGGCCAATCGGTGATGGACCGCATCGCTGCCGCCGGGGTCATGAATTACGGGGCCCTCGGAGAGAACATCGCCATGAACCAGGGCAACGACGATCTGGTCCGCACGGCACACGAGTACATGATGGACTCTGCCGATCACCGTGCCAACATCCTCTCGGACGCGTACACGCACCTGGGCATCGGCATTGCCGCGGACGGCGAAACCTACTACTTCACAGAGGTCTTCGCTTCTCTGCCGTGACCCCCCCGGGCGCCTCTCTGGCCTCCCTCGGAGCCCGTTCGTGAACCAGTTGCTCCACGGGGGGGAGATCGTTCCACAGACGCTCTCGAATCGTTCCCACTGAAGGGATTCACGGGCACCGATAGAAGCGCCGATGTTTGAATTCAACTTTCTCTACCGGCCCTGAAATCACACAGACGAGCTACTCAATTCGAAGGCGATGCCAGGATCATCGGCTGGCTCGCGAAGTATCGGGGCTGGCCATTTGCGTGCCTTTGAAACCTCACGGTCTTGGTATACTTGTAAGCGGGACGGAGCGCAGATGGGCAACAGCAGACCTCTTCTTTGCCTTTTCCTGGCGGTATTCGCGTGCATTAACTTCAGCGTGCACCGGGCCGGGCAGGAACCGTCGGGAGACCTTGAAGCCGTTGCCGGCCTTTCATTCAATGACGCCATACTCGTTTCCGGTCTTCCCCTGGACGACAGCTCTCCGGCAGAAAGCGAGTTTTCCGACCGGTCACGGTGCTTCAACCCGATATCGTTCAACCCCAGCGAGCTGCCGAAGCCGTCCTTGGGAAGACAGCAAGAGCTTACACCCTTCTGGGTGGTTCTTTTAGCGGGATTCCGGCACGAGATTTTCAAACCTCCGATTTCCCTTCTCTGATCTATCCCACACGACTTTCAAGAGCAGACGAAGCAATCCCGTGTGAGCAGTTCCTAAGGCCGGGGTGCCTCTGGATCCGTTCGCAGGACACACACCCTCTTCTGAGGGATCCGTCCCTGTGATCGGAGGAGTCAACTTTCCATGCAGTTGGAGATGCTAAATGGACGATAAATCTACCGATGAGCCGGCCCGTCCGGAGAAGGGAAATCCTCCCGTGCAACGATCGTTGGGCCATAGAGTGGGCCGTTACGGAACCTATGTTTTCGCAGCGATCTATGTCTGCGTCATTGCGTACATGGTGCTGAAGAAATACCTCCTGCAGTGAAGGGTATCCGGAGCCGGTCGGGTCAAAAGAGAACGTTGAGAACAGCAATGGCTGGCACAAGAAAAGAGGAGATCACGTCATGTCGCCTGAGCCCGTTGAAAGTATCAATAATCCGCCCGAGACAAGGGTAGACATGAAGGGACGTTCGTTCGAAGAACGCCTTACGCGTCCCATAGGTATTGTCGCTCTTCTATTACTGGCTGGGTTCATCTTGTATCAGATCTTCTTCAGGGGATAACCCAAACCGGGCCCGCATGGAACCTGGGAGAGGCGGCCTTCGAGCCTCTCCCGTTCCTTGGGCCTAAGGAGAGCCCTTGGGGTTATTCCAAGTAGGGTGGTTCGTAGCCCGGCGGCGATTGTGCGCCTCCTCGCTCTCTCCGGGGACGGAGCTCCCGCCCATTATTCCAGGTCTCCGACGTGGGCCGGCGTGCCGGTCGATAAGAAGAATTCTGTTTGCCAAATCGACGATCTATGATATCCAATCTACCGAGGCACGAACGCTGCCCCGGGTGCCTGGGGTGTTTTCTGGCCTCCTCTTTGCATCTGTTGTCACCCTCGAGCCGGAAGGGGAAGATCGCCATGGGGGGGCATTCGGAAGCCTATCTGGAAGTCGAGAAGTCGAAATCAGCGGTCCTGCTGGTCGAAGATGATCCGACCCTGGCCAGGATCCTGGAGCTGTTCCTGCGCGAGGAAGGCTATCCGGTCACCCTGGCCCGCAGCTCGCCCGAGGCCGTCGACGCCCTGAGGATCTCCTCCCCGGAGCTGGTCCTGATGGACCTGGCCCTGCCCCCTTCCAACCAGGTCGGAGAGGGCATGGAGCTCATGGAGCAGTGCTTCCGCAGAGTGCCGCAGGCCAAGGTCATCATCGTCACCGGGGAGGGCACGCTGGAGACCGCCCTTTCCTGCATTCGCAAGGGGGCCGAAGATTACCTGATCAAGCCGATCAACCCGAGCTCCCTGTCGGTCATTCTCGAGAGGGCCCTGAAGCGGCAGAAGCTCGAAAGGCTCACGGAAACCCTGCAGAAGGAGCGCTCCGCGACCGGCCGGCTGGGCAAGATCCTCGGCAGCAGCTTCCTCATGCAGCGCGTCTTCGCGCAGGTGCTCCACGCCGCCCAGCGGGACGCCAACGTGCTGGTCCTGGGCGAGAGCGGGACCGGCAAGGGGCTCGTGGCCGAGACCATCCACGATCTCAGCCCCCGGCGCAGCCAGCCGTTCGTCAAGGTGAACTGCACGGCTCTTTCCGAGGGCGTCCTGGAGAGCGAGCTGTTCGGACACGAAAAGGGATCCTTTACGGGAGCCATCCGCAGCAAGATCGGCAAGTTCGAATACGCGCACGGCGGGACCCTGTTTCTCGACGAGATCGGCGAGCTCCCTTCCTGGATCCAGGCCAAGCTCCTCCATGCCGTTGAAGACAAGGAGATCCAACGGATCGGGGGGAACCGGCCCGTCCGGGTGGACACCCGGATCATCGCGGCGACCAACATCAACATGAGCGAGCAGGTCAAGGAGAGACGATTCCGACCGGACCTCTATTACCGCTTGAACACGATCAAGGTTCTCCTGCCGCCCTTGCGCAAGCGGGACCGCGACATTCAGTTCCTGGCCGAGCATTTCCTGCGAGAGCACAAGGAATACCGATACAAAGGCTTTTCCCTGGCCGGCTACGAGAAGCTCATGCAGTACGACTGGCCCGGCAACGTGCGGGAGCTGCGATCGGTGGTTTACCGGGCGGTCGGCAAGGCGCCGACAGGGGGCTGGATCGAGCCCGTCCATCTGGAGATGGAGACCGATCCGGAAGAGATCGCCCAGGAAGAGATCCCGGGAAGCCTGGAAGAGAAGCTCGAGCAGTACGAACGTCTGGTGATCCTGGGTGCGCTGAGCCGGCACAAGGGAAACGTGAGCAAGACCGCCGAGGAGCTCAAGCTCACCCGCTCGGGGCTCCACAAGAAGATCATTCGCCTGCGGATACGAAAGGACCAGTACTTCCCCTGAGCAGAACCTTGCGGGGGCGAGAATTTTTCGCCCTTACTCATTTTGCCTTTTGTCTCCCCTTTGTCGCTCCCGCGGCATGCCCTGTTTCCTCGCGGCCACGCGTCCGCTTCATGGCCGTCGACGCCCGGATACAACCCGGACGCCCTCCCCGCTCCTTCTCCGGAGCGCCTCCGGATGCGCGAGAGTCTGCGAAGTGACCCGTCGCGGCTTGATCTTAGCGGCCGATTTGGGTTTAATAAAACAGGTATCTGGCTGGCTTTTTCATCTTCCGCGGGAAGGGCTGGAGGACCTCTCCGATTCATGAAGATCCAGGACGTTTTTCATTCCATTCGCGATGACCTCGAAGAAGTGGAGAATGTGCTGCACCGGGACGGGGCCACTTCCAAGATACCCCTGCTCACCCGCGTCGGGACCCACATTCTGTCCGCAGGAGGAAAGCGCTTCCGGCCCGCCCTGACGCTCCTTTGCGGCCGCCTGGGCGGCTCCCGACCCGAGCAGCGGATTCCGCTGGCCGCTTCGATCGAGCTCATTCACAATGCCACGCTGCTGCACGACGATATCGTCGATCAGGGCACGGTGCGCCGCGGCAGGCCGGCCGCCCACACCCTGTGGGGCGACCCGGCAGGGGTGCTGGCAGCCAATTTCCACTTCTCGCGGGCCTTCTCCCTCGTCCTGGACGCCGGCGGCATCCCCTGCCTGCGGGTGGTCATCAGGACCCTGTCCGCGATCGCCGAGGGGGAGCTCCTTCAGTTCCTGCGACTCGGGCTCCTCGAGCTGGACGAGGCCCAGTATCGAGACATCATCGACCGCAAGACGGCTCGCCTGATCTCCTCGGCCTGTCAGATCGGAGGCCTTTCGAGCAGGCGCAAGGAGTGGGCCGATCCGTTCGCCTGCTTCGGCCTGGAGCTCGGCATGGCGTTCCAGTTGATGGACGACCTGCTCGACTACACGGCTCGTGAGGAACTGCTGGGGAAGAAGGTGGGCACCGACTTCCGCGAGGCGAAGTTCACGCTGCCGCTCATTCTGGCGTTTTCCAAGTGTCGTCCCGATGAGCGCGAAGACCTCCTCCACACCCTCCGAGAACCCCCGACCGTGAGAGAGGAGCGGTTTCCGTGGGCCCGGGAGCTGATCGAGCGATACGGAGGTTTTGCCGACACCCACCGTGCTGCCCGCTTGCACGTGCAGAAGGGGCTCCGAAGCCTCTCCGACCTGCCGCAAAGCCGTGAACGCGAGGCGCTCCAGAGCCTCGCTTCCTTCGTGGTGGAGCGCCAGTACTGACAGGCCATTGAAAAGACGGTCTGCGGGGCCTGTCGCGAGCGAAGCGGGGCCAAAGGGCTGCGCGGCTCTGCGAAGCAAACCCCCGGCTCACGCACGACGGGCAGCGGCAACCGGGCGTTTCTTCGCGCTGAAGCTCACGGCTGGAGCATCCTGAATGGGGAGGACGCTTGTATTCCGGGCATCCCGGCTTGGAGCACTAGCAGCATGCGGACCGACGGCGATCGCTACTTTTCAGCCTTGGCCGCAGCGGGCGACGCCGCGAAGAGCCCGGGGCCCATCTTCTTGAACAGCCCTTTTTCATTCTTGTACAGAACGATCCGCAGCTGCCCTTTGAAATTCTTGGCCTGGGTCTTGTACTTCTTCTGCTCCAGAGCTTGCGTGGCGATGTCGCTGATCTTCAGCGGCTTCTTGTTTTCTTTCAGGATGGACAGCACGACCGAAGAGAGCGAAGGCTGACGGATTCTCTTTCTCGGTTTTGGCGCGGCTCTTCTGGCCCTGGCACCTGCACGGGCGGCCCGGGTCGCCTTGGGCGCCGGAGCCTTGGATCCGATCAGGTCTGCGATCTGCCTCTCCACCTCCGTCAAGCCCTTCTCCAGCTCGCGCCTCCTGCCGGTCAGCTCGTCGAGCTTTCCCTTCTTCGCGACCAGGTCCTTCAGCTCCGCGACCGACATCTGCTCCATGATGGATGCCAGCTCTCTCTTGTTCACGTTCACCTCCCCGATAACAGTGTGAGCGATAACGAGCACAGACAGAAAGCTGATAAATATTAGAACAAACTCCAGGCAAACGCAAGCGACAGCTGGTGAACACCACAGCAACAGCTTGTGATGTCCGAGGCACAGCAAGGAGAAGGCGGGCGGGCACTACCCGTCAGGCAAGTACCGCCGGTGCTGATGGGGCGGTCCGGCATCCCCGACAGGAGCGCCTGCGGGCGTAGTGCTCGGATCGGTGCACAGGCTGTTAGCGCTCCCGCCGTAATCCGGCGCATGGCGCGATGAAACCGCAACCGTGCCTGGAGGAAGTATTCAGTACCCATCGGTCGACCAGGCCAGCCCGCGACGCTGCCGCTTCTTTTCGGCTTGCTGTTCTTTCTGCTCTCTCAGCTTCTCTCTGGCCCGGCGCGTTCTCCTCTGTTTGGCTCTGCGGATCCGGTCGCGCTCGCGCTGCTCTTCGGCTCTCACCTCCTGGCGCCGGCCCTCCAGGTGCTCGACCAGTCTCCTCCTGGCGTAGAAACGGTTCAGGGCCTGAGAGCGGGTCTGCTGGCACTTCACCATCACCCCGGTCGGCTTGTGGTGCAACGACACGCAGGTCGAGGTCTTGTTGACCTTCTGCCCGCCCTTGCCGGAGGAGCGCACAAAGTGTTCCTCCAGATCCTCGTCGCGGATTCCGAGTCTCTCCATACGTTCTTCCAGATCCCGCTGCTTCTCCGGGCTGACAGGGAAGAAGATCATGTCGGGTCCTTTGGACCTCCGAGCTCACGGTGCGGACAACAGGTTGGGGTTCAGGTTCCGGGTTTCAGCGCCGGAATCAAGTCCGGCCACTACCAAGCCTCGTGAGAGCGCCCGCCGGCTGGAGGGGTGGGAGGAACTGAAACCCGATGGCCGACACCTGGCACCTGAAAGATCTTCACTCCTGCCCGCTTCTTCGGGCTGACCTCAGAGCTCTCCAGCGCGCCAGGCGCTCCCGGATCTTCTGCTCGTATCCTCGACCCACGGGATGATAGAACTGCTCGCCGGTCAACTCCTCGGGCAGGTACTCCACGGGAACGTATCCCTCCGGAGCATCGTGGGGATAGGCGTAGTCTTTCCCGTATCCCTGCTCCTTCATCCATGCGGTGGGTGCGTTCCGCAGGTGCAGAGGGACCGGCAGGGAGCCGCGCTCGCGCACCGCTTTTCGGGCACTCACGTAGGCCACATAGGAGGCGTTGCTCTTGGGCGCCGTGGCCAGGTAGGTTGCGGCCTGCGCCAGGTTGAGAGTCGCCTCCGGAACTCCGACGAAGTGGACCGCCTCCTTGGCCGCGACCGCGACCGAGAGGGCGGCGGGATCGGCGTTGCCGACGTCTTCGGACGCAAAGATCACCATGCGGCGCACGATGAACAGGGGATCCTCACCCGCCTCGAGCATGCGTGTCATCCAATAGAGGGCGGCGTCCGGATCGCTCCCTCTGAGGCTCTTGATGAATGCGGAGATCAGATTGTAGTGCTCCTCCCCGCTCTTGTCGTAGATCAGAGCTTTTTCCTGGAGCGCTTCCTCGACGTCCTGCCGTCGGATCTCGGCGCCGTGCGGCACTCTGTCCTGGACCAGGGCCGCAGCGATCTCGATCGTATTCAGGGCGCGCCGCGCATCCCCCTGTGAGGCCCTGCAGAGCAGTTGCAGCGCCGCCGCATCGATCCGCAGCCCGGACCGGCCGAGGCCGCGGTCCGCGTCGTTTAGGGCCCGCTGAACGACGATCCCGATTTCCTCCTCCGAGAGAGGATAGAGCACGAGCAGCCTCATCCTGGACTGAAGGGCCTTGTTGACCTCGAACGAGGGGTTCTCCGTCGTGGCACCCATCAGAACGAGGCGGCCGCTCTCCACGTGGGGCAGGAAAGCGTCCTGCTGGGACTTGTTGAAGCGGTGGATCTCGTCCACGAACAGCACCGTCTTCTTCTGACGGCGGCTCCATTGGATCTCCGCCTCCTGGATGACTTCGCGGATCTCCTTGACCCCGGAGAGCACGGCCGAGAACGCCACGAAATGGCTGGCGGTGCGCCGGGAAAGGAGCAGCGCAAGAGCCGTCTTCCCGCACCCCGGAGGCCCCCAGAACAGGGCCGAAAAGAGCCGGCCCTGTTCGAGCGCCCTGCGCAGGATCTTGCCGGGGCCGAGCAAGTGCTGCTGCCCCACGAACTCCTCGAGGTTCTGCGGCCGCATGCGCTCGGCCAAAGGCCTCCTCTCGGCGCCCGCCGGCGGCCGGGCGGGGTCGGTCTCGAAAAGATCGCCGGTCTCGTCCTTCATCGGAAGGTTCTTTCCTGCCAAAGCTGTTGAGGAACGCCGACTCCCGGGCTCAAACTCATTCTTGCACGCTTTCCCCGGGCTTACAATTGAGGGCAAAGGATTTGGCATGCATCTTGATTAGATCGCTTGGAGCAGAACCTCGGGTACCGCAAGCCGCGGGGCGCCGCAACCGCCGGCTCCATGGACACTACTGGTTCGGTGTGTTATTTAGAACATGGCCCTTTGACTCACTCGTTTTCTTTCGTTCGCGAGCATGGAACGGACCTACGAACACATGGAACGAATCGGGATTGTTGCCAAGTCTAAAACCGGCGGTGAGCTTCCGGAGGTCTTGGCCGCCCTTGTGCGCTGGCTCCAGACCCGCGGCCTGCGGCCGGCCCTGGAAAGCGAGACCGGCAGGAGGCTCGGGCATGCGGCGCGTCTTCCCCTGGTCGAGCTGGCCGCCCAGACGGAAATGTTGATCGTCCTGGGCGGGGACGGCACCCTCCTCAGTGTGGCGCGCACGATCGGAGGCCGGGACGTGCCGATCCTGGGGGTGAATCTGGGGGGACTCGGGTTCCTCACCGAGGTGGCCCTGGAGCAGCTCTACCCGGCCCTGGAGCGGATCCTCGCCGGTGAATACCTCGTCGACCACAGGATGATGCTGAAGGCGCGGATCCATCGCGCGGGCGAGTGCATCGCAGAACACTCGGTCTTGAACGACGTCGTCTTCAACAAGAGCGCTCTGGCGCGGATCTTCGCGCTGGAAGTCATGGTGGACGGCGTCTACCTGACCACCTTCCAGGCGGACGGGCTCATCGTCTCCACCCCCACCGGCTCGACCGCCTACTCCCTGTCGGCAGGGGGACCGATCATCTACCCTTCCCTGGCCTCGATCCTGCTCACGCCGATCTGCCCGCACACGCTGACCAATCGGCCCATCATCCTGCCCGTGGAGTCCACGATCCGGGTGACATTGCGCTCCCAACACCGGGACGTCTTTCTCACTCTGGACGGCCAGGTCGGCTTCACGTTCCTGGAAGGCGACACCGCCACGGTCGGGCGGTCGGAGCATACGGTGCCCATCATCAGGTCCCCGTTCAAGAGCTATTTTGAGGTCCTCCGGACCAAGCTGAAATGGGGCGAACGGTAGCGAGGTAGGGTCCTTCCGGATGCTGCGTGAGCTGTTCATCAGGAACCTGGCCATCATCGAGCAGGCGCGGATCGAGCTCGGCCCCGGCTTCAGCGTGCTGACCGGCGAGACGGGCGCGGGCAAGAGCCTGCTGGTCGGGGCCCTCGAGCTGGCCCTGGGCGAGCGGGCGCGGGCGGAGTGGATCTGCGCGGGCGCCGAGGAGGCGCAGGTGGAGGCCGCCTTCGAGACGGACCAGATCCCCGGGGTCCGGGGGCTGCTCCAGGAAGCGGGCTATCCGCTCGAAGACCTGCTCGTGATCCGGCGCTCGATCACGCGGGCAGGGAAGAGCCGCATCCACGTGAACGACCGCCCTTCGACGGTCACTTTCCTGGAATCGCTCGGGCAGCGCCTGGTCGACATTCACGGCCAGCACGAGCATCAGTCCCTCCTGCGCATCCAGCGGCACCGCGAGCTGGTGGACCAGTTCGGAGGCCTGCTCGCGCTCCAGCAGCAGGTGGCGGAGCTCGTCCGCAGGCTGTGCGCCGCGCGGAAAGCGCTGGCCGAGCGGGAAGAGGAGAACAGGCGCAGCCTGGCGGAGCGGGACCTGGCCGAGCTCCAGCTCCGGGAGATCGCCCGGGCGCAGCTGCGGCCGGGCGAGGAAGAAGAGCTGGAGCAGGAGCGCCGCAAGCTCGTCCACGCGGGAAGGCTGCAGGAGGCCTGCGTGGAATCGGAAGCCGCGCTCTACAGCGGCGCGGACTCCGTGGCGGACCGCCTCGGCCGGGTGCGCAAGCGCATGCAGGAGGCGGTGCAGGTCGATCCCCAGCTCTCCTCTGTCGCGGATCTCCTGGATACGGCGATTCCCTGCCTGGAAGAGGCCTCTCAGAACCTCCGGCAGTACCTGTCGAGCCTGGACGGCGACCCGCTCCGTCTGGACCAGATCGAGGAGAGATTGTCTCTGCTCTATCAACTCAAGAGAAAGTACCGGGCCTCGATCGACGAAATGCTCGCCCTGGCCGAGGACCTTCGCGCCAGGGTCCAGCGGCTGGAAGAGTTCGAAGGAGAGCGCAAGGCGCTGGCGGAAGGGATCCGCAGCCTGGAGGGGGCCCTGCTGAAAGCCGCCGGCAACCTCTCGGCGGAGCGCAAGAAGACGGCCAGGGCCATGGAGGCGGAAGTGAAACGGGAGCTTCGGGCCATCGGCATGAAGGAGGTCGACTTCCACGTGGATTTCCGCCCCCTGTCCGCCGAGGCGACCACCGGAGGCGAAGAGCAGCTCCGCTTGCAAGGAGAGAGGCTCTCCCCCCACGGGCTGGACCAGATCGAGTTCGTCATCCGGACCAACCCCGGCCAGCCGTTCAAGCCTCTCCAGCGGATCGCCTCCGGGGGCGAGCTGTCCAGGCTCATGCTGGCCCTCAGGAACGCCTTGCACCGGTTCGACCCTCTGCCGACGCTGGTCTTTGACGAGGTGGACGCAGGCATCGGCGGCGCCGAAGCCGAGGCGGTCGGGTCGCGCCTGAAAGCGTTGAGCCGCCATTTCCAGATTCTCTGCATCACGCACCTCCCGCAGATCGCCGTCTTTGCAGACCGGCATTTCAAGGTCTCCAAGCAGACCGCCAGGGACCGGACTTCCTTTCACATCCAGCCGCTCGACCAGAAAGAGCGGGAGGAAGAGATCGCCCGCATGCTGGGCGGCATCCAAATGACCCGGAAGACTTACGCCCACGCCCGGGAGATGCTGGAGCGAGGAGCCAGCGTAGAGCCTGTCCCAACAGGCTCGATTTCAGAGGCTGTGCAAAAATGCCCGGATGCAAGGCGCACGAAAATGGGGACCCATCCGAAGGATGGGGTGTCCGACCCTTGGGAGGACAAATCCTGAGGAACGAGGCGTAACTGGGGCCACACGAGACCCCGGCCTGCGCCGGGGCAGGCTCCACGCGCCTCCTTACGCGATGAGCGCAACGCCGCAGATGGGCGTTTTGGGACAGCCTCTGGCGTAGCAGGCAAGGAGCCGCGATATGATCCGTAAGGCCAGGATGGCCGAGGTCCACAGGATTCAAAAGATGCTGGAGGGGTCGGCCCGCAAGGGCGAGCTGCTGCCCCGCTCCTTGAGCGAGCTCTACGACTCCATCCGGGACTTTCAGGTCTGCGAGGAGGGGGAAGACCGGATCATCGGGTTCTGCGCGCTCCACCCCACGTGGGAAAGCCTGGGAGAGATCCGGTCTCTCTTTGTCCGGGACGAAGCTCGCCGGAGAGGAATCGGCCGCCAGCTCGTCGGCCGCTGCCTCGAGGAGGGGCGGGAGCTCGGGATCGACCGCGTCTTCGTGCTCACGTTCAACACCGCATTCTTCCAGAAGCTGGGATTCGTGCCCGTCGACAAGGCCATGCTGCCCCACAAGATCTGGACCGATTGCATCCACTGCATCCATTTTCCGGACTGCAAGGAGCAGTCCCTCTGGATCGATCTCCACTCGGGCCCGGACCTGAAGCGCAGTCGGGGGGACCGCTGACAGAGGTCCCCTGGAACTCGCCGGCGTGCCGTGTGCGGGCCGCTTCCCCGTCGCTGTCTCGGGCTCTGCTTGGCCGCCTGCGCCGGTCTGCTCTGCCCGGCGGGCTGCGCCGGCCCGCGAGGCCGGGCCGCGGAGGTTGACGGCCCGTTCCTGGCGGGATAAGATTTATTCAGCTTATCCGATTACTTAGCAAGGCATTCTGAGGGGCTGTTGCATGTTTCTAGAGACCGTGAAAAGGGTCGTTGGCAGTAAGAACGAGAGAGAGCTGAAGAGAATCCGTCCGCTGGTCGACGCGATCAACGAGCTCGAGCCCGCGTTCCGTTCCCTGAGTGACCTCGAGCTCCGGGGCAAGACCGAGGAGCTCCGCCGCAGACTGGACCAGGGCGAGACCCCGGACGACCTTCTGCCCGAAGCGTTTGCAGCGGTCCGCGAAGCTTCCGTCCGCACGCTCGGACTGCGGCACTTCGACGTGCAGCTCATCGGAGGAGTCGTCCTGCATCAGGGCAAGATCGCCGAGATGAAGACCGGCGAGGGAAAGACCCTGGCCGCGACCCTGGCGGCCTACCTCAACGCGCTGCCCGGCAAGGGCGTGCACATCGTGACGGTGAACGACTATCTGGCCCGCCGGGACCGGGACTGGATGGGTCCCATCTACGAGTTTCTGGGGCTCACCGCCGGCGTCATCCAGCACGACATGGACAATCCCGAGCGCCAGCAGGCTTACGGCTGCGACATCACCTACGGCACCAACAACGAGTTCGGGTTCGACTACCTGCGCGACAATCTGAAGATCGACCCGGACGAGTGCGTCCAGCGGGAGCTCCACTATGCCATCGTGGACGAGGTGGACAGCATCCTCATCGACGAGGCTCGGACTCCGCTCATCATCTCCGGTCAGGTGGAGAAATCGCTGCATCGCTATCAGCAGTTCAACCTGCCTGTCCGCCAGCTCGTCGCCAGGCAGCGCACCATCGCCAACCGGCTGCTGGACGAAGCGCTGAAGTTCGACGAGGGGGAGGACCCGGACAGCTGGGACAAGTACTTCCTGCTGCTGAAGGTCGAGCGAGGAGATCCCAAGAACGCTCGGCTCCTCGAGTACATCGCCGGCCACAAGGAAGCCAAGAAGCGGATCACCCAGGTGGAAAGCGAGCTGATGCGCGACAAGAGGCTCAACGAGCTGGAAGAGGGTCTCCTTTACACCATCAGCGAGAAAGAGCACAACGTCGACTTCACCGAGGAAGGACAGCAGGAGCTCTCCAGGAGGGACAAGGACCTGTTCATCATCCCGGACCTGGATGAAGCCTTCTACGAGATCGATCAGAAGACGGATCTGGGCGTTCTGGAGCGCGAGGAGCAGAAGAGCCTGCTGCGCAAGCAGTACGAGGAAAAGACCGAGAAGATCCACAACATCAGCCAGCTCCTCAAGGCCTACACGCTCTTCGAGAAGGACGTGGAGTACGTGGTCCACAACGGAGAAGTCATCATCGTGGACGAATTCACGGGCCGCATGATGCCCGGCCGGCGCTACAGCGACGGCCTGCACCAGGCGCTCGAGGCCAAAGAGGGCGTGACCATCGCCAAGCCTTCGCAGACCATCGCCTCGATCACGCTGCAGAACTACTTCCGGCTTTACCAGAAGCTGGCCGGCATGACCGGTACGGCGGACACGGAAGCCGTGGAGTTCGCCAACATCTACAAGCTCGAGGTGATGGTGATCCCGACCAACGAACCGATGATCCGCAGCGATCACGCGGACGTCATCTTCAAGACCGAGGAAGAGAAGTTCGAAGCCGCGGTCGAAGAAATCAAGGAATGCTACGATCGCAGGCAGCCGATCCTGGCCGGCACGGTCTCGATCGAGAAGTCCGAGCGGCTCTCCAAGATGCTCAAGAAAAAAGGGGTCCCGCACGAGGTCCTGAACGCCAAGCAACACGAGAAGGAGGCGCACATCATCTCCAAGGCGGGCCAGCCGGGGGCGGTGACCATCTCGACCAACATGGCAGGCCGCGGCACCGACATCGTCCTCGGACCGGGAGTCGCACAGCAGGGCGGGCTGCACGTCATGGGCACCGAACGCCACGAGAGCCGCAGGATCGACAACCAGCTCCGGGGCCGTTCCGGGCGCCAGGGAGACCCGGGCTCCTCCCGGTTCTACCTCTCCCTGGAAGACGACCTCATGCGCATCTTCGGCTCCGACCGGCTGGGCGGCATCATGGAGCGGCTCGGCATGCAGCGCGGGGAGGCGATCGAGCACCGCCTGGTCAGCCGGGCCATCGAGAACGCCCAGAAGAAGGTGGAGGCCCGAAACTTCTCCGTGCGCAAGCACCTGCTCGAGTACGACGACGTCAACAACAAGCAGCGGGAGATCGTCTACGCCAAGCGCCGGGAGATCATGACCTCTCCCGAGATCAAGGAGATCTTCTTCAACCTGCTGCAGGAGATCCAGGAAGATCTCCTGGATACCCACCTGCCCCCGGACGCCCACCCGGACGACTGGAACCTCAAAGGGCTCGAATCCGAGCTGGCGCGCCGCTACTTCATTCCGAAGAACTTCTCCAATCCGGGCCCGGACGGGGACGCGCCTCCCCTGTCCCGCGAGGAGCTCACGGAGGAGATCGCGGCCGCGTTCACCGAGGCCTATGAGCGCAAGAAGAGTGAGATCGAGCAGGTCGTCCGCCGCACCCAGGAGCACCCGCCCCAGCTCCTGGACCGCGTCTTCGGCAAAGAGCGTTCGATGGAAGGGTTCGTGCGACAGAGGATGCTCGAAACCCTGGACCGCCACTGGATGGACACCTTGTATGCCATGGACCACCTCAAGGAGGGAATCGGCCTGCGCGGATACGCCCAGCGAAACCCGCTCCAGGAATACAAGAAGGAAGGGTTCGAGGTCTTCTCCGAGATGATCTGGGACTACCAGAAGGAGGCCGCCGAAGCCGTTTTCCGCGCCACTTTCGTGGAGGCCCGCAAGGAGACTCCGAAGCCGGTCGTCCAGTCCATGCAGGAGCAATCGCTCGCAGCCCCGCCCATGGACCATGGATACAACCCGGACGAGGTCCGGACCAACACCAGCGAAGGGGAAGTGAAGCGCCGCCCCTTCCAGCGCAAGGGGATCAAGGTGGGCCGCAACGATCCCTGCCCGTGCGGCGCCGTGGACTCCGCCGGAAGGCCCTTGAAGTTCAAGAAGTGCTGCGGCCGGTGAGGGAGGGCCGGGGGAGCCTGCCCCGGCGCAGGCCGGGGAGCGCAACGCCGCAGAGCACAGTCTATCGCCAGCTTCTCCAGGGGGAAATGACAGTGGCTGAGCACAAGAGGAAATCCGCCGTCGGGCCTGGCGCAGCTCCCAAGCCCGACTCGATCCTGGTCCCGGGCTTCCGGGCTGCAGGCATTCACGCAGGCATCAAGAAGAACGGGGCAAGAGATCTGGTCCTGGTGACGGCCGACCCTCCGGCCCGGGTTGCGGGCCTGTTCACGCAGAACCGGGTGCAGGCGGCCCCGGTCGTCATCAGCCGGTCCCGGATCCGTTGCGGCCTGTGCCAGGCGGTGCTCGTGAACAGCGGCAACGCCAATGCCTGCACGGGCGAGCCGGGCCTCCGGGACGCTCTGGCCCTGAGCCAGGCCCTGGCCGGAAGGCTGGGAATCGAAGAAGAGAGCCTCCTCGTCGCCTCCACCGGCGTGGTGGGCGAGAGGCTGCCTGCGGCCAACATCCGCAAGGCCCTGCCCGCGCTCGTCCGCAGTCTGCGGGCGGACGGCCTGCTCGATGCGGCCGAGGCGATCCGGACGACCGATGCCTTCCCCAAGCTCGCCTGGAGACAGTCCGTGATCGGAGGCGAGACGGTCACGCTCTTCGGAATGGCCAAAGGGGCGGGCATGATCTGTCCGAACATGGCCACCATGCTCGCCTTCTTCCTGACCGACCTGAACGCCCCCGCGGCAGCGCTCCGGAAGCTGCTCCGGACGGGCGCGGCGCGCTCCTTCAACCGGATCGACGTGGACGGCGACGCGAGCACGAACGACACCCTGCTCCTCCTGGCCAACGGGCGCGCCGGCCATCGAGCGGCCGCCATCGGCACGCGCGCATACGACGCCTTCGCCGAGCTCCTCTTCCCGATGATGGAAGAGCTCGCCGGCATGATCGTGAAGGACGGAGAAGGAGCAACCAAGCTGGTGGAGATCCGGGTCCAGGGAGCCCGGTCGGCACATGAAGCCAGAGTGCTTGCCTACAAGCTGGCCGGCTCGCCCCTCGTGAAGACGAGCTTTTATGGGCAGGACCTGAACTGGGGGCGGCTGATGGTGGCCTTGGGATGTGCGGGCCCCGCCTTCAGACCGGGGCTCGTGGACATTTCCTACGACGGTCGGGCAGTCGTCCGCAAGGGCGTCTCGGCGGGCCGGAAGGCAGAGGAACGGGCAAGGCCGATTCTCCGCAAAGACCGTTTCGCGCTCTGCATCGACCTGCACGCCGGCAAGGGGGCCCACACGGTCCTGACGACCGATCTCAGCCACGCCTACGTGACCCTGAACGCCTCCTACCGCACCTGAAGGACGGAGGGGTTGCGCGTGCCGGCGCTGGCTGAACTTTCGCGCTCCCGTTGCGCTTTTCCGTTCTACATGGTATCTATTATGGGTTTGGAATGAAGCACTCCTCCCGGATCCCGAGGGTGTTGCGCACGTGTCGTACGGCGTCCCGAAGGGAGACGAAGGGAGGAGGAAGAACAAACGATCGATGAAAGGAGTGCTCATGGGCTACATGACAATGAAAGAGCTTCTGGAGGCCGGCGCTCACTTCGGCCACCAGACCCGGCGCTGGAACCCGAAGATGAAGCCCTACATCTACGGGGCCCGCAACGGCATTTACATCATCAACCTTCAGGAGACGCTCAAGCTGTTCAACACCGCTTATGAGTTCCTCCGCAACGTGCGGGCCTCGGGGCGATCCGTGCTCTTCGTCGGCACCAAACGGCAAGCCCAGGACATCGTGCGTGAGGAGGCGAACCGTTGCGGACAGTTCTTCGTGAACTACCGCTGGCTCGGAGGAACCCTGACGAATTTCAAAACCATCAAGCAGAGCGTCGAGCGCCTGAAGCGCTTCGAGGCGATGAAGGACCGCGGCTATTACGAAGCTCTGCCCAAGAAGGAAGCTCTCCAACTCGAAAAGGAGAGAGTCAAGCTGGAACGGTCCCTCGGGGGAATCAAGGAGATGGACCGCGTTCCGGGCGCCATGTTCGTCATCGACGCCAAGCGGGAGCGGATCGCTCTCCGGGAGGCCAAGATCCTGGGCGTGCCCAGCGTGGCCCTGGTGGACACCAACAGCGATCCCGACGACGTCATCCACGTCATCCCCTCCAACGACGACGCCATTCGTGCGATCCGTCTGTTCGCCAGCCGCATGGCGGACGCGATTCTGGAAGGCGCTCAGTTGTTCGAGAAATCCGCCCGCGCAGAAGAACCGGTCAAGAAGGTTATCGCCGGCAAGGGGGTGGAGAGGACGGTGGAAGTCATCCACAAGAGAGACCTTCCGGAAGAAGAGCCGGTCGACAGAGAGTCCCTCCCCACCGAATGAGCCCCCCCTGACGAGATCACTACAACCGAACGGAGACACCTCATAGGGAGATCGAACCATGGAGATATCAGCCGCGCTTGTGAAGGAACTGCGCGAGAAGACCGGAGCCGGCATCCTGGACTGCAAAGAGGCCCTCGCCGCCACCCGGGGAAGTCTGCAGGAAGCCGTGGAACACCTCAGGAAAAAGGGCCTCGCGGATGCCAAGAAGCGGGCGGGCCGAGCCACTTCCGAAGGTTTGATCGGCTCCTACATCCACAGCAACAGCAAGATCGGGGTTCTGGTAGAGGTCAACTGTGAGACCGACTTCGTCGCGCGGACGGACCAGTTCAAGGAGCTTTGCAGGAATCTCTCGATGCAGGTGGCGGCCTCGAGCCCTCGTTTTCTGAACGCCGATGAGATCCCGCCTGAAGTGGCCGAAAAGGAGAAGGAGATCCTGCGCGCCCAGGCCCGGGAGAGCGGCAAGCCGGACGCGGTCATCGAGAAGATGGTCGAGGGAAGGTTCAAGAAGTTCATCACCGACAACTGCCTGTTCGACCAGCCTTACGTGAAGGACCCCCAGATGACCGTCCGTCAGCTGGTCGAGTCCGTGATCGCCATTCTCGGGGAAAACGTCCAGGTCCGCAGGTTCGTGCGCTTCCAACTGGGCGAGGAGCTCTGATCGGACGGCCTTCCGAGCCTCGTTCAGGCGTTGCCCGAGGCGCCGGCAGGCAGGCGAGGAGCTTCATGCAGCAGGCTGCATATTCGCGGATTCTACTGAAGCTGAGCGGAGAGGTGCTTGCCGGCCAGCGGCCCTACGGCACGGACCCTGAGGCCATTCTGGAGATGGCGGAAGAGGTCCGGGCCGTCTGGGAGCTGGGCGTACAAGTGGCTCTCGTGGTGGGGGGCGGCAATATTTTTCGGGGGCTGGCTGCCAGCACCCGGGGAATGGACCGCGCCACCGCGGATTACATCGGCATGCTGGCGACGGTCATGAACGCCCTGGCCCTCCAGGACGGGCTGGAGAAGCTCGGGGTCGCAACCCGCGTGATGACCGCGCTGGAGATGAGGCAGATCGCGGAGCCGTACATCCGCCGCAGGGCGATCCGGCACCTCGAGAAAGGCCGCGTGATCCTGCTCGCAGGCGGCACCGGCAACCCCTTCTTCACGACCGACACCGCGGCCGTGCTCAGGGCCGCGGAGATCCGCGCCCAAGTCATCCTCAAGGGCACCAAGGTGGACGGCGTCTACAGCGCGGATCCCGTCCTGGATCCTTCGGCTACGCTGTACCCCAGGCTTTCCTACCTGGACGTGCTGAAGAAGGGGCTCAAGGTGATGGACGCGGCGGCCGTCTCGCTCTGCATGGACAATCAGCTCCCGGTGATCGTGTTCAACGTCCGCAAGAAAGGCAACATTCGGGGCGTTGTCATGGGAGAACCGATCGGCTCCACCGTGACCTCTCGGGAGGAGGAATCTCGATGAAAGATGAAGTGCTGCAGGCCATGAAGGCCAAGATGGAAAAAGGCATCCTTGCCTACCAGAAGGAGCTCAACCGGCTGCGCACCGGTCGCGCCTCGCCGGCTCTGCTCGAGGGCATACGCGTCGACTACTACGGAACGCCCACCCCGATCCAGCAGACCGCATCCATCGCCATCCCGGAGAGCCGGCTGATCACCATCCAGCCCTGGGACAAGAACACCATCGAAGCCATCGAGAAGGCGATCCAGAAGGCCAACCTGGGGCTGTCGCCCTCCAATGACGGCAAAGTCATCCGCATTGCCATCCCGCCGCTCACGGAAGATCGCCGCAAGGAATTGGTCAAGGTCGTCAAGAAGATGGCCGAAGAATGCAAGGTGACGATCCGCAACGTCCGGCGGGAGGCGAACGACTCGCTCAAGAAGCTGGAAAAAGACAAGAAGCTCAGCGAAGACGACCTCCACCGAGCCGCAGACGAGGTGCAGAAGATCACGGACGGGCAGATCGAGCACATCGACCAGATCCTCGAGGCCAAGCAGAAGGAAATCCTCGAGAAGTGAGTCAACCCGCCCCCTCCACCCAATCCGGCTCCGCACGTTCCGTGCTCCGCAAGCGCCTCCTGACGGCAGGGGTGCTGATCGCGCTTTTCGTCTTCCTCATCCTCCAGTCCCCCCCGGCCGTCATCTGCGGCGTCGTCGTCCTGATCGTTCTGGCCGCCTCGTGGGAATACTCGATGCTGACCGCAGCCGGGCAGAACCGGTGGGATCGCCTGCTCGCCATGCTTCTGACCTCCCTGGTGCCGATCGCATTCTACACGGGGCGGCCCACCTGTATGGTCGGGTCCCTGTTCCTCCCTGTCCTGCTCCTGTCGGTACGGTCCCTCCACGGCGGAGACGACCTGAAGGCCCGTTTCGAGGGTCTCATGGGCTCCTTCTTCGGCGTGCTCTACATCGGCCTGTGCATGTCGCACTTCATCCTGCTGCGGGACCTGGTGAGCTGGAAACCCTGGATCTTTTCCATTCTGGCCGTCACGTACCTCGGAGACGGGGTCGCTTACCTCGTGGGCTCCTCCGTGGGCAGGACCCGGCTCTCGCCGCGCCTGAGCCCCAAGAAGACCGTGGAAGGCGCGGCCGGCGGCGTGCTGGGCTCCGTAATCGCCATGCTCCTTTGCAAGTATCTGTTCTCCATGCAAATATCCGTGGGCGAGACGATCCTCTTCTCCCTGGCGATCGCCGTGACCGGGCAACTCGGGGATCTGGTCGAATCTCTAATCAAGAGAAGCTGTGGGGTAAAGGATTCCGGCAGCCTGCTGCCAGGCCACGGCGGGATCCTGGACCGCCTGGACAGCCTTCTCCTGGCTGCCCCGGTCGGGTACTACTTGGCCCTTGTATTGCAGGCGACCTGAAGGCAATGACAAGGCGCTGGACGAGCTACCAGCCCGTGTCGGCAGCGCACGGATTTTTTCGTAGGATGCGGAACATTAAAGAGAGGAACAACAAATGACCCTTGTGGTTTTTATCCTCGTCCTGGGGCTCCTGGTTTTCGTTCACGAATTCGGCCACTTCATCATGGCCAAGCGTTCGGGAGTCCGGGTGGAGGTGTTCTCCCTGGGGTTCGGACCGAGGCTGGCGGGATGGAAAAGAGGGGATACCGACTACCGCATTTCGGCCGTGCCTCTGGGAGGCTACGTGAAGATGACCGGAGAGGACCCGGTGGAAGAGGCCGCCGCGCACGAGGGCTCCTTCGCCAGGAAGACGGTGCTCAGCCGCCTGAAGATCGTCATAGCCGGCCCTCTGATGAATCTCGCGCTTCCCTTTCTGCTCATGCCGCTGGTTTACCTCATCGGCATTCGCCAGCCCGCTTACCTGGAGGAGCCTCCCCGCGTGGGCTGGGTCGAGGAAGGCTCGCCGGCCGCCCGGGCCGGATTCCAGCGAGGCGACCTGGTCGAGGCGATCCAGGGAGAGCCGGTACGCACCTGGGAACAGGCGAAGATCCTGTTTGCCTCCAACCCCGATCGCGCCCTTTCCGTCTCGGTCCTGCGCGACGATACGCCCCGGGAGCTCCAAGTCACGCCGGAGTCCGCGGGTTCGAGCGGGGGTTACTCGGGCCTCATGGCCGATATGCCTCCCGTCATCGGCTCGGTCAGCCCCGGCACGCCGGCCGAGAAGGCCGGTCTGCAGCAGGGGGACCGCGTTCTCTCCATCAATGGGGAGCCGGTCGTCCACTGGGTGCAGATGGCCGGCATCATTCGGGCCCACCCGGAAGAGCCCCTGCTCCTCTCGTTTCAGAGGGGGCAGGAGACCCTCACCATGAGTCTGACGCCCATGCGCGAGCCGGACAGCCAGACAGGGGTGTTGGGCATTGCCCAGCAGGAAGACACTGTGTTCAAACGCTACGGCCTCTGGAGGGCCGTACAGAGCGGATTCGCGGATGTCTACCAGTCCTTTCTGCTCACTTTCTACGTTCTGGGGAAGCTGTTCACGGGCGGCCTTTCGATCAAGACCCTCGGCGGGCCCATTCTCATCGCGAAGATGACCGGGGACGCGGCCCGCATCGGGCTTTCCAGCCTGATCAGCTTCGTCGCGTTTCTGAGCCTTCAGCTCGGCATCCTGAACCTTCTGCCCATCCCGGTCCTGGACGGCGGCCACGTGGCCTTCCTGACCCTGGAGGCCGTGCTGAGACGGCCCGTCAACATCAAGATCCGGGAAGCCGCCCAGCAGGTGGGTTTCGTCGTTCTGCTCATCTTCATCCTGGTCGTCTCCTACAACGATGTCTTGCGGGTGCTGCACCTGGAACAGTTCTTCAGATGACGGATGCTTCCGAAAACGGGACCCCATGATCTTCCTCGGGATCGACACGAGCACGTCCTGCGGCAGCGTCGCTCTGGTGGAAGAGGACAGAGTGCTCGCCGAGTGGAGCCTGAACCAGCCGAAGTCCCACTCCGAACGGCTGCTGCCGGGGCTTGCCCGTCTCCTGGAGTCTGCAGAGGTCGAGATCCGGCAGGTCGACGTCGTGGCTGCCGCCACCGGACCCGGTTCCTTCACGGGTCTGCGCATCGGGCTGGCCACGGCCAAGGCGCTGGCCATGGCTGCCTCCAGGCCGATGGTGGGCGTACCGACCCTGGATCTGCTTGCCGAGAACGTCCCGGGCTCGACGCTCCTCGTCTGCCCCGCCCTGGACGCCCGCAAGGGGCAGGTCTTTGCCGCATTCTATCGGAGTGACGCACCGGGCGGCTCTCGACGTATCAGCGATTACCTCTGTCTCACTCCCGAGGCGCTCGCAGAGAGACTGATCGAGCCTACCCTGCTCATCGGGGACGGCGCCCTGCTCTACCGCGACCGTATCCGGTCGCGAGCCCCGCATCCTGTTCTGTTCGCCCCGCTCGAGTCCCACTATCCGAGGGCGTCCGCCCTGTGCAGGCTGGCGCGGCAGAAGTACGAAAAGGAGGGCGGCTCCCCTCCCGGAGAGATCCGCGCCCTGTATGTCAGGCCTTCCGATGCCGAGCTGAAGCGCTCCCCCTGCCATTGACAGCTTTCTTGATATTACCCACAATAATGACCTTCCGTAGTAGAATTTTCAGCCTCCCAACCTTCGGCCTCGGAATCCTCCCAAAGGCCCTGGCACGAAGAAGCAGGGCATCGTTCCTGAAGGCACTTCAGCAGGGAACCGGAGGGGATGGACGCCCACGAGGTGCACGTGCATGCGCAGCGACAGAGTGAAAGAGGGGATCGAGCGCGCGCCCGCCAGGGCGCTGCTCCACGCGACCGGATTGCCCAGGGGCGAGATGGGCAAGCCCTTTGTCGGAATTGCCGACTCCTCTTCCGACCTCGTGCCGGGCCATCTGAACCTGTCGGAGCTGGCCCGATTCGTGGAGAAGGGCGTGCATGCGGCCGGGGGCTATCCCTTCGTCTTTCACGTGGGCGCGCTGTGCGACGGCATCGCCATGGGACACGCCGGCATGCGCTATTCCCTGCCCTTCCGCGAGCTGGTGGCGGACATGGTGGAGTCGATCGCCGAGGCCCACGCCCTGGACGGGCTCGTCCTGCTCACGAGCTGCGACAAGATCACGCCGGGCATGCTCATGGCTGCCGCGCGGCTGGACATTCCTGCGGTCCTCGTGACCGCGGGGCCGATGCTCGCCGGTTTTCACCAGGGAAAGAGGCTCTCCCTGGTGCGTGACACGTTCGAGGCGGTCGGGAAGAGGAAGAAGGGAGAGATCTCCCGAGAGGAGCTCGACTGCCTCGAGATCTGCGCCTGCCCCGGTCCCGGCTCGTGCCAGGGCCTCTACACCGCCAACACCATGAACTGCCTGACCGAGGTGCTGGGCCTCTCGCTGCCGGGGTGCGGGACCGCTCCGGCGGTGTCGGCCGAGAAGAGGCGCCTGGCCTTCGAAAGCGGCCGGGTCGCGGTGGAGGCGATCCGGGCAGGAAGGGCTCCCCGGAAGATCCTGACCGAGGCTGCCTTCGACAACGCGATTTCGGTGGACATGGCCCTGGGCGGGTCCACGAACACCGTGCTCCACTTGTGCGCCCTGGCCCACGAAGCCGGGGTCGATCTGTCGCCGGAGTGTTTCGACCGGCTGAGCCGCACCACGCCGCACCTGGCCGACCTTCGTCCCGCCGGAACCTATTTTCTGGAGGACCTGCACAACGCCGGGGGCGTGCCTGCCGTCCTTCAGCGACTGGGGGAACGCATCCGGGAAAGCCTCCACGTGAGCGGAGGGTCGATCCTGGAGATCCGTGATTCCGGCCGGCCGTTCGGTGAAGAGGTCCTGCGCACGATCGACAACCCCGTGCACCGGGAGGGCGGCATAGCGATCCTCACGGGGAACCTGGCCCCTCAGGGAGCGGTCGTGAAGCAGTCGGGCGTCGCGCCGGAGATGACGCGCTTCGAAGGCAAGGCGCGCGTCTTCGACTGCGAGGAGGCGGCGCAGCGCGCGATCCTCTCGGGCGAGATTCGAAACGGCGATTTCGTGGTCATCCGTTACGAAGGCCCCCGGGGCGGCCCCGGCATGCGGGAGATGCTGGCCCCGACTTCGGCGATCGTCGGCATGGGTCTGGACCGGGTCGCCCTGGTCACGGACGGAAGGTTCTCGGGGGGCACTCGAGGGCCGTGCATCGGCCACGTCTCGCCCGAGGCGGCGGAAGGCGGGCCTCTGGCGTGGGTTGAGGACGGAGACCGCATCCGCCTGGACCTTCCCGACCGACGGCTGCAGCTCGAAGTCGAGGAGAACGAGCTTTCCAGGAGAAAGGGCCGGTGGAAAGCCCCGGCACCGAAGGCCTCCAGGGGGTACCTGGCCCGCTATGCGCGGCTGGTGACCTCGGCCGCGACCGGCGCCGTCCTCAAATGAAAAGGTGAGCGTGAGTTGAAGAAGCTATCAGGCGCACAGATCTTCGTGGATTGCCTCAGACAGGAAGGGGTGGAGACCATCTTCGGCTTTCCCGGTGGGGCGGTCCTCGAGCTCTATGATGCGCTCTACCATTCCGACATCCGTCACATCCTGGTCCGTCACGAGCAGGCTGCGGTGCACGCCGCAGACGGCTTCGCCCGGGCGACCGGGAGGGTCGGGGTCTGCCTGGTCACGTCCGGCCCGGGCGCCACGAACACGGTCACCGGCCTGGCGACCGCTTACATGGACTCCGTTCCGGTCATCGTCTTCTCGGGCCAGGTTCCCACCATGCTCATCGGCAACGACGCGTTCCAGGAAGCCGATACACTCGGGATCACCCGGTCCTGCACCAAGCACAACTACCTGGTGAAGGACGCGGGCGACCTGGCGCGGATCATCCGCGAGGCGTTCCACATCGCCCGCACCGGTCGGCCCGGGCCCGTGGTCGTGGACCTGCCGAAAGACGTGACCGCGGCCGTGGTCCCTTACGTCCCGAGCCGCAGGGTCGATCTGCCCGGTTACAGGCCCAACACCGAGGGCCACCCCGGACAGATCGAGCGGGCCCTGGACTTGCTCGTCAAGGCCCGGCGCCCCGTACTCTACGTAGGCGGCGGCGTGATCCTCTCCGGGGCCGCCCCGGAGGTCAGGCGGCTGGCCGAACGCTTCCGGGTGCCCGTGACCATGACCCTGATGGGGCTCGGCGCGTTCCCCGGCGATCACCCGTTGAGCCTGGGAATGCTCGGCATGCACGGGACCTGCTGCGCCAACCTCGCGATCTCGAGCGCGGACGTGGTCATGGCGATCGGCGCCCGCTTCGATGACCGCGTCACCGGTCGCATCGACGCCTTCGCCAAGCAGGCCAAGATCGTCCACATCGACATCGACCCCACCTCGATCAGCAAGAACGTGGTGGTCGACGTCCCGATCGTGGGAGACGCCAGAAGGGTGCTGCAGCAGATCCTGCAGATCCTGAGAAAACCGAAATACCGGGCTCTCAAGAAGCCGCAGAGAAAGGAGTGGCTCGATCAGATCGAGACCTGGAAGCGGGAACGCGCCCTGGCCTACGATCCCGATGGGGGGCTCAAGCCTCAGTACGTGGTCGAGAAGATCTACGAGCTGACCCGGGGAGAAGCCCTCATCACCACCGAGGTGGGGCAGAACCAGATGTGGGCCGTCCAGTACTACCGGTTCAGCCGGCCGCGGACGCTTTTCACCTCCGGAGGCCTCGGCACCATGGGATACGGCCTTCCGGCGGCCATCGGCGTGCAGATCGCCCGGCCGGAAAGCCTGGTCTTCGACATCGCCGGGGACGGCAGCATCCAGATGAACATCCAGGAGCTGGCCACGGCCGTGCAGTACCGGCTGCCGGTCAAGATCGCGATCCTCAACAACGGCTACCTGGGAATGGTGCGACAGTGGCAGGAGCTGTTCTACGGCAAGCGCTACGCCTGCTCGGAGATGACGGCGCAGCCCGATTTCGTGAAGCTCGCCGAGGCGTACGGGGCCGTCGGTCTCAGGGCCGAGAAGGCCGACCAAGTCGTGCCGGTCCTCGAGCAGGCCATCCGCACCCCCAGGACGGTGCTGATCGATTTCCGCATCGCGCGCGAGGAGGGAGTCTATCCGATGGTGCCTGCCGGCGCGCCCTTGACAGAGATGATTCTGTTATAGGAAAACGAGGGGAGGCAAGGTCGGTGCGCCACACGATCTCCGTGCTCGTCAAGAACGAATTCGGCGTCCTCTCCCGAGTCTCCGGCCTGTTCAGCGCCAGGGGGTTCAATATCGAGAGCCTCACCGTGGCGCCGACGCTGGATCCGAAGCTCTCCCGGATGACGATCGTGACCGAGGGGAACGATCAGATCATCGAACAGATCCTGAAACAGCTCCGCAAGCTGATCGACGTCATCAAGGTTTCGGATCTCACGGGAAAGCGCTTCGTCGATCGCGAGCTCACCCTGATCAAGGTGACGGCAGAGGAAAGGACCCGGGCCGAGGTGCTGCGAATCGTCGACATCTTTCGCAGCAAAGTCGTCGACGTGACCGCCAAAACGTTCACCGTCGAGGTCACCGGCGCCGAGGACAAGATCCAGGCCATGATCGATCTGCTCAAGCCCATGGGCATTCGAGAGATCGTGCGCACGGGCAAGGTGGCGATCCCGCGCGGAGATTGAGAACAGGTGCCAGGTTTCAGGTCTCAGGTTTCAGGGCCCGAGCCGGACCCGCCCAAGGCCAGACTGATCGAACGCATTTGCCAGGCTGGGGGTAAGGGAGCAGGGCCGACACCTGATACCTGATACCTAAATGAAGGAGCTTTGATCATGCAGGTCTATTACGACAAGGACGCGGACCTTCGAGTCCTGAAGGGGAAGAAGATCGCCGTCGTCGGTTACGGCAGCCAGGGCCATGCCCATGCTTTGAACCTGTCGGAGAGCGGCATGGACGTCCGGGTCGGGCTGAGACGGAAAGGCTCCTCCTGGGAGAAAGCCGAGAAGGCGGGCTTGCGGGTAAAGCCGATCGCGGAGGCAGCTCGGGAGGCCGACATCGTCGTGATCCTCGTGCCCGACGAGCTGCAGCCCGGAGTCTATGACGACGAGATCCGGGCCGAGCTGGTGCCGGGCAATTCCCTGGTCTTCGCCCACGGGTTCAACATCCATTACGGTCAGATCGTGCCTCCTCAGGGGACCGATGTGTGGATGGTCGCCCCCAAGGCGCCGGGGCACATGGTGCGGTACGAATTCACTCAGGGCAAGGGCGTGCCCGTGCTCGTGGCGGTTCACCAGGACTCCACCGGCCAGGCCCGAGCCATGGCGCTCGCCTATGCGGCGGCCCTCGGTGCCGGCAAGGCCGGCATCCTGGAGACGACCTTCCGGGAGGAGACCGAGACCGACCTGTTCGGAGAGCAGGCGGTCCTGTGCGGGGGCGTGTCCGAGCTGATCGCGGCCGGCTTCGAGACGCTGGTCCGGGCCGGCTACGCGCCGGAGATGGCGTACTTCGAGTGCCTCCATGAATTGAAGCTCATCGTCGACCTCATCTATGAAGGAGGCCTGGGCAACATGTACTTCTCGGTCAGCAACACCGCTCAATACGGAGGGCTGACCCGGGGCCGGAAGGTGGTGGGCGAGCAGGCCCGCCTCGAGATGGACCGGATCCTGGAGGACGTGCAGAACGGCCGTTTTGCCAGGGAGTGGATCCTGGAGAACCAGGCACGAAGACCTGTTTTCAACGCTCTGACCCGGGCCATGGAAGGTCACCCGATCGAAGAGGTGGGCAAGAAGCTCAGGGGCATGATGCCCTGGATCGAAGGGCAGAAGAAAGTGGACAGGACGAAGACCGGATGAGCGCCAGAGACGAGCCGTTGATGGTCAGCGAGGGTTACCCTTTCGTGGCCCTCACGGGCTTCCTGGCCCTGTTCTTCGCGGCCGTGGATCTGCACGGACCGGCCTGGATCCTGTTCATCCTGACCTTTGCCGCGGGCGCCTTTTTCCGCAACCCGCACCGGCGCATCCCCGAGGACGCGAAGGCCATCGTCTGCCCTGCGGACGGAAAGGTTCTGGAAGTGCAACGAGTGGAAGCCGGGCTTGCCGGGATGATCGGCCCCTGCTGGAAGGTGGGCATTTTCATGAGCCCCTTGAACGTCCACGTGAACCGCTCCCCGGTCAGCGGGAAAGTGCTCCGCAAGACTTACAAGCCGGGGCATTTTCACGTGGCGAGCCGACCGGAAGCCGGGCGCGAGAACGAGCGGATGGAGATGGTGCTCGAGGCCGAAGCCGGCTTCGTTCTCGGTGTGGTTCAGATCGCGGGGGTGGCGGCGCGCCGCATCGTCTGCTACCCCGGGGAAGGCGATGCTCTGGTGAAAGGGGAACGGTTCGGCCTGATCCGCTTCGGTTCCCGGCTCGAGATCTACCTGCCTGAGGGAACCACGCCCGCTGTCCGGGTCGGCCAGCACGTCAAAGCCGGGGAGACGATCGTGGGGTACGGCACATGAGAGAACGATTCTCGAGAGGCCAGGGCCTGCAGAAGCGCCGGCTGGGGGGGGAGAACATCCGCAAGGGGATCTACATCCTCCCGAACCTCTTCACCTCGGCCAGCCTGTTTGCCGGGTTCTACTCCATCGTGGCCACCCTGAACGGCGATTTCGCCCATGCGTCCTGGGCCATCATCGTTTCCATGTTCTGCGACGGCGCCGACGGCCGGATCGCCCGCATGACGTCGAGCACGAGCCGCTTCGGCGTGGAGTACGACTCGCTTTCGGACCTCGTGTCCTTCGGCGTGGCGCCCGGCCTGCTGGCCTACCAGTGGGCTCTGAGGCCTTACGGAAACTGGGGGTGGTCCGCGGCGTTCCTGTTCGTCGTCTGCGGGGCCCTGCGGCTGGCCCGCTACAACGTGCAGATCGACAATATCGAGTCGGTGACGTTCAACGGCCTGCCGATCCCCGGCTCCGCCGGCCTGGTGGCCACGACGGTCCTGCTCTACTACAAATTCCAGGTCACCGGGCCCACCAAGCAGCTCGCGGTCCTGCTGCTGATCTTCCTGCTCGCCTTTCTCATGGTCAGCAATATCAAGTTCCTCAGCTTCAAGGAGCTGGAGCTCCGCAGGCGCAAGCCGTTCACGGCGCTCCTGGCGATCATCGTCCTGCTCGTGCTGATCGTGAACGAGCCTCAGATCGTCCTTTTCACCCTTTTCACGATCTATGCCCTCCATGGCCCGGTGCGGGGAATCTTTCTCCGGATGAGAAGGAGAAGGAACGCCGCCCTGCCGTTGGAGGAGGAAGCCGGCCAGGCCCAGGGTCCGACCGGATAAGGCGGGCCCGACAGCTGCGAAAGGAAACGCGACCGATGTGTGCCGACAGGATTCCGATTCGGGTCTTCGACACGACCCTGCGGGACGGAGAGCAGTCCCCGGGGGCCAGCATGAATCCGGCTGAAAAGCTGGAGATCGCCCGGCAGTTGGAGAGACTCGGAGTGGATGCGATCGAAGCCGGGTTCCCCATCTCCTCCGAGGGGGATTTCGAGTCCGTGCGGCTCGTCGCCCAGCATGTCCGGCAATGCCAGGTCGTGGCTCTGGCCAGGACCCGGCCCGAGGACATCGAGCGGGCCTGGGATGCGGTGCGCAAGGCGGAAGCGCCGGTCCTTCATGTATTCATCGCCACGAGCCCGATCCACATGCAGCACAAGCTCCGCATGGAGCCGGATCAGGTGGTCGAGGAGGCGGTGGCGGCGGTGCGCAGGGCCAAGAGCCTCGTCCCTTTCGTCGAGTTCTCGGCGGAGGACGCCACGCGCAGCGATCCGGCCTTTCTCGCGCGGATCTTTCAAGCGGTCCTGGACGCGGGCGCGACCTGCCTCAACATTCCCGACACGGTGGGTTACACCGTACCCGAGGAGTACGGTCGACTGATCGACTTCGTACGAACGGAGGTCCAGGGGATCGAGCGGGCCGTGATCAGCGTGCACTGCCACAACGATCTCGGACTGGCGGTCGCGAACACGCTCACCGCCGTGGCGCACGGCGCCACCCAGGTGGAGTGCACCATGAACGGCATCGGTGAGCGGGCCGGCAACTGCTCCCTGGAAGAGGTCGTCATGGCGCTCAAGGTCCGCAAGGACCATTTCCGGTACGAGACCGCGATCCGGGCCGAGCACATCTATCCGACCAGCCGCCTCGTCACCCGGATCACGGGCGTGCGCGTGCAGCCCAATAAGGCGGTGGTCGGCTCCAACGCTTTTGCCCACGAAGCCGGAATCCACCAGGACGGGGTGCTCAAAGAGAAGACGACCTACGAGATCATGACGCCCGAGTCGATCGGGATTCCCCGGAACCGGCTCGTGCTGGGAAAGCACTCGGGCCGCCACGCCTTCCGGGAAAGGCTGATGCAGCTCGGCTACGACCTGGCCGACGAGCACCTCACCCTGGCCTTCGAGTGCTTCAAGCAGATGGCGGATCGCAAGAAGGAGGTCTTCGACGAGGACATCGAGGCCATCATCGCAGAGGAGATCCTGCGGATCCGGGAGCGCTACGAGCTCGATTTCCTCAGCGTCACAAGCGGCACCCACCTCATCCCGACCGCAACCGTGCAGATCAAGATGGACGGTCGGGTCATCAAGAAAGCCGAGTTCGGGGACGGCCCCGTGGACGCGGCCTTCAAGGCCATCCGCGCCATCAGCGGGGACGACAGCAAGCTCGTCCGCTACGAAGTGAGCGCGATCACGTCCGGAACGGACGCGCAGGGGGAGGTTTCCGTCAGGCTCGAAGAGGCGGACCAGACCACGCTGGGGCGCGGGGCCTCGACGGACATCATCGTGGCCAGCGCAAAAGCCTACGTCAACGCTCTCAACAAGCTCGACTACCTCAAGAAAAAGAAAACGATCCTGCGCGGCGGCCCGTAGGAGCCGAATTCTTGGACAGGCTCCTAGAAGAGAGGGGAAAGGTGAAAGAGAAAAGGGAAGAGTCGGCCGACGAGAAGGTGTCTCCTTCAGCCGCTCACTTTTGACCTTTCACCAGGGCGGGTTGATTTCTTGACCTATCACCTTTGACCTTTTACCTGGTTTCTTCCATGGCCCGATCCGCCAGAGCCTCCTCGCGCTCTGCCCACAAGAGCGGCACTTCCTCCCGTCCGGCGACCTGGGTACGCGAGCTCGTCGGGCTGGGGCTGCTCGGGTGCGCCCTCTTTCTGTTCATCTCTCTGCTCTCGTACTCTCCCGAGACCGATCCCGGCTTCTTCCACAAGGTGTCTCCCAGGCCCGAGGCGGTCCGCAACCTGGGAGGCCCCATCGGCTCATACGGCGCGAGCTTTTTCAAGGAGACCCTGGGACTCGGCTCCTATTTTGCCGGTCTCCTGGTCGCGGTGCTGGCCTTCTTCGTGATGCGCGGGCTCCCGTTGCGATTCGAACCGTGGAAGCTGCCACTGGCGCTGGTGTCGCTCCTCGCTTTTTCGGCCCTGTTGTCCCTTCTGCTGCCGGCACGGCCGCCCCCGGAGGCGGGCGGCATCGTGGGCCAGCAGTCGGCCAGCATGCTGCTGCGCTATCTGCATCCGGCGGGTTCCTATCTGGTTGTGGTCCTCATCCTGGTGCTCTCTTCCGCGGCACTGGGTGAGGTCTCCGTCCTGGGCGCGCTCCGCAGATCGGCCGCCGCTCTGGACCGCTTCCTGAGGACGAGCTGGAGAGGCTCGCGGCACACCGGGGCCGGCCTCTCTTCGTTTTTGCTTCGAGCCTGGCGGCACGTGCGCGGCTGGATCCAGAGCCTCCAGGGACGGACGGCCGGGTGGAGGGGCCGGGCCACACGCCGGCACCCGCCGGCCGGCAACGGCAAGACCATCATGCAGCGGCCCGTCCCGGAGCCCTCTGCCGAAGAGCCGAGCGGGCCCGGGCCGCTCCTTGTGGAACCGAGACCCAAGCGCGCTCGGGCCGCGGCCCCGCAGGCTGCCGGGGCAGCGGAAGCCGCAGAGGCTGCGCAGCCGCAACCGGCCGCCCTGCCGCCCCCGGCGGAGGCGCCCCCGCCGAAGATCGTGGAGCCGGTGCCGGCGGCCGCGCCGGAACCCAGACAGCCCCCCAAGCCGCTGCAAGCCGCCCTCCCGTTCGCCCGACCGCCGGTCGAGATCTATCAGCCGCCTCCCTCGGACCTGCTCGACGATCCGGACCTCGGCCAGGAATGCGTGGACAAGGAGCTGCTTCTGGAAAACGCCAAGGTGCTGGAACAGAAGCTCAAGGATTTCGCCGTCGAGGGGCGGGTGACCGAGGTCCATCCCGGACCCATCATCACCCTGTACGAGTACGAGCCCGCCCCGGGCGTGAAGGTCAACCGCATCGTCAACCTCGCCGACGATCTGGCCCTGGCGATGAAAGCCATGAGCATCCGCATCGTGGCCCCGATCCCCGGCAAGTCGGTGGTGGGGATCGAGGTCCCCAATCCCAAGCGCCAGAACGTGTATCTCAAGGAGATCCTCACGTCCGAGACGTTCCGCTCGAACCGTTGGAAGCTTCCGCTGGCTCTCGGCAAGGACATCGCGGGCAAGCCGGTCTGCACCGATCTGAGCCGCATGCCCCACCTGCTCATTGCCGGCGCTACCGGCACGGGCAAGAGCGTCTGCCTCCATTCGCTGATCCTCAGCCTGCTCTTTCGTTTTTCTCCGCAGGAGGTCCGCTTCCTGGTGATCGACCCCAAGATGCTGGAGCTGACCGCCTATCACGGCATCCCGCACCTGCTGCACCCGGTCATCACGGACGCCCGGCGCGCCTCGGACGTGCTCGAGTGGGCCGTCGAGCGCATGGAACAGCGCTACCAGCTCCTGTCCGAGAAGGGTGTCCGGAACATCGAGAGCTACAATGAACGGATCGCCAAGGAGTCTCCGGCGTCCGAGGCGCCGTCCGGGCACTCCGCCGAGCCGGTCCTGGAGGAGGCCGACCTCGAGAACGCCGACGAGGACGACATCCTGCCGGAGCAGGGAAAGCTGCCGTATATCGTCCTGGTGATCGACGAGATGGCAGACCTGATGATCCTCTCCGGCAAGCAGATCGAGGAGGCGATCACCCGTCTCGCGCAGATGGCCCGCGCCGCCGGCATTCACCTGCTCCTGGCGACCCAGCGGCCCTCCGTGGACGTCCTCACCGGCATCATCAAGGCCAACCTGCCGACACGGATCTCCTTTCAGGTGAGCTCCCGTATCGACTCGCGCACCATCCTGGACGCGATGGGCGCGGAGAAGCTCCTGGGGCAGGGAGACATGCTGTTTCTGCCCCCGGGCACATCCAAGGTGCGGCGGATCCACGGGGCTTACGTGAGCGAACCGGAGATCGAGCGCGTCGTCGAATATCTGAAACGATACGGCAAGCCCCGCTACGTGAAGATCCCGTTCCGCACCAAGAAGAGCAAGGAAAGGGACGAGGAAGAGGTGTTCGAACACGACGAGAAGTACGACCTGGCGGTGCAGGTGGTCACGGACACCCGTCAGGCATCCATCTCCATGCTGCAGCGAAAGCTTCGGGTAGGCTACAACAGGGCCGCCCGCATGATCGAGAGAATGGAACAGGAAGGGATCGTAGGGCCTCAGGAAGGTGTCAAACCCAGAGAGGTCCTTGCGAACAGGCTGGGGTAGAGGCTGTCCCGAAGCGCGGCCCGCCTGCGGAATTTCATCCGAGAGGGAAAAGATGCGGGAGCTGAAACGGAAATCCTTGCTGGTCGGGTGCTTTCTCTGCGCGGCATGCTTCCTCGACGGCGGCCGACCCGTGTTTGCGGGAACGCCGGCGGAGCAAGCCTCCGCCTCTTCCGGGGCAGACTCCCGAAATCTGCCGCTGGAAGAGCTGCTCGGACGCATGGAAGGGACTTACCAGAAGATCCGCACGTATCGCGCCCGGTTCGATCAGGAGACCGAGACCAAGTCCATCCAGCGGACCAAGCGGTCATCGGGGGAGATCTACATCCAGAAGCCGGACAAGGTGCGGTGGAGCTATCGGGAGCCGGAGGCCCAGGAGATCTACATGCTGCCGGGCCGCGTCTACGTGTGGCTGCCGGGCCGCAACCAGGTCATGGAGACTTCGGAGCAGGACTTTCCGGGCATGGCCCAGGTCCGTCTCCTGCTCGCCCAGGGCAGGCTCTCCGACTCCTTCACGGTCACCCTGCTGCCCCCGGAAGCCGGTCAGGAGTCCTACTATCGGCTGCGCCTGATCCCGAAGTCGGAGACCCGGCTCTCCCTGGTGGAGATGATCCTGTCCGTCCGCAAGCAGGACTTCCTGCTGGCAAGGACAGAGTCGCAGGACCTGCTCCACAACGTGACGAAGATCTTCTTTCATGACTGGGAGATCAACGTGCCCTTCGACGATGGTCTCTTTCGCTTCGAGCCGCCCGAAGGGGCGGAAGTCCTCGGCGATTCCCTTTAGCAGACTGTTCGTAAACGCCCATCAGCTGCGTTGCGCTCGTGAATGGAGGCGGGGGGGGGCTGCCCCGGCGAAAGGCCGGGGTCCACTGTGCTCCCGTGCGCTTTCGGACGGCCGTGGAGGGAGACCGGACCACCCAGGGGACCCGAAATGAGTCGCAAAATGTCAGCACCATCGCAGCCTCGGGAACCGAGGGCGGCCGTGTACCTGATGACGCTCGGCTGCGCCAAAAACCAGGTGGATTCGGAAGTGACGGCCGCTCGCTTGCTAGGCGACGGTTTCTCGTTCGTTGCTGCGCCCGACGAGGCGGACGTCATCCTGCTCAACACGTGCGCCTTCATCCAGGACGCCGTCCAGGAGAACCTGGCTGCCATCCGGCGGTTTGCCCGCTACCGGCGCCAGGGCCGCTGCCGGTGCCTGGCAGTGGCCGGGTGTCTGGTTCAGCGCCTGGGAACGACCCTGCTCCAGCAGGTCCCGGAGGTCGACCTCCTGGTCAAAATACCTGCCATGGGCCGGATCGGCCCTGTCCTGCACGAATATTTGCATGAGGGAGGCACCAGGCGAATCCTTCATCGCCCTCCCCGGCATCCAAGAGCTTTACGCGTGGCAGGGGAGCGTGTGCAGAGGTTGGCTCCCGGCCCTTGGGCGTACCTCAAGATTGCCGAGGGCTGCTCCAACCGGTGCTCCTATTGCACGCTGCCGGGGATCCGAGGACCTCTGAGGAGCAGGAGCTCGGCCGAGATCACAGAAGAAGCGGCACGGCTGGCGGAGCAGGGAGTCCTCGAGCTGAACCTCGTCGCCCAGGATCTCGCTGCCTACGGTCGAGAGAGGGGGGCTTCCAGCTCCAGGCCCCTGGCGAGGCTCCTGAGCGCGCTCCAGCGGATCGATGCGGTGCGCTGGATTCGCCTTCTGTACTGCCACCCTTCCCATGTCGACGAGAACCTGGTGTGCGCCATGGCCGAGCTGGAGAAGCTCTGCCCGTATCTCGACCTGCCGATTCAGCACGTGGCCCCGCGGATCCTCAAAGCCATGAGGCGGCCCTATACGGAAGACGACCTCCTGCGGCTGATCGAAAGGCTGCGGCGCGCCCGCCCGGACTTGGCCCTGCGGACCACGGTCATGGTGGGCTTTCCGGGCGAGACGGAGCGGGAGTTCGAGAGCCTGACGCGTTTCCTGAGGCTCGTCCGGTTCCATCACGTCGGAGCGTTCTGCTACAGCCCCGAGCCGGGCACCGATGCCAGCCGGCTTCCCGCGCCCGTGCCCCGCCGCGTAGCCGAGGAGCGTTTCCGGAAGGTCTTCAAGGTGCAGTCCCGCATCTCCAGGGAGATCCAGAAGCGGTACGTGGGGACCGTGCAGCAAGTCCTGGTCGAAGGCGCGCTGACGGAAAGTCGAGCCGCAACGGGGTCCGGCTATTCTCTGAAGGCCAGGACCCGGTACCAGTCTCCCGAGGTGGACGGCCACGTCTGCCTGCGCCGAACGCCTCCGGCCGCGGCGGGCTCCCTGCTCGACGTTCGGATCACGGGAGCACGCACGTACGACCTCCTGGCAGAGCCCCTCGAGCCGGAGGGCCCTGCCAGGGCCCGTAAAGCCGGGAAGTCCATTTGCCGATGATTCTCACGGAAGGTGCTTCAGGCCCTTCCGGAGGGGGTCCGCAACCCGCCGCCGGGGGTGCGAAATGGCAGGATCGAAAAAATCGAACGGGGTCTTGACAAACATACTTGGATAATTATATTGACTCTCCGCTTTTGATTCCGAGCCACTTCGAACCACAAGGAGACTCCGGTGACCCAGAAGGAACTGAAGTCCATCAAGACCCAGCTCGTGCAGGATCGGGCTCTGCTTTTGAGGGGCATCACCTCCAAGATCGATTCGGCTCCGCGTACCACGGAAGCCGAAGGAGGGGACGTCTGCGACATCGCATCGAGCGACCGCGAACGGGAGCTGAGGCTCAGACTCAACGAACGGGAGCGACAGAAGCTCAAGCAGATCGAGGACGCTCTCGAACGTATCGAAGAGGGCACGTTCGGCATTTGCGACAGATGCGGAGAGAAGATCCCGTTCGGCAGGCTCAAAGTCATGCCGTCGACAACGGTCTGCGTCGCCTGCAAGACCAAGGAAGAACGACAGCGAAAGCTCTATGCCGAGTCCGCCGGAACCCCCTTTTCCAAAGACATTGGAATAGGTGAGTTCATCAAGGAAGAGGAAGAATGACGCGAGACCGTTGCCGCTCCCGGCCGTCCGGCCGAGTACGGGGAGCGATCCGACCTGACGGAGGAAGCGTCTTCCAGCTTCTCGATATCCCCTCCGGCCGCACGCCGCGGAGCTCCAGGGAGCAGCCGCAGATCCTTCCAAGATCTTAGCATCCTGCTCGGAAGATTCCTTCCATCCGGATAAGCACGTACGCCCCATGCAGAACCGGAGGCTTGTGCCGCTTGCGGGGTATCGGCATCACGGTCCCGGCCTTCCCGGAGCCTCCCCTCTGCTTCAGCGCTTCCCCGAGCTCTTCTGAAACTTGAGCACGGCACGATTGTGATCGCCCAGAGTCGCGGAGAACTCGTGCGTGCCGTCGTTGCGGGATACAAAGAAGAGATAAGGCGTGTCCGCCGGGGACAGGACCGCTTTCAGGGATTCGATGCCGGGGTTGCAGATGGGGCCCGGCGGCAGCCCCGTCATGCTGTAGGTGTTGTACGGGTGCTGCAGGAGGAGGTGCTCCTTCTTCAGATTCCCGTCGAATTCGTCCAGGCCGTAGATGACCGTGGGGTCCGCCTGCAGGGGCATCCCTTTCTTCAGACGGTTGATCATGACCGATGCGATCAGGGGCTTTTCCTCCTTGCGGCTGGTCTCGGCCTCGACGATCGAAGCCATCGTGACGACCTCATGAAGGCTCCAGTCGGTCCGGTCCAAGGCTTGCCTCATGCTTTCATCAAAGGATTTCCAGAACTGCCGGACCATGGTCCCCAGGAGGGTCTGCGAGGTGTGACCTCTGGAAAAATAATAGGTGTCCGGAAACAGATAGCCTTCGAGCGAGTCGGAGGGCACCCCCAATTCCTTTGCCAGAGAGCCGCTCCGGCTCTCCTCGAGCAAGATCGAGCTCGGGGCCAGTTGGTTCTGGTCCAGCAGGACCGCAACCTGCTTCACCGAGTAGCCCTCGGGCACCGTGATTCGATACAGGATGACCTCACCGGAGGAGAGGCCGCGCAGGATTTCGCGCGGGCTCATCGAGGAATGGAGAATATATTCCCCCGCCTGCACCGAGTGATCCATGTTCATGGTCCGCGCGAGCCAGGCAAACAGCCGGGGCATACGGAGCAGATCGTTCCGGGCAAGCCGCCGGGCGACGTCGCACAGGGTTTCGCCTTCGACCACGAGCTCGACGGCCTGCCTCGCCTGCAAATCGTGAGGACAGCGGTAGTATCCGAGCAGGCTCAGCGGCAGGCCGAGCAGCAGAGCGGCCACCGTCACGTATTTCCACATCTTTCAAGTTCCTTGCGTCAGCAGGACACGGATCAGGAGCGGGGCTGCGAATCCAGGTAACCTTGCAGGATGTAGGCAGCGGCGAGCTTGTCGATGTGCTGCTTCCGCTTCCTCCTGCTGACATCCGCCTCCAGCAAGACCCGTTCCACGGCAACTGTGGAAAGTCGCTCGTCCCAGGTGATGACCGGAACCTTCAACCGCTGCTTCATGCTTTCGACGAAGCTCAGCACGCGGCGGGCCTGATGACCCATGGTCCCGTCCATGTTGACGGGCAGGCCGACGACCAGCTGATCCACCCGGTGCTCCTCCACCAGGAGGACGATTTCGTCCACGTCCTCCCGCGGGCTCTTCCTCTTCAGGGTCGTCAGAGGCTGGGCCGTCCACCCCAAATCGTCGCTCACGGCCACGCCGATGGTCTTCTCGCCAAGGTCGAGAGCCATGGACTTGTGTCTGCCCTGACTCGATCTCCCGCTGCCCTCCTCCAATCTCTCTCCGCCCTCCCGGATCATGGTTTGTGTAGAACAGAGTATAGGGGCAGGTCGCGGGCAGGCGCAAGCCCGACCGATCAGCCCCGCATGGCTGCGCGGGCCGGCGCGCGGGTGCCCGGCGCAGTTGACGGCGATCCCATGAAGCTTTAACATTCGACCGGCCCTCACCCGGTACAGGCTCTGCATGAGATTCGCAAAGTACTACCAGAAGTATGTTTTTTGCCTCGAGGGAAACTGGCACTCGGACATGAGAAACCGGGCCAGCATCCGCTCGGTCCTGGAGTTCCTCAGCGTAAACTGCAATCTTCACTACATTCATCGGAACTGCGGAACCCGGGAGGAGCTGACCTACTACCTTCAACAATGGCCTTACAAGCGATACGAGCGGTACGCGATCGGATATCTGGCCTTTCACGGACAGCCCGGGGCCCTGGAGATCAACAAGAAGACCTGTCTCGTCCTCGAGGAGCTCGGCGAGCTCCTCGCAGGCAAGTGCGCCGGCCGGATTCTCCATTTCGGGAGCTGCAACCTGCTGGACGTTTCGCCTCGAAGGATCCGGACGTTCGTGCAGAGGACCGGCTGCCTCTGTGTCTGCGGCTACCGACAGCCGGTGGACTGGATCTCGAGCTCTGCTTTCGACATGCTGCTGATCGACATGTTCCAGTACTACAGGGACGTCGACGCGCTGGCCAAGCGGATGCAGGGCTCATACGGCAGCCTGATCAGCGCCTTGCATTTCCGCATCATCCGACCCTGATCCGGGGGCCGAGGAGGAGGTTTCAGGTATCGGGTTTCAGCGCTCAACCCCAAGCCCGACACCTGGCACCCGTTCTGGGGCGCGCCGGACGCATCGGCCCCGATCTTGCTTTCTCACAAGGGTGCGGCACGCCGCGAGGTCCCTTTTGAGTACATTGGTTCACTTCCTTGCAACAGGCTGTTACATCGGGTACCTGCCCGGAGCACCGGGCACATGGGCTACCCTGCTGCTGGGAGTTCCTCTGTCTCTCGCATTGAAGGAGCTTGGGGAAGGTGGCTATCTGCTCGGCAGCTTGGGGGTCGTCCTCGTTTCCATTCCCCTCTCCGGGTTCGTGGAGAAAAAACTGGAGGAGCGGGACCCCCAGTTCGTGGTTGTGGACGAGATCGCGGGCTTCCTGATCGCCCTGGCTTACATACCCGTGTCCCTGTCCACCCTGGCAGGCGCTTGTGCTCTGTTCAGGCTCTTTGATATAGTGAAGCCCGAGCCGGCGCGCTTCGTGGACCGGAGGTTTCCAGGCGGATGGGGGATTACGTTAGACGACGTGGTGGCGGGCTTGTACACGAACATTTTAATGCACCTCTTCATGTTTTTCCGGCCTTGACGCGACCGCGAGCACGGATATTCGCCGAAGCGGCAAAACGGGAGTGGATGACCGTTGACGATCCGCTGTTTCCTCGCCATCAGTCTGCCGGAGGATCTGAGGGACTCACTCGAAAACCTTCGGTCGCGTCTGGATCTGCCCCAGTTCGATGTGCGCTGGGTGCAAGCCTCGAACGTTCACCTGACTCTTCGTTTCCTGGGGGAGATCCCGGAGAGTGACCTCCGGAGGATCTCCCTGGCCGCCGGCAGGGCTGCAGAGGTTACAGAATCGTTCTCGTTTCGGATCGAGGAACTCGGCGCCTTTCCGACCCTGCAATCGCCCAAGGTCGTCTGGGTCGGCGTGCAGCCTCCCGAGCCCCTGACCCATCTGGAAAGGAGGCTTTCCAAAGAGCTGGACCAGGTCCAGTGGCCGCCTCCGGACAAGCCTTTCCGCCCCCATCTCACATTGGGCAGGGTGAAGAGTCCCCGAGGCAAGACCGAGCTGAAGAAGGTCCTGGAAAAGCATCAAAAAGAGCGGGTCGGTGAAGCGCTCGCAACCGGGATCGAGCTGATCCGGAGCCAGCTTCGGCCGTCCGGGCCGATATACACGAATCTGCAGCACTTCCATTTTCGCGACCGCGCCGAAGAGGCGAACACCTGAAGGGGGGCCCATGGCCAAAGAAGCCGACAAGGAAAAGGCCATTTCCATGGCGATCCAGTCCATCGAGAAGCAGTTCGGCAAGGGCTCCATCATGCGCATGAGCTACGAGGACCAGAAGATTGCGCGGGTCCCTTGCGTCTCTTCCGGATCCCTGGGTCTGGATATTGCATTGGGTATCGGGGGAGTTCCCCGCGGCCGGATCATCGAGGTGTTCGGCCCGGAGAGCTCCGGCAAGACCACCCTCGCCCTCCACATCGTGGCGGAAACGCAGAAGAAGAAGGGGATAGCGGCCTACATCGATGCCGAGCACGCACTCGATCTGCTGTATGCCAGAAAGCTGGGCGTGAAGACGGATGAGCTCCTGGTCTCCCAGCCGGACACGGGCGAGCAGGCTCTCGAGATCGCCGACATGCTCATCCGCAGCAACGCCGTGGATGTGATCGTGGTCGATTCGGTGGCGGCATTGGTGCCGCGCGCGGAAATCGACGGAGACATGGGTGATCCCCAGATGGGCCTTCAGGCCCGGCTCATGAGTCAGGCCATGCGGAAGCTCACGGGCAGCGTTCACCGGTCTAACACGATCCTGATCTTCATCAATCAGATCCGGATGCGGATCGGCGTGATGTTCGGCAACCCCGAGACGACGACGGGCGGCAACGCCCTGAAATTTTATGCCTCCGTGCGGTTGGACATCCGCCGCATCGCGACCATCAAGTCCGGCAACGACATCCTCGGGAACCGGACGCGGGTGAAGGTGGTCAAGAACAAGCTGGCGCCGCCCTTCCGCGAGGTCGAGTTCGACCTCCTCTACGGCAGCGGCATCTCGCAGGAAGGAGAAATCCTCGATCTGGGGGTCCAGCACGGCGTCATCGAGAAGAGCGGTCCCTGGATCTCCTATGGCTCGGAGCGTATCGGGCAGGGGCGCGAGAACGCCCGCATCTTCCTCCGCGACAATCCTTCGGTCATGGAGGAGATCCGGGAGGAGATCCTGAAAAAGATGGGCCTGGCCGGGGACGGCCAGGCCGCGAGTGAAACCACCTGAGAAGAGGGCCAGCGCCTTGGAGTGGAACGACATTCTCAAGATCGCCATCAGCCGGGGTGCCTCGGATGTACACATCCGGGCAGGTCTGCGACCGATCTATCGGATCATGGGGACCCTCTACCCCTACAAGGAGCACCCGCCGGTCTCGGCCGAGGAAATCCAGGAGGCCGTGGGACAGATCCTGAACGAATGGCAGATGCAGAAGTACGAGCAGCGCAAGCAGATCGACATCTCCTATGGAGTCGAGGACCAGGGCCGTTTCCGGATCAACATCTTCCAGCAGCGAGGCGTATCGAGCATCGCCTGCCGTTTCATTCCCTACCGGATCCAGACGATCGATGATCTCTTCCTTCCTCCCATCGTCAAGAAGATCGCTTTGGAGCAGCGGGGGCTCGTCCTGGTCACCGGGACGACCGGCAGCGGCAAGTCCACGACCTTGGCCGCGATCATCCACCACATCAACACGCACCGCAACTGCCACATCATCACGATCGAGGACCCGATCGAATTTCTCCACCGGGACCACAAGTGTCTCATCAACCAGCGGGAGGTCGGTTTCGACGCGGAGTCGTTCGCGAGCGCCCTGCGGGCCGCTCTCCGCCAGGACCCGGACGTGGTCCTGGTGGGCGAGATGCGCGACTTCGAGACCATCCAGACCGGACTGCTCGCTGCCGAAACCGGGCACCTGGTCCTCAGCACGCTCCACACGCTGGACGCCACCGAAACCGTCCACCGCATCATCACCGTGTTCCCGTCGAGCCAGCAGCAGCAGATTCGCAGACAGCTGGCGGGGATCGTCAAGGGCGTCATCTCCCAGCGCCTGGTCCCCCGGGCCGACGGACGCGGCCGCGTTCCCGCCGTGGAAGTCATGATCGACACGGCTTTCATTCGCCAGTGCATCGAGGACGGGACCAAGACCAAGGAGATACGGGACGCCATCGCCAAGGGGTACACGACGTACGGCATGCAGACGTTCGATCAGTCTCTCATGTACCTCCTGGAGAAACAGCTGATCACCTACGAAGAGGCGCTCCTCCAGAGCAGCAACCCCGACGACTTCGCCCTCAAGGTGCGCGGCATCTATTCGACCAGCGACTCCCGGTGGGAAGGCTTGGACGCAAGAATCGAGCAGGAGCGAGAGCAGAGCGGCAGCGCGGACGACACCCAGGTCCACATCGAGAGGTTCGAGAAGTGAAGCACCTTTCCGCACAGCAGATTCGCGACGAGTTTCTGCGTTTTTTTCAGGACAGAGGGCACCTCTGGGTCCGTTCCTCGTCTCTGATCCCGTCCGACGATCCGACCGTGCTGTTGACCACCGCCGGCATGCAGCAGTTCAAGCCTTACTTCCTGGGGGAGCAAGCTCCGCCCGGCCGCCGCCTGACCAGCGTGCAGAAGTGCTTCCGCACCTCGGACATCGACGCGGTCGGGGACGCCACCCACGACACGTTCTTCGAGATGCTGGGCAACTTCTCTGTCGGCGACTACTTCAAGAAGGAAGCCATCTCTTTTGCCTGGGAGTTGCTCACCCGCGCTTGGGGGATTCCGGAGGAGCGGCTCTCGGTCACCATCTTCGGCGGCGAGCGGGTCATCCCCGAGGACCAGGAGGCGGCCGATCTCTGGCAGGCCCGAGGCGTACCGGCGGCCAAGATCTTTCGCTTCGGCACGACGGACAACTTCTGGGGCCCTCCGGGGCCCACGGGTCCCTGCGGCCCGTGCTCGGAGATCCATTTCGACCTCACCCGGAACCCGTGCAGCCTGGGCGCCTCTTGCCGGCCCAACTGCGCGTGCGGCCGCTTCCTGGAGATCTGGAACCTTGTATTCATGCAGTACAACAAACGGGGCGAGGACGTGTTCGAGCCGCTGCCGGCCAAGAACATCGACACCGGCATGGGCCTGGAGAGGATCGCCCTCGTGCTGCAGGAAAAGCCCAGCATCTTCGAGACCGACCTGTTTCGGCCCCTTCTGGAATCGATCAGCGAGATCTGCGGCCTGAGGCTGGAGACGATGGACGCGGCCGCCCTGCGATCCTGCCGCATCATAGCGGACCACCTGCGCGGAGCGGCCTTTCTGGTCTCGGACGGCGTGCTGCCCTCGAACGAGGGCCGCGGCTACGTCCTCAGACGCATCCTGCGCCGCTCCCTGGTGCACGCCCGCAGGCTCGGGCACGCCGGACCGCTCGTGGACCGCGTTCTCGAGGTCATCCTCGCCATGTTCCGTCAGAGCTACCCGGAGCTCGCGGACAACCGCGCCTTCGTCTCCCGCGTCCTCGGCAGCGAGGAAAAGCGGTTTCTCGAGACCCTGGAGACCGGCATCCGCATCTTCCAGACCGAGCTGGACAAGCTGGAGGCGGCCGGGGGCGGGACCCTGCCCGGCCATCTCGTATTCAAGCTCTACGACACCTACGGTTTTCCGCCCGAGCTGACCCAGGATCTGGCGGCCGAGAGAAAGCTCGCCGTGGACCTCGATGGGTTCGCCGCGTGCATGGAGGAGCAGAAAGAGAAGGCCAGGGCTTCGTGGAAAGGGACGGATGCAGGAAGGTGGAGCCAGGAAGGAGCCTTGGCCGGGGTCCAGAGTGAATTCGTGGGCTACGACAGGCTCGAGAACACATCGGTCATCGCGCTCCTCGTGACCGGGGGCAAGCGGACGCCCGAGGTGCGGGAGGGGGACGAGGCCGAGCTCGTGGTCCAGCAGACGCCCTTCTATGCGGAAAGCGGAGGGCAGGTCGGGGACCAAGGGGTGATCGAAGGCGCCCGCGGCTCTTTTCTGGTCACGAATACGTACTACGGTCCGGGGCATACGATTCTTCACACGGGAAAGGTAACCCGGGGGCGGCTTCAGGAGGGCGAAGAGGTCCTGCTGCGGGTGGATGGGCGGCGCAGAAGAGCGACCGCCGGGAACCATACGGCAACGCATCTTCTTCAGTTCGCCCTCAGGACTCTCCTCGGAGACCACGTCCGGCAGTCCGGCTCTCTGGTCTCGCCGGATCGGCTCCGCTTCGACTTCACCCATTTCGCCCCGCTGAGCGAAGAAGAGACCCGGTCCGTAGAGGCTCTGGTGAACGAAAGGATCCGCGAAAACCACTCGATGGAGGTCCGCCACCTGTCCTTCCAGGAAGCCCAGGCACAGAAGGCGATCGCCTTGTTCGGGGAAAAATACGGGGATGTCGTCCGCCTGGCCAACATCGGAGGGTTCAGCAAAGAGCTGTGCGGCGGCACGCACGTGACGAGGACCGGAGACATCGGGTTCTTCAAGATCGTTCACGAGTCCAGCGTGGCGGCCGGGGTGAGGCGGATCGAGGCCCTTACGGGCGAAGGAGCCACCCGCTACGTGCAGGATCTCGAAAAGGAGTACCGGCAGGTCTCCTCGGCTCTCCAAGCGAGGCCCGGAGAGGTCCTCCAGCGCATCCAGCGGCTTCAGGACAAGCACAAGGAGCTGGAAAAAGGACTGCAGTCGAAGCACAAGGATCAGCTGCTCGAGAAGGCCGAAGAGATCCTCGCCTCCGCGGAGAAGATCGGCGCCATTCCGGTCGTCACGGCGCAATACGAGGCGGATGCGGCCACGCTGCGCAAGCTGGCCGACTTCATCAAGGACCGGCTCCGCAGCGGAGTCGTCCTCCTGGCCAGTGGCGATCAGGGGAAGGTCCAGCTCATCCTGTCCGTCACGAAGGACCTCATCCCTCCCCTCCATGCCGGCAACCTCATCCGCGAGGTGGCCAAGGAAGTGGGGGGCAGCGGCGGAGGCAAGCCGGAAATGGCGCAGGCGGGAGGCTCGCGGCCGGAGGCCGTGCCCGGGGCCTTCGAGCGACTCAAGGCGTTGCTGGCCGCAGCGTCCGGGAAGGCGAAATCAACCTCTTAGTCCAAGCCCTGTCCCAGAGGCTGTTCAAAAATGCCCAGATGCAAGGCAGGCGAAGTCCTGAGGCCTGTTCCGAGGAGCCTGAGCGACGAGGAAACCCCCGGGCACAGCTGGCCGCCGCAAGTATGGTGCCAGGGGGGATTACTTCGCTTCGCTCGCAACAGGCTGCGCAGATGGGCGTTTTTGGACAGCCTCCGCTATTCGTAGCCGAACCAGCGGAACACCCTCTCCTTTGCCCGGAAGTACCTGGAGACGACCGTATAGCGGCCGTCGTTGAGATCCTGCAGGAACTCCTCGGCCTTGCCCCGGTACTCACTCTCAGGGTAGGCCTGAACCAACCGGGTAAAGCTGTCTCTCGCTGCATCGTCCTCGTTCAGAAAGTAATGGCACTTCCCTGCCTCATAAAGCGCATGGTCCGCGATTCCGGCCTCGGGGAACTTCTCCAGAATCCTCTTGTAGCGCGGCAGCGCGGCATTGAACTTTCCGTCCCGATAGTAAAAACGAGCCACGTAAAAATCATGCTCGGCCAGCTTCGTCCGAACCTCCCGGAGCAGATCCTCCGCCTTCTCCGCATAGGGGCTCTGGGGAAAACGCTGCCGCAGCTTCTGAAGCTCCTTCTGCGCGCTCTCCAGCGAAGTCACGTCCCGGTCGATCGTGGAGAATTGCTCTGAGTAGGACACCGCCTTCATCCAGATCACGTACGGGATCTGATCGTTGGTGGGGTGCAGTTCCTCGAACCCTTGCAGGTGCACGAGCGCTTCCGGATATTTCTCCTCGAGAAAATAGCACTCGCCGACCTTCAGCTCCGCCGGCACGGCATGGATGCTGAACGGATAGCTTTCCAGGATCTTCTGAAAAAACGGGATGGCGGACTCGTAATGCTCTTTATTGAATTCCTCGGTGCCCTTCCGAAAGTTCTCCTCTGCAGTGAGCTCCGGCTTCTCCTTGAAATAAGCACAGCCGCACACCCCGGCCACCCAAACGATCAGTCCGGCGGCCGCCAGGGAGCGCGCGGCTGAAGAGCCCCGCGTCGTCATTTTTTGGTTTGCTTGTCGGTGTATTTCCATCTCTCCCGTTCCCTTGCCCTGCGAATGGCGCCGCACGGCCCCGCCTGTCGGATCCTACGTGATTATCAGAAGGGTGCCCTTCGAGTCAACGAGCCTGAGGAAGCCGTTCATCATCGAGGGCGGCCCTGCCGGACAGGATTCGACACTTCTCTGCGTGAAGTGTTATAGACAACCGAACTCGATAGTGGCAGCGGCTGACAGATGGCCCCATCTATCTGCTGAAGAGGGGGATCGTGAAACTTGCCGACATCGTCTCCTATCTGGACCGTTACCTCGACCGGGGCGCTTTTTCGGACGCTTCCGTCAACGGTCTCCAGGTCGAGAATTCCGGCTCCGCCGATCGGATCGCGCTCGCGGTGGACGCCTGCCTGGAGTCTATCGAGCAGGCTTCCAGGCAAAGATGTAACCTCCTTCTGGTCCACCACGGCATTCTGTGGAGCGACCCTGCCCCTGTCTGCGGAGTCCTGTACGGCCGTATCCGCGCCTTGCTCGAAGCGGACATCGCGCTCTACGCCGCCCACCTCCCCCTCGACGCGCACCCCGAGGTGGGCAACAACGCCGAAATCGCCCGCCTTCTCGGCCTGAGCGGGACCGAGCCTTTCGGGACCTACGGCCCCCGGGCGATCGGAGTCCAGGGACGCCTGGCCGCTCCCGCTTCCCTCGGGCAAATCATGGCCGTCGTCAGCCGGAAGATCGGCGTCCCCAAGACGCTGCTGCGGTTCGGACCGCACCGCGTCTCCCGTGTGGGCATCGTCTCCGGGTCTGCGAGCGATCTCTCCTTCCTGGAGGAGGCCAATCGGGTCGGTCTCGATCTGTTCCTCACGGGCGAGGCCAAGGAGGCGGCATACGATGCGGCCCGGGAGCTGGGCTTGAACGTTCTCTTTGCCGGCCACTACAGGACCGAAACCTTCGGCGTGAAGGCCCTGGGCCGACACCTGCAAAAGAAATTCAAGCTGCCGGTTCACTTCTTCAGGACCGGCTGCCCCTTCTGAAGAGGCTGTCGAGAAACGGCCATCTGCGGCGCCTGTTGCGAGCGGAGCGAAGCAATCCCCTGCGCAACTGTACGACGGCCAAGGGTACCCGGGGGTTTCCTCGTCGCCCTCGGGTCCCTCGGAACAGGCCTCGGAATTTCGCGCGCCTTGCATCTGGCCGTTTCTCAACAGCCTCTCAAGAGAGGATTTTTCGACACCCTGCGAATCCAGGTTGGAGGTCAAGGAGTAGGGGCGAAAAATCTTTCGCCCCTACTTGTTGTCTTCACAGGGTGTTGGCCACGACCATCCTCTGGATTTCCTGCGTGCCTTCGTAGATCTGGGTGATCTTCGCGTCCCGCATGAAGCGCTCCACCGGATATTCCCGGCTGTACCCGTAACCGCCCAGGACCTGCACGGCTTCGACCGTCACCCACATGGCCGTATCCCCGCAGAAGGTCTTTGCGGCTGACGAGAGGCGGATCTGCTCGGGCAGGAGCCGGCTCATGTCCTTCGGGCACTCCTGCAGCACGGAGGCGCATTTGTAGAGCAGCTGCCGGGCGGCCTCGATCTCGATGAACATGTCCGCCAGCTTGAAGGAAATCCCCTGAAAGCTGGCGATCGGCTTGCCGAAGGCGATCCGCTCTTTGGCGTACTTCGCCGCGTACTCGGCCGCGCCAGCCGCGATTCCCAGTGCCTGGGCGGCAATCCCGGGCCGGCTGAAATCCAACGTCTTCATCATGACCGAGAAGCCCGACCCCTCTTCGGCCAGGAGGTTCTCCGCGGGCACGCGGCAGTCTTCGAATACGAGCTCCACCGTGTCCGAGGAGCGGATGCCCATCTTGTCCTCTTTCTTTCCCACCGAGAATCCGGGCGTGCCCTTCTCGACGATGAAGACGCTGCCTCTTCGATGTGTCTTCTGCTCAGGGCTCGTGAGGGCGTAAACGGTGTGCGTCTCGGCCACGCTTCCGTTCGAAATGAACATCTTGCTTCCGTTCAGGATGAAGTGATCGCCGTCCCGGACCGCCTTGGTTCTCAGCTCGGCCACATCCGAGCCGCCGCGCGCCTCGGTCAGGCCGAAGGCGGCAAGCTTCTCACCGCTGGCGAGAGCAGGCAGGTACTTGGCCTTCTGGGCCTCGTTCCCGGCCAGGAGAATGGGAAGCGTACCAAGCTCCTGCACGGCAGGCAGCAGACCGACCGAGGCGTCGACCTTGGAAAGCTCTTCGACTACGAGCATCAGGCTCAACAGACCGGCCTCGGCGCCCCCGTGCTTTTCCGGGAAATCGATCCCGAGGAGCCCGTTCTCCCGGAGCACGCTCACCATGCTCCAGTCGAACTTCCCTTCCCTGTCCCGATGCTCTGCTCCGGGCTCGACCTGTGCCTTGGCGATCCTGGCCACCGTCTCCTGCAGCATTCTCTGTTCTTCAGTCAGCTCATACTGGGGCATCGTCTCCTCCTCCCTTTGCGGCCGTCGACAAACGCCCGATCTGCGGCGGCCCGCGTGCCTCGCACCCCGGCATTTCACACCGGCGTGCGAGGTACCTCCTCGGCACTCCCCTTGCCGCACAAAGCGGCGCTCCGGCCTCCTCGTGCTTCCCATCTGCCTTTGCAACAGGTTGGTTTTTATAGCATATCTTGCTCCGGCGGGTCAAACGGGCTACTCGGGGAACGGGTTGTTCGGGAACTTCGGCCCACCAGCGCCGTTCCGGCCCTGCCTCTCGGGCGCGCGCCGTGCGAGGAGCGGTGGCGTTTCAACTCAGCCCTTCCACGTACTTTTCGAGCAGCTTCCGCAGGGGAGTCAGGTCCTCGTAGCGCTCGAGCGTGCGGCGCACCGAGCACACCGTGCCGGGTACGTAAGGCAAGTAGCGTTCGTTCTTTCTGACCACTGCCTGGTAGGCGAACGTACCGATGGCCTTTAGATTGCGCTGCAGTCCCGTCCTGGCGAGCTCCTCCCTGATCCTGGCTCGGCGGCCAAAGTCCGCTCCGCCCCTGCTCGAGCCCTCGCAGTAATACAGCAACAGGTCTTCCTGCTCTTGCGGCTCGAGCGCAACGTAGGAATCGAGCAGCAGGGAGGCCAGGTCATAGGTGTAGGGGCCGAGCCGAGCGTCCTGGAAATCCAGCATGAGCAGCCCCCCCGGCCGGACCATGAGGTTGCGCGAGTGGTAGTCCCGATGTGTGAACACCCTCGGAAGGTCCGCAACCTTCCGGCACAGGTCGTGGAAGAGCGCCTCCATCTCGACCCGGTCAGGGGCGCGCATCTTTTTCTTCCAGAGGCCCTCGATCGCATGGTCCGCGAAAAAACACAGCTCCCGGAAAAAGGTCTCTCCATCGAAGGCGAACTGGAGGGCATAGCACGGCGAGCCGGAGGGCTTCGATGCCTCGCGCTGCATGCGAACGAGGAGATCCACGGCCTCCCTGTACCTCGCCCTCCTCTCCGTCGCCGCACAGGCCCGGAGCGCCTGCTGCAGCGTGGCATCGCCGGCATCCTCCAGCAGGACAAAGCCCTCGCGAGCGGCATCGACGAGGATGCGGGGAACCGGAAGCCCCTTTTCAGACAGGTGCCTGGCGACGTTGACAAAGGGCAGATCGGGCCGCCGTTCCTCCGGCGCCCAGGGATTGGCCAGCCGCATGAGGATGGCGGCTGCGGCACGGGCGCTAGGGTCGACGCGATATCGGATCCGGAAATACCTGCGGTCGGACGCATCCCCTTCAAGGGGTGTGACGGTTTCGATCGAGGTGCCGGGCGGCATCGATTTTCGCAGCAAGGACAGGACTTCGCCGAACGATTCGGTCTGCAGCAGGCTCTCGCCCGGCGAGCCGGATTTTTCAGAGTCGTTTGGGTCCATGGCCTTCACCTAGGATGAGTTGCCAGGCTGTGTAGGGGCAGGTTTCAAACCTGTCTCTCCTGCCCTTACGAGGCATTGACACGGCCCGAGGGAACGTGCTCGAATAAAAAGTTCGAAAGGGGGGAGCGGTGCGCCGCCTTCGTCCAGCCGATAGCGCCGCGGCGTATGCGCTTCTGACGGCCCGCCCAGACGTCGCTTCGCCCTCAAGGCAGCGAAGCCGTTCCCGTCCGCCGTACCCAGAAAGGAGCCTCCGATGCCCTCGCCGACCCTGAAGCGGAGCGGAGCCAAGGTAAAGAAAACGTACCAGGAAATCAATCAGAAGATCCTGAAGGGCAAGGCGGTCGTGCTGACCGCCGAGGAGATGGTCCGGGTCGTGGAGGAAAAGGGCGCCGCCCAGGCGGCGCGGGAAGTGGACGTGGTGACGACCGGGACCTTCGGGCCCATGTGCTCCTCGGGCATGTTCCTGAACTTCGGCCACTCCAGCCCGAAGATCAGGGCCCACCGGGCATGGCTGAACAATGTGCCCGCCTACACCGGCATCGCCGCCGTGGACGTCTATCTGGGCGCAACCGAGCTGCCCGAGGAAGATCCTCTGAACAAGGTCTTTCCGGGCTCCTTCTTCTACGGCGGAGGCCACGTCATTCACGAGCTGGTCGCGGGCAAGGAAGTCCAGTTGCGGGCCACGAGCTATGGGACCGACTGTTACCCCCGCAAGGAGCTGGTGAAGAAGATCAGTCTGAAGACGGTTCCGCAGGCGATCCTTTTCAATCCCCGCAACGCATACCAGAACTACAATTGCGCCGTGAACCTGTCGGATCGAACCATTTACACCTACATGGGGATTCTCAAGCCCAATGCGGCCAACGCGAGCTACTGCAGCGCGGGCCAGCTCAGCCCCCTTCTGAACGATCCTTATTTCCGCACGATCGGCGTCGGGACCAGAATCTTCCTGGGCGGAGGAGAAGGGTACGTGACGTTTTTCGGGACCCAACACAACCCCAATCCGAACCGCAACGAAAAGGGGGTCCCGACCTCCGGGGCCGGTACGATCTCGGTCACCGGAGACCTCAAGCAGATGAAACCGGAATGGCTCGTGGGGGCCAGCCTGCAGGGTTATGGAGCGACCCTGTACGTGGGCCTGGGTATTCCCATCCCGATTCTCGATGAGGAGATGGCGTTCTTCACCGCGGTAAAGGACCAAGACATCGTCACGCAGATCATCGAATACAGCCATGATTACCCGTTCGGAACAGGGCAGTCGCTGGGCGAGGTCACGTACGCGGAGCTCAAGAGCGGCAAGATCCTGTTCCGCGGCAAGGAGGTCCCCACCGCCCCCCTGTCCAGCTATCCGAAGGCGGTGGAGATCGCCGAAACCCTGAAGGAATGGATTCGCGGGAAGCGGTTCTTTCTCGGAGAGCCGCAGTGGCCGATTCCTCCCGGAGGCAACATCAAACGTCGGACTACATAGACCGGAGCTATCGGGATTTCTCCTCGGGGGAACGATTCGTCGCCTTCTCGGTGGCCTGGAAAGAGACCGACCTTTACATCAAGGCCGCCAGGGACCTCTCGAACGAGGCCCTGCAGTCGGCGATGCGGTGTCGCCGGGCCATCGAAGAGTACATCGCCGGCCGGCCGGGCTTCGAAACGAGCTGGGTCCCCCTGGCTCCGGACCCTGAGGCCCCGGCCGTGGTCCGGGAGATGCTGCGCGCCGCGGCCGTGGCGTCCGTCGGCCCCATGGCAGCGGTGGCCGGGGCGATTTCGGAGGAGATCGGCCGCGACCTGGCCGCCTTCTCCGAGGAGGTCATCGTGGAGAACGGGGGCGACATTTACCTGGCCCTGAGCCGGCCTGCCGTGGTGGGGCTGTTCGCTGGCGCTTCATCTCTCAGCATGCGCATCGGCGTGCGGATCGAGCCGGGGGCGACTCCATGCGGCCTTTGCACTTCCTCGGGAACGGTGGGCCCTTCCCTGAGCCTCGGGCGAGCCGATGCGGTGACGGTATGGGCTCCCTCGGCTGCCCTGGCCGACGCCGCCGCCACGGGCCTGGGCAACATGGTGACGTCGCCGGACGAGATCGAGCCTGCCCTGGAGCGGGCTCAGGCAATCCCGGGGCTCACGGCGGTGATGATCGTCTGCGGAGACCGAATCGGGGTCTGGGGGCCGCTGGACCTCGTTCAGCTTGAATCCTCGACGGCTTGAGGTTCGGGAGGAGATCGTCGTGGCGAGCAAAACCAAAGTCCTTCGCTTCAGCGAGTCGACCTGGAACCAGCCGATCGTCTGCAAGCTCGCTTCGGATTACGGGCTCACCTTCAACATTCTCAAGGCTTTCATCCTGCCCCGCCAGGAAGGCAGGATGGTCCTGGAGATCGTCGGCGACGAGGAGAGCTGCCAGAAGGGGATTCAGTACCTGAAACGGTGCGGCGTGCAGGTGGAGCCGATCGAGAGGGGGATCACCCGGGACGAGAAGCTCTGCGTGCAGTGCGGGGCATGCACGGGTCTTTGCCCCACCCACGCCCTGTTCATGGACCGCCCTTCCATGCGCGTGCAGTTCGATCCCGCCCTGTGCATCGCCTGCTCCTGGTGCATCAAAGGATGCCCGACCCGGGCGATGCAGCTGCGCGTGAACGAAGCCCTCTGAGAGGCTGTCGATAAACGGCCATCTGCGGCGTTGCGCTCATCGGATCCGGCGGCGCGGGCGCAGCGAGCAGCGCCCCTACAATGGACTCACCGACCCCCGGGTTCATGCGCAGGGCCGGCGCCGGGCGCGGGCTCCGGCTTGAACGTCCCGTAGACCGGGATCTCCAGGATCTCCTCACTTTGTGTCTTCACGTAGATCGTGAGCCTCTCGGAGATCCTCCCCTCCGCCCTCTTCTTGGGATCATAGGTGACCAGCACCCGGTAGCGTTCGCCCGGCTTCTCCGCCAAGACCGAGGCGGAGAGGGTGGGAGTCGTCGGCAGGATCTTCTCGACCGTGAACGGCATAGAACCCGTCTTCATCAAGATCAGCTCCCGGGTCGCCGGCTCGCCCGGCCGCACGGCGCCCATGGAAAGCGCCCGCGGCGAAGCCGAGACATCTCCCTGGATCAATGCGTGAGCCCCGATCTGGACTTCCGGCATGGACTTGCTGGTCGTCCGGACCACGATTCTTCCTGCCAGCTTCCCCACTGGCGGTCTCCCCATAAGAGCAACCGAATACAGGTACTCCTTCTTGTCCGGGTCTTCCCTCAGCACCGTCAACACGAAAGCGTCGCTCTCGGATTTCACTTCGGTGATCCGCAGGCCTTCGATCGGACGAAGGGAGATCCGCAGCGTGATCGGCTGGCGCGGAGCGTCCCTTCCGACGATACCGAAGTAGAGACTCCGGGGCTCGACCGTGACATCGGTGATCACCTTCCCGGTCAAGCTCAAGCGGACCTGCCGGTTCTGCGGATCATTCGTTGCCACCGTGATGGTCTTCGCCACGGAGCCCCCCTGAAACCCTTTTGTCTTGAACGTCGCCTTGATTTCTCCTGCCCCGCCCGGGGGCACGTCTTTGGCCGTGACCAAAGCGCCCGTGCAGCCTCAGGAGCTTTCGACCTTCTCGATGACCAGCGTTGCGTTCCCGACGTTCTTGAACGGATAGACGTGCTCGATGTTCTTGCCCGGCTCGGCTTCCCCGAAGTCGAATGCCGTCTGCTCGAACCGAATGCTCGCGTGCTCGCCCGAGCTTTCCGTGGCACTCTCAGGGCCGGCCTCTTCCGCAAGGGCCGGCTGACCCGCCTTTGCCTGGGAAATCCCCGCGGGCGGCGTCCCCTCCTGCGCACAGCCCCAGAGGAGGGCCAAAAACAAAAGGGACACGAGAGCCGTGGATCCCGTCTTACACATGGTTCCGCTCCTGTTCGAGAGTGAAGTCGGTGTGCGGTTAGACTGACACAGCATCCCGGCCAAATCAAGACGAAGAGGGAGCCACGCGAGCCAGGCAACCTGGCGGGGCACGGCGCTTACGGCCGCCGGGCTCGGGCCCTGACGTCGACGTTCTTCCGTGCTATTCTCTTGCTTGCGCCGGCTTCATCCGCGCGGCGCCGAGAGCAGGCGGAGGGCGGCCGCGGCCGTTTCCTGCGATCGGATCCGGCGGACGGCGCCGCGCGCGTTCATGGAATGGAGAAAGACATGCGCATCCTCGGGATCGAGAGCTCCTGCGACGATTGCGCCGCCGCCGTGCTGGAGGACGGCAGCCGCATCCTGTCGCACGTGCTTCATTCCCAGATCGAGACGCACCGCCCCTTCGGCGGCGTCGTCCCGGAGCTGGCGAGCCGCAACCACCTGGAAAAGATCGTCCCGGTCGTGGATGCGGCCCTGGAGAAGGCCGGTACCTCGTGGAGCGGGCTGGATGGGGTCGCCGTGACCCGCGGCCCCGGGCTGGTCGGCTCTCTGCTCGTGGGCTTGTGCGCCGCCAAGGCCATTGCCTTCGTCCTGAACGTTCCGCTCTGCGGCGTCAACCACCTCGAGGGCCATCTCCTGGCGTCCTTCCTCGAGGACCCCGCCCCCCGGTTTCCCTTCATCGGCCTCATCGTTTCCGGAGGCCACACGAGTCTCTACGAGGTGACGGGCTTCGGCCGTTATCGGCTCCTCGGACAGACCCGGGACGATGCGGCCGGGGAAGCCTTCGACAAGACCGCCAAGCTCCTCGGCCTGGGCTATCCGGGAGGAATCGTCATCGACCGGCTGGCCGCGGACGGCGACCCGCTCTCTTTCTCCTTCCCCCGCGCCCTCGCCTCGCCCGACACGCTGGACTTCAGCTTCAGCGGTCTCAAGACTTCCGTCCTCTATTTCGTGCGCCGCCAGGGAGAAGCGTTCGTGCGGCAGCACCTCTCGGACATAGCCGCTTCCTTTCAGGAGGCGGTTGTCCAGACTCTGCTGACCAAGCTGTCTCAAGCGATCGAACGGACCGGCATCCGCCGGGCCGTCTTGTCGGGCGGTGTAGCATGCAACAGCCGTTTGAGGTCCAGGCTCCTCGAGATGGGCAGCCGGGAAGGCGTCCCGATCCACATCCCCTCCCCTTTTCTCTGCTCGGACAACGCGGCCATGATCGCGGCCGCGGGCTACCGGCACCTGCTGGAGGGCCGATCCGCCCCTCTGACCCTCAACGTGGACGCCGATCTCTCTCTGTGAGCCTCTCGGTTACGATGGCAGAGAGAAATGAAGAAGACGCTCAAGGAATATGTCCGGGACTACGGAGGCGGACCGAAACGCTCGCTGAGTCAGGTCTTCCTCATCGAAAGAGGGGTCCTGGAGAAGATCCTCGGCTTGGCCGAGCTCGGCCCCGAGGACACGGTCATCGAGATCGGCCCGGGGCCGGGCGCGCTGACCCGGGAGATCCTCCCCAGGGTCCGTCGGCTCCTCGCCATCGAGATCGACCGCCGCCTTGCCGGTTATCTGCGCGCCGCCATCCCGGGGGGCTCCGGCTTTCTCCTCGTCTGCATGGACGCCCTTCGGTTCGACTATCGCAGGGTTTCGGCGCGGCTGGGGACCCCGTTGAAGGTCATCGCCAACCTGCCCTACTCCGTCTCTTCCCCCCTGCTCTTCTCCCTCCTGGACCAACACGAGGCTTTCTCCATGCTCGTGCTGATGCTGCAGAAGGAGGTGGCCCAGCGCCTGACCGCCTCCCCCGGCACCAAGGACTACGGAGCCCTGACCGTGCTCAGCCGCATGTACTTCCGGACCGCCCTCGAATACCGCGTCTCCAGACACTGCTTCCATCCGGTCCCCAAGGTGGATTCCGCAGTGGTGCGCTTTCTGCCGAACCGGGACGTCCGGGTCCTCACCCGAGGACAGGAGGCAACCTTTCGCAAGATCGTCAAAGCCGCTTTCGCTGCGCGCAGGAAGACGCTCTACAATTCCCTCCGGCTTGCGCTCGCACCGGCTCCACCGGACCCGGTGCTCCTGGCCATGTTGCGCGGATGCGGCCTCGACCCGTCCTGCAGGGCCGAGACGCTCACCCTCGAGGAGTTCGTCGAGCTGGCGCTGGCCGCTGACCCGCTGCTCACCCGGCCCTGAAAAGAAATGGACAAGCCCGGTATTTTTTCCCATAATGCGGTGCCTGATCCTGGGGCTCGCGCCCGGGGAGTCGTGTGGTGGCGCCTCGGGAAACGACCGGGACCCGCTCAGCAGAGGGTGTCGAAAGACACCCTCTGGAGAGGCTGGTGAGAAATGGCCAGATGCAAGGCGCGCGACATCCTGAGGCCTGTTCCGAGGAGCGAGAGCGACCAGGAAACCCCCGGCTACAACTGACCGCCGCACTGCTGTGTACGGGGGATTGCTTCGCTCCGCTCGCAACAGGCGCCGCAGATGGCCGTCTATCGACAGCCTCAGCAGAGGAGCACGGCATGGGCGAAGGCCGCTACATCGTGGTGGAAGGGCCTATCGGGGTGGGCAAGACCAGCCTGGTGAGGCTCCTGGCCGAAACGTTCTCTTCACACACCATCTTCGAAAGGGTGGAGGAAAATCCTTTTCTCGGGAAATTTTACAAGGACCGCGAAAAGCATGCCTTCCAGACACAACTCTTCTTCCTTCTCACGAGGTATCAGCAACAGCAGGAGATCCTTCAGGGCGACCTTTTCCGCCAGGGCCTGCTTTGCGACTATCTCTTCGGCAAGGACCGGATCTTCGCCTCGCTCAACCTCAGCGAGGACGAGAGGGCCCTGTACGAGTGGATCTACCAGCTCCTGGATCAGCGCGTCGTCAAACCCGATCTCGTCATCTATCTGCAGGCACCGGTCTCGGTGCTGCTCAAACGGATACGGAAGCGTGCCGTCTGGTACGAGAAGGAGATCGACCCCGAATACGTGGAAAAGGTCAGCCAGGCGTACGCCAACTTCTTCTTCCAGTACAACGAAACCCCGCTCCTGGTGGTGAACACGTCCTCCATCGACTTCGTGAAGCGGGACGCGGACCTGAAGAACCTCATCCGGGAGATCCAGAACGCCGATAAAGGAGTCAGGTACCTAACCATCGGGCCGGACGTGGATCCGCTGTCCTGAAGGCCGGCGATAAACGGCCATCTGCGGCGTTGCGCTCATGGCGAAGGCGGCGGGTGTTGACAAACGCGGGTGAAATAGAACAAAATCTTGTGAGCGAAGCAGGAAACCGGCACACCTGCATTCGCACCTGACGCGGGCAGCCGGCGCTTTTCCGGCTGAGAGCTCCTGACCGCCTGGATCCGCGCGATCGGACCGGGACGAATGACAAGATGCACACCCGAGCGGAACCTGCTTCCCGGGGCCCGGCCCCATCTGGCGAGACCCGGCGACCGTCGGCAGTCCTTCCCTATTGCACCCCCGTATACACGGCCGACTTCTTTCGCTGTCACGGAACACCTTCTCTGCGCCCCAGCCCTGCCCGGCAGGCTGTCGTGTCTTTGCCGCCGCGCAGAGCGAGGCTGCCCATATGAGAGTCGTCCGGCCGCCACGCGAGATGCAGGCCTTGTCCGAAGAGCTGCGAGGGTCGGGAAAACGGATCGCCTTGGTTCCCACCATGGGGTACCTGCACGAGGGACACCTCTCGCTGATGCGGGAAGGCAGGAGCAGGGCCGATGTTTCCGTGGCCTCGGTGTTCGTGAATCCCACCCAGTTCGGCCCCAAGGAAGATCTCTCCGCCTATCCGCGCGACTTCGACCGCGACTGCAGGATGATGGAGGACGCCGCGGTCGACTTCGTGTTTCATCCGACCGCGGAGGACATGTACCCGAGCGGATTTCAAACGTACGTGACCGTCGAGCAGGTCACGAAGCACCTTTGCGGCATCTCCCGGCCCCACCACTTTCGCGGAGTGGCCACCGTGGTGGCGAAGCTCTTCCACATCGTGAAACCGCACATCGCGCTCTTCGGCAACAAGGACTACCAGCAGGTCGTGGTCGTCCGGAGGATGGTCCGGGACCTCGACATGGACGTCGAGGTCGTCGGCTGTCCGATCGTGCGGGAGCCTGACGGGCTTGCCATGAGCTCCCGGAATACCTATCTCGACGCGGAAGAACGAAAGCAGGCCCTCTCGTTGAGACGGTCCCTGGATGAGGCCAGGACCCTGTTCCTTTCCGGCGAGAGGAGCTCGAGGGCCATCACCGCCAGAGTGCGGGAGATCCTGTCCGCCGGCGGGCCCTCGGTGCGAATCGACTATGTCAGCCTCTGCGATGCGGAGACCCTGGAGGGAGTCGATCGGATCGAAGACCGCTCGGTGCTGGCGATCGCTGCTTACGTGGGACGGACGCGTCTCATTGACAACGAGCTCTTTTCCGTGCGCTCTCAAGAAGGAAGACTTTGAACCACGAATGAGCGAGTGCGGCGACGTACTCGTGCCGCCCTGTCGGCGGTGGGATATATCGGGAAGGGGGGGAGCCGCTTGACGGCTCGGAGAGATTCACGGGCACCATGAGGAGAGGCTCATGCAGCGCAAGATGTTGATCGGCAAGATCCACAGGGCAACCGTGACCGAGGCCAACCTGGCTTACCAGGGGAGCATCTCGATCGACGAAAACCTCATGGAGGCCGCCGGGATCCTCGAGTTCGAGCAAGTCGAGGTGTGGAACATCACCAACGGAAATCGTTTCTCCACCTATGCCATGGAAGCGCCGAAAGGGTCGGGCGTGGTCTGTATCAACGGCGCCGCGGCCCACAAGGCGTCCCCGGGAGACCTCGTCATCATCGCCCATTTCGCCTGGGTGCACGAGTCGGAGGTGCACCGCCACAAACCCAAAGTCGTGCTCGTGGACGAGAAGAACCAACCCGTCGGTCTCGAACCTCCGGTGCGGACCTTGCGCGTCATGAACATGCTGATGTAGAGGCTGTCCCAAAACGCCCATCTGCGGCGTTGCACTCATGGGGAAAGTGGGGGGGGAGCCTGCCCCGGCGAAGGCCGGGGTCCACTGTGCATCCCATGTACGCTTCGTTCCGTGCGCCTGGCATCTGGGCATTCTTGAACAGCCTCTGAATCGGGCATGGGAAAGGCTCTGATTTAGCTCCCGTGACAGACCGAGCCCCCCATCCAGCCTCTCCCGCCGTGCCGCGGCGATCCAGCTCGCCCGCTGAACCGTTCTTCTTTGCCGGCTCGAACAGCGGCTGCCTGCTGCTCCACGGGCTTACCGGCACCGCCGAAGAGATGCGCTACCTGGGCAGCCGGCTGCACGATTCGAATGGCTTTTCGGTTCTGGGCGTGCTCATGGCCGGTCATGGCTCCGGCCCCGAGGCATTCGATCGTCACGGCTGGCGTGACTGGTACCGGTCTGCGCAAGAGGGGCTCGCATCCCTCCGGAACCACTGCTCGCGAGTCTTTGTCGTCGGCTTCTCCATGGGAGGGCTGATCGCCCTGCTGCTGGCCCTCGATCATGAGCAGCGGATCGAGGGGCTGACGCTCCTGGCCACACCCCTGTTCGCGAGCCGGATCAAGGCCGTTGCGGCCGCCGGCCTGTGGCGTCTGCCCGGCGTGCGCGCCCGGATCCGCGCGAGCTCCGGCCGGCTGGACCCCGGCACCGCGCCTGCCCGGCCGGACCTCACGCCGGCGCAGGCGAGCTTTGCCCAGCTCAAGTGGATCTCGAGGAGAAGGGCCGCCGGCCTGCGCCGGCCGGCCCTGGTCGTGCACTCCAGGGGGGATCCGTCCGTGCCCTGGCAGAACGCGCTGGCCCTGGCCGCTCTGCTCGGGCCCGCGTGCAGGAAGACGCTGCTGCTGAGACGTTCGGGCCACATCCTGCCCCTGGACGTGGACCGGGACCTGGTGGCGCGGGAGACCGGCGCCTTCTTCGAGAGCTTGCCGGCATGGCGGGCGTAGGTGGGAGTGTGCTTCTGATGCAGGGCGCGCTGAAGAGAGTCGTCGTCCCTTTCTTGCTGATAACTGGCAACTGCCAGCTGGCAACTCATCAGGAAGCGCAACGCCGCAAACGGTCGTTTAGCGACAACCGCTCACCGGGAAGATTGCGGCCGTCCCGGAGCCCTGCCCCGAAAGCATCTCTCCAGAGCTCGACGGCCATCTCGCGAGTGCGCGGAAGATCGCGGTAAAAGCGCTCGATCCTGCCCAGCATCCTGCCGTTGTCATCGAACCGCGCGCGGATCCCCCACAGCCCGGTCGCGGCCTCACCCATGGGATAGCCGTAGCGGAGGTCCGTGATCTCCACGACCACCACGCCGTCCCGCTGCTCGACTCTCGGCAGTGTCTGGCCCATGGAAAACCAGTCGAAGATCCTGCCCGCCCGGCTGTGGATCACCTGCCGGACGAGCGGTCCTTCCGAGACCGGAAACCGGTCCCATTGCACGGGCGCTGGCTTCCACATGGAGACCAGGCCGATCCGCACCTCATCCGCCGTCCGGACCACGGTGCGCCGGAGATAGATCTGCAGCAGGGTCGGATAGCACCGGACCCGTGCCTCGCGGATCCCCTCCCGGGCAAGCTGTTCTCGCACGGCCGCCTCCGCCCGCTCGTTCAGCACCAGGCCGTACAACAGGTAAGCCGTAGTGATCGCGAGGGCCGCGAGGGCCGCTCGGGTCGAAGCAGACGAGCGGACCCCTTTGACGAGCCCGAATGCCAGGGCTGAAACCAGCACAAGCGAGTAGCAGGGATCCACCACCGCGATCGCATCGATTGCAAACCGGCGATTGGAGAAAGGACTGAGGAGCTGGGTCCCGTAAGAGGTGAACAGATCGAGCAGCGGATGTGTGAGCAGGGCGAGCACCAGCAGTCCCATCCACGGCCTCAGCATCCGCGGGCCGCCCGGGTGGAGCGCATCCGCCGGCGCCGGGTCGACTCCTGCCCGGCCCGCCTGGCGGGCCTCGCGCCGCCAGCCTCCGGAATGCCACCTCCAGATCCCGTAACCGAGCAGAGACCCCACCAAGGGTCCGAACCACAGGGAGTGTGTCACGCCCCTATGGTGGAGGACGTCCGACCAGGACCCCATGAATCGGACGGCGGCCAGGTCGAGATCGGGAAGGATGCCTCCGAGCGCGCCCCACACCAGCGCACGAGCCCCGAGCTTGCCGCCGAAGCAAGCCTGGCCCAGGGTCGCCCCCAACAGGGCCTGTGTAGGCGTATCCATCCTCCAGCACTCCTTCTGGAAAGCACCATTATCGATAGATGCCTTTTTCGGGCGTGCGGTTCAAGAGCGCGCACGGGGCGCGCGCGAGGCGGGCACGGGAAAGGGTGTGCCGGCAAGGCGGGAATTGAAAAAAGTTTTCTCCCTGGAGCACAATAATTTCAGTCAAGCCGTTCGGATCCCGTCTCTCATCAGAAGGAGGCGCAATGAAAACCCTGGAAATTCAAAAGTTCGGTCTCGACCACCTGGTGCACGCCGAAAGGCCCCGGCCCGAGCCGGGACCCGGACAGGTCCTGCTGCGCATGAAGGCGGCCTCACTCAACTTCCGTGACCTCATGACCGTGCAGGGCCTCTACAACCCGAAGCAGCCCCTGCCGCTGGTTCCCGGCTCGGACGGGGTCGGCGAGGTCGTGGAGACAGGAGAAGGCGTCAGCCGTGTGAAGAAAGGAGAACGGGTAGCCACGACTTTCTTCCAGGGCTGGATCTCGGGAGAGCCAACCGTCGAAAAGGCCGGGACCACCCTGGGTGGGCCGCTGAACGGAGTGCTGACGGAATACATGTTAGCCGGGCAGGACGGAGTCGTCCATCTGCCGGAACACCTGAGCGACGAGCAGGCGGCCACCCTCCCCTGTGCGGCCCTGACGGCCTGGAACGCTCTGGCCATGCAGGGACACGTCAGGCCTGGACAGACCGTCCTGGTCCAGGGAACCGGAGGGGTCGCCCTCTTCTCGCTCCAGTTCGCCAAGCTCATGGGAGCCAAGGTCGTCCTGACTTCCTCGAGCGACGAGAAACTGGAACGGGCGCGCACCATGGGCATGGACCACGGGATCAACTACCGCAAGACGCCCAAGTGGGGAAAGGAGGCCCGGGACTGGACCGGCGGGGTGGGCGTGGACCACGTGATCGAGCTCGGCGGCGCCGGCACACTCCAGGAGTCGCTTCAGGCCGTCCGCCTGGGGGGCCAGATCAGCCTGATCGGCGTTCTGGCAGGTCCTGCGAAGGAGCTCAACATCACGCCGATCCTCATGAAGAACATACGGGTCCAGGGGATCTTCGTGGGGAGCCGGGAGTACTTCGAAGCCATGAACCGGGCGATCGCCTTGCACCGGCTGCAGCCCGTAGTCGACAAGATCTTCCCCTTCGCGGAAGCCCGGGAGGCCTTCAAGCTCATGGCCGGAGCGGGCCACTTCGGCAAGATCTGCATCTCGTTCGGATAGAAGCAGGGTCGGGCAGGGCAAGCCCTGCCCCTACGAGGGCGTACGAAAAGGGAGCCGCCCCAAGGGGTACGTGGAGCAGGGACCGATTCCGGGCTCCGCCGGAACGACGGAAAGAAATCAGCTGGACTGCGGTGCGTGCTGCGGGGGCGCCTTTTTTCTGCGCCTGCGAGGCCTGCGGCTACCGTTGACGGCTCCGGGCGCCTCCGTCGGGCCGGCGGGAGGTCTCACCTCGGCTCGGGCGTGCTGCCTTGAAGGGGGGCGCAGGGGCTGGCGGGAAGGCGGGCGCGGCCGGCTGCGGCCGGCCTCATACCTGGGACGATCCCTTCGCTGCTGCCTGGACTCGCGCAGCATCCGGTGCACCGTGAGGTGAGGTGTCCGGTCCTCACCGAAGTCCTGATCGCCCGGAATTTCGAAGGGGAGCGAGCTTCCGATGAGCTCTTCGATGGCCGGCAGGTACCAGCAGCAGTCGTCGCAAGCCAGCGTGTAGGCCTTGCCCCTTTTGCCCGCCCGCGCCGTCCTGCCGATCCGGTGAACGTAATCCTCAGGGTCCTGAGGCACGTCGTAGTTGATGATGTGAGTCACATCGTCGATGTGCAGGCCCCTGGAGGCCACGTCCGAAGCCACAAGGAGCGGTACCGAGCCCCGCTTGAACCGGTCGAGGACTTTGTTTCTGGCCCCCTGCGCCATGTCGCCCGTGAGCATCTCCACCTGGTATCCGTGTTCCTTGAGCTTCCTGGCAAGCCACGTCACGGTGATCTTCATGTTGGCGAAGATCAAGCCCTTGGTCACGTCTTCCCGGGAGAGAATGCCCGTGAGGAGCGGGAACTTCTTGTCTTTGGACACGTGATAGACGAGCTGGTCCACGCCCTCGGCCGTGACCTGCTCCGGCTGCACGGCGACGTCCTGCGGAGCGTTCATGTGCGCGGAGGCGATCCGCTTCGATCGATGGTCGAGCGTTGCCGAGAACAGCATGGATTGGCGCTTCTTGGCGGGCGGAAGCTTGCGCAGGATGTCTCTCAGCTCGTCCCAGAACCCCATGTCCAGCAGGCGGTCGGCCTCATCGATGACCAGAAACCGAATCTTCGAGACGTCCAGCACCCCGCGGCGCATGAAGTCGAGAAGCCGGCCGGGCGTGCCGACCACCACGTCCACTCCGGCTCGAAGTCTGGCTTCCTGCTCCGTGAACCCCTCTCCGCCGTAGACGGCAACCAGTCGAAAGGGGGTGTGGAGGCCAAGGGCCATCCCCTCCCGCCAGATCTGTTGGGCCAGCTCCCGCGTGGGCGCCAGGACGAGCGCCAGGGGCTGGATGTGCCGGGGGTCGAGCTCCGGCAGGAACCTCGCGAACAGGGTGATGAGAAACGTCGCCGTCTTGCCGGTTCCGGTCTGGGCCTGGCCGCAAAGATCTTGCCCCGCCAGCGTGATGGGCAGGCCCAGACGCTGGATCGGCGTCATCCGGACGAACCCGGCGTCCCGGATGCCTGCAAGGACAGGCTCCGGCAGGCCCAGGGTCTCGAACTCGTTCGGCTCCGGCGCAAGCATGGCGGCAGGTTCGGCATCGAAGGCCTCATCCGCCGGCACCGGCTCGGCTTTGCAGCGGGACTTCTTGCCTCTCAGAATGAGCGGCGGGGCGAGGGGGGAAAGGAGTTTGCGTATTCTTTCTCCAAGTGTCAAATCGGATTCCTCTTTTCTGGGTCTTGGGTCCGTGGGCGGGAGTGCTCAGCGGGTAGAACCATTTAGAATATAATACGTCCCTGAGCCTTCAATTTCAAACGGTCGACGCGCGGCCGCCCCGCGCCGGGTGTCCATTGTGTCCGCGATACCTCCTTTTCGCTTTCCTTTTCTGCGATCGTGGACAATACTCGCTATCCGTAAGGGAGGGAGAGAGATGGAGACGATCCATGTCAACATCCACATCCGGGCGCCTGCGGAAAAGGTCTGGTCTCTATTCAGCGATCACCAGGGTTACACCTTCATCCGCCGCGTCAGCGAGGCGCGCCTGCTGGAGCCCGGGCGTGAAGAGAGGAACGGGCTCGGCGCGGTCCGCAGGATCCGCATCCTGGGCGTCACCTTCCTGGAGGACATCGTGGGCTTCGATCCGCCCAGGCGGCTCGAGTATCGCGTGCGCGAGTGCACGCTGCCCATCCGGCACGAGATCGGCCGCCTGGATTTCGCGAGCCGTGGGGACGGAACGGACATCAACTGGGTGAGCCGATTCGAAGTGCCCGTGCCGATCGTGGGTCCGATTTTCGCCGCCGCCTGCCGCCGGGTCTTTTCCAGGGTCTTCCAGGGCGCCCTCGAGGAGGCCAGACTGCGCCTGGAGGAGCCGTGAACGTCCGGGCTCCGCTCAGAGGGTGGCGCAAGACACCGCTCGAGAGAGGCTGTTGAGAAATGCCGGATGCAAGGCGCGCGAGAATGGGGACCCATCCGCAGGATGGGGTGTCCGACCCCTGGGAGGACAAATCCTGAGGAACGAGGCGTACGCGGCCGTACGCCGCGGTGACCCCCGGCTTTCGCCGGGGCAGGCTGCCCCGGGACCTCCACGCCCGATGAGCGCAACGCTGCAGATGGCCGTTTATCGACAGCCTCATTCGGAGGAGGGTGGATGGCGATCAAAGCCGTGATCTTCGATCTGGGTGGCGTGGTGCTGGATTCTCCGCTCGAAGTGCTCGCCAGATATGAGGCCCGAATCGGGCTCTCCCCCAATTTTCTCAACCGGCTCATCGCGCAGCGCGGGCTGGACGGCGCCTGGTCCAGGCTCGAGCGCGGGAAGATGGGCATGGAGGAGTTCTTCGACGCCTTCGATGCCGAGGTTGCGGCTGCGGGCGGCCGCATCTCGAGCCGCGATCTCATCGCCGAGATCACCCTGGACACGCAGCCCAGGCCCCCCATGCTCGAGGCGATCCGGCGCCTGCGCGCGGCCGGCTTCAAGGTCGCCGCGCTCACGAACAACTGGCTGACCGACGGTCCGTACGCAGAGCGGATGGATCTGCTCAGGGCCGAGTTCGACGTATTCGTCGAATCGAGTCGGACGGGCCTGCAGAAACCCGATCCCCGCATCTATCAGGTGGCCTGCAGGGAGCTCGAGATCCGGCCCGAAGAAGGCGTGTTCCTCGACGACATCGGCCGCAACCTCAAGCCTGCCCGGCAGCTCGGCATGACAACCATCCGGGTATCCGACCCGCAGGCGGCGCTCGGCGAGTTGGAGGGGATCGTCGGAATCGCTCTGCAGTGAGAAGAACAGAGGGGGAAAGAGGCGATGAACAGAGACGCCGACGTACTGATCCTGGGCGCAGGGATCGGCGGGGTAGCGCTCGGAGCCTTGCTCGCACACCGGGGGCTCGAGGTCCAGATCCTCGAGCGCAATCCCTTCGTGGGCGGCCGCTGCGTGAGCTACCGCAAGGAAGGGTTCACGATCGACGTGTTCGTCCACATGTTCGGCCGCTGCGAGAAAGGGCCTTACGGGGAGATCCTGAGACGAGTCGTGCGACCCGACGGCATTCGATGGTGGCACGCCGCGCCCGAATCGAGGCCCGTCTTCTTCATGGACGAGGACCCGTACCCGTATCCCGATCCGTCCTTCTCGACCCGCGCGGACCTCGCGCAGGTCTACCGCGCCTTCGGCCTGGCCGATGAAGACGTGAGCGCCTGCTTCCGCATCTGGGACGAGATCGACTCGATGCCGTACGGGAAGACTTTCGAGCTGGACAAGACGCCCTACAGCCATTGGCTGCGCAACTTCACGAGCAACAGGACCCTGCTCGCCCTGGAGCACCAGCGCGTGCTCATCTACTCGGTCGTGACCTCGCGGGAAGCTTCCGCCGGGGAGCTCATTCGTACGATCCAGAACGCCCAGCGAGACGCGAACGTGGGTTATCCCATGGGCGGGTGCAGCGCGATCCCGGAAGCGTTCTGCAGCATCGTCAGGGAGCACGGCGGCGCGGTCCGGCTGAGCTGCCCGGTCGCCCGGGTCCTGGTGGAGGGAGGCAAAGCGCTGGGAGTCGTGCTGGAAGACGGCTCCGAAGTGCGGGCGCCCCTGGTCGTGAGCAACCTGGGGATCCGGGAAACGATGCTGCGGTACGTGGGGCCGGAACAGTTGCCCCCCGAGTACGCGGCTCGGGTCAGGTCGCTCACGACCGGCAAGCTCGTGGAAGAGACGCCCATGGGCATGATCTACCTGAAGCTCGCCCTGGACCGGCCCGTCATCGATGCGCCCCTCATCCTCCGCAACGTCCGGGAAGGCGCCTTCGAGGGCCTGTTCGAGCTCATGCAGGGGATTGCCGAGGACCGGCCGCCCAAAGGGTACAAGGGCATCCATTCGTTCATCCCGGTCCCCTCCAACATGGACCCCTCCCTGGCGCCGCCGGGCCGGCAGCTCGTCAATTTCTACGGGCTCGCCCCGGTCGAATCCGGCAACTGGGAAGCCTGGGTGGAATACCATCTCGGGTACCTGTGCGGGCTCTATCCGGATATCCGGAAACATCTCATGTGGTACGACTTCAGCACCCTGAACCGGATCAGCAAGTACTCGGGCCGCCTCTTTCCCGACATCGTGGGGATCGTCCAGAGCGTGGGGCAGGTTGGCAAGGACCGGCCCGACCCGGTGACCCCGATCCAGGGCCTGTACCTGGTGGGGTCGGACGTGGGCCGCGACAACATCGGGACCGAGCTGGCGGCCGAGAGCGCGCTGCGGGTGGCCGATCTGTTGCGCTGACGGTCTCCGGGAGGCCATCCTGCGGCGGCAATACCATCGACGCTCTTGTAGGGAGAGGGGTTGCCCTGCCCGACTTTGCGGGCGCCGCAAGCGAAATGACCCAATGCATGCGTAGGTGAGAAGACATGGAGGGGCTCGCGAGCACGCAGCTGCTCGGCCCGGTCCTGGACGGCTACATGCGGAACACGCCCGAGGCCCTGCGCTTCATCGAGAAGGCCGCGATCGAGGGCGTCGCCGCCGCCATTGCCGAAAGAGATGCGCCGTTCGGCGACTACAGTCAGGCACCCGCCTCCCGCAAGCCGCGCCCGCATCATATCATCGGGACGAAGCATCCGGTGAAGAGCGCGGCCCGCAGGCGCCGCAAGCAAGAGTCCCGCTGAGCCGCATCCGGCGTTTGTGTCCGGAAGGGCGTGGCTGCTGCAGCGGCCCGCGGAGGCAGGGGAGATCTCTCATGAACCCACGTATGCCCGAGCGCGGCATGCTGGTGAATCCGATCGACGTCCGGATCGACGACGGGCCGCTGGATTTCGTACGGGCCAAGCGGATCGCCGACGAGAAGGCGAGGGCCGTAAGCCCCGAGGCCGTGCTTCTTGCCTGGTTCGATCGCAGAGAGGGCACCTTCTCGCCCGCGGTCACTTGCTGCGACGAGCAGAAGCCGGCCTGGCTGGTCTATGCCGAGTCCCGGGGAGCCGACATCGTCATCGACATCAACGGCGAGGAATTCATCTTCGTCTACGTGAGTGAGTCTTCCTGCCCTCCCTGACGCCCATCACAGCGTGAGGGCACTGACGAACTCGATGAGCTGCTTCAGGTTCCGGCACTCCCGCACCTCGTCGCAGTGCCTGCCGTAGCGATGCATCATCGAGTCGCCCACCTTCCAGAACCCCCGGCTCTCGGGGTTCAGCCAGATGACCCGGCGCGCCCGCGACCGGATCCGCTCCAGGAACTCCTCTCCGGGCAGAAAAAAGTTGTTCCGCCCGTCTCCGATCACGATGAAGGTGGTCTTGCGGTTCACGGCGTCCGCGTACTTGGCGCAAAATTCCTTGAACACGCTCCCGTAGTCCGTGTACCGGTTGTAGGGAATGCCCGCGTCCTTCAAGGCGCGCTCGATGGCCTCGTTCACCTCGTAGCGCTCGAAGCAGCCGGTCACCTCGCCCAGCTCGTCCACGAACACGAAGCTTCGGACCTTGCTGAACTGGTCCTGGAGCGAATAGAGCAGATGGAGCATGAACCGGGAGGCGTTCCATACCGACTGGGAGACGTCGCACAGGACCACGACCCTTCCCTTGGACCGTTTCCGCTTGCGCAGGACCATCTCCAGCGGGACCCCGCCGTAGCGCAGGCTTCTGCGCAGCGTGTGCTTGATGTCCAGCCTGCCCCTCCTCGATCGCCTCTCCCTGAGCGAGGATTCGTCCCGGATCTTCTTGACCAGGTCCTGGACCACGCGGCGCATCGACTGGATCTCCCAGGGAGTCAAGGCACCGAAGCCCTTGAGCATCAGGTCTTCATGCACCTCACGCTTGCGGTCGGCATCCAGGAGCATGCGCGCCCGCCGGTCCACGTGCTCCTGGATCATTTCGCCCAGGAGCGCGCTCCGCTGCGCGATCTCCTGCTCCAGGGCCGCGAGGTCCGATTCGGGTGCCCCCCGTTCGGCCAGTCGGCCGAGCAGGTGCGCGATCTGCTCCCCCCACTGCTCCATGCCGAACTCCCGCCGCATCCTGTGGCCGAAGTGGCGGGCCTGGAGCGGATAGCGCATCCCCTGGAGGCCGACCTGCCGGCCGGTATCGAGCATGGCCGCGGCGAAAGCGGGGAGACCCTCCAGGAGGAGCTTGCGAAACCAGGGTGAGAACAGGCCGTTGGCCTGCTCGAGGAGCTCACGGATCGGCCCCTCCAGGGCGCCGGAGGAGACGGGAGAGAGGGCTTGACCGGGGACCTCGAAGGATGAAAAAAACAGATCGAAGAGCTTGTCGAACTCCCGCAGGTCGGCGGCTCGCTTGACGAGCGACGCCCTGAGGAGCGTCTTGAACTGCCTCTTCTCCAGGAGATCAATGTGCCCCAGACCCGTGAGCGCATCGAGGATCTCCGCGGTCGAGATCCGCATGCCGGACTCCCGGAGGAAATCAGCGAACTGGAGGATGTAGGCCTGCATGGGCCTTCACCTTTCAGGGGGCCTCGTTGCGCGCCGCCGGCAGCACGCTTCCGATCTTCTCGATGACCCGCTTCTGGTCCTCCGGATGCTTGATCAGGACGGGCAGGCTCGCCCGCACGATCGAGGGATCGAGCCGGTCCGCGTGGAGCAGCAGCAGCGCTCGGGCCCAGTCCAGCGTCTCGCCGATGCTCGGCGCCTTCTTCAGGTCGAGGCCGCGGATCGAGTGGACCGCGTCGGCCACCTGCCTCAAGAGCTTCTCCTCCAGGTCCGGCACCTTCTTCCTGAGGATCATCGCTTCCTGCTCGGTCGATGGGAAGTCGATGAACAGGTACAGGCAGCGCCGCTTCAGGCCGTCCCCCAGCTCCCGGCAGTTGTTGCTCGTCAGCACGACCTGCGGGATGTGCCGGGCCCGGAGCGTGCCCGTTTCCGGGATGCTGACCTGGAACTCGCTCAGGACTTCCAGCAGAAAGGCTTCGAACTCCGGATCCGCCTTGTCGACCTCGTCCACGAGCAGCACCGTCGGTTTTTCCGAAAGAATGGCCTTGAGCAGCGGCCTGGGGACGAGAAACCGATCCGAGAAGAAGGCGCTCTGCTCGCTCGCGATCCTCTCGACCGCCTCGGAGAGCGTGCGGCACGCCTCGAGCGTGCTCGCGATCTTCTCCTTCAGGATTTGGGTGTAGAGGAGTTGCTTGGCGTACTCCCACTCGTAGAGCGCCTTGGTCTCGTCCAGCCCCTCGTAGCACTGCATGCGGATCAGCTCCAGCTCCTGAGAGGCGGCCAGGACCTTGGCCAGGTCCGTCTTGCCGACGCCGGCAGGGCCTTCCACGAGCAAAGGCTTCTGGAGCTGAAGAGACAGATACACCACGGTCGCGACCTCGGGGGAGCAGATGTAGCTCTGGCTTTCGAAGCGCTCCTGCACTTCCCTGGGGGATGCGAACATGACGGGTTCCTTTCCTGGAGGCTGTGCCGAAACGCCCGTCTGCGGCGTCTCGCGGTGTTTCCTACCCGTTGCGCCGGGCCATCATCGAGTCCGCGATCCGGCCGAGCTGCACGGATCGCAGGAGCAGGTTCACCTTGAGGATGCGGGCATCGTTCATGAGGATCGGGACCGGGAAGTCCCGGGGCGGCGACACCCTCTCGAAGAACGGGACGAACCGCTCCCACCACTCGTTCAGAGAGCCGCCGAGAAAAAGCAGCCTTTCCATCTGCCGGCCGTCGAGCTCGAACCCGCGCAGCACCTCGGCGGCAAGTCCCCTGCCCATCTCTCGCAGAGCCTCGAGCTGGACGTGGAACCAGGCGAGCTCTTCGCGCATCGCCTGCCGGGACTCTCCCGCCTCGCTCCCCCCGACGCCGGTCCTCTGCACGCCGCCCAGGAAGGATGCCGTGTGATCCAGGAGGATACCGAAAGCCGCCGCCATGCCGCTCGTGACCAAGGTTCGCTCCCAGCCGAAGACCGCCCTGGAGATGCGCAGGTGTCCGTCCCCGGGTCTGCCGAGCATGCAGTCCTGCGGCACCTCGCAGCCCTCGAACGCGAGCTCTCCGTGGGGCGAGGTATTCAGGTAGCCGAGCTCCATCCGCTGCGCGCAGCGGAAACCCGGGGTGGACGCCTCCACGACAAAGGCCGAGATGTTCTCCTTGCTCGGCTGCTCCCCGGTCCGGGCCAGCACGATCACCACGTCCGCCACGGGCCCGTTGGTGATGAAGATTTTGCGGGCGTCGAGACGGAAGGCCCCGTCCTGTCGAACCGCGCGGGCGCGCATCTTCACAGGGTTGGCCCCGGTCCCCGGCTCGGACGCGGCCAGGGCGCCGACCCGCTCCCCGCTGATCAGGGCCGGCAGGTACTTCTCCTTCTGGCCAGGAGTCCCGAAGGAGGCGATCACCCGGGTGTGGATGAGCAGGTGCACGATCCAGGACAGGCAGAGCCCCGGGTCCTGCCCTCCGGCGACGAAGGCTTCGATGGCCGCCACCAGCTCCTCCGGCCGCCCTCCGAAGCCCCCGAGATCCTTGGGGACGAGGAACTTGAACAGGCCGGCCCGCCCCATCTTCTGCCAGAGATCCCGCGAGAACTCCCGGCCCTCGTAGCGGCCGGCGAGAGTCGGATAGACCTCTTCCTTGGCGAACTCCCGGATCGCTTCGGCGTTCATCCCCGCTTGACCTCCCGTTTCACCTGCAACAGCTCGGTTTTCAGAGCCTCGAGCCAGCGCACCCGGTGCTCCATTTCCTCCAGGCCGAAGGCGAGAATGCGGACCCGCACGGGGTCCACCCCCCTGCGCTCCATCCTGGGAAGGATCTCGGCATAGGCCTTCCTTTTCTTTTCCAGAATCGCGCACTGCCGATCGATCTTCTCTGCCGCCCGGGCCGGCTCCAGGTGCTGGAGGAACGTGCACTTGGTAAAGAAGGGGTATCCCTGGATGAAGTCGTAAAGGACGCCCTCGTTCTCGAGGGCATCGGACAAGAGCCACTGCCGGAAGGTCCGCCTGCCCTTGGCCGTGATGTGCAGGAGCTTGCGCGCCGGGCCCTTGTCCGGGACCACGACCTCGCGCTTGACCAGGCCGTCCTGCTCCATGCGGGCGAGCTCGGTGTAGAGCTGCCCCTCGTTGATGTCGCGAAAGTGACCGAGCCGGGCGACGAACTCCTTGCGCAGGGCGTAGCCGTGACCCGAGTTCTCCGACAGCAGACCCAGCAGAACGTGGCGCAGCGACAAGATCGCCCTCCCTGATAGAGTACCTTGATGCTAATGTACATATCTGCCATGGTTCTGTCAATGTGGGACCCTGTTTGGCGACCAAGGCGACTGCTCGATCGTCGCCTTGGTCGCTGCGCCAGAGTCGTTCTCCCGTGGTAGCCTCCCGTCCCGGGGCGTGGAGGATGCCGCGGAGCTCGCGCGTGCCGTCAGCAAGGAGATATGATGTCGAGGAGTTGTTGGTCTTGAACTCTGTTGCTCCAAAGCAAACGCACGATTGCCAACCGCCCGAGGGCATGACATCGTATGGCCTTCCCTCTTGACCCGGCCCCAGGGACGCGAAACCGGGGGAGGCACCGACTTCCGCTCGGCGGGCACGAGGAGGTAGTTTTCACATGGGAAACCTGGAAAAGGGAATCAAGGCGTTCGCGGCAGAACAGGGAGTGGACCTCGTCGGCACAGCCGGACCCGGGCGGCTGAACGGCCCGCCATCCATGGATCCGGCCTACACCCTGCGCGGGGCCCGGTCGATCGTGTCCCTCGCGCTTCCCATGGATGTGAAAGCCATCTGCGATTTCCTGGGAAAGCAATCGCCCGCGCACTTCGGGATCGAGCCGCGCTCCATCCTGCTGGGGCTCGCCTACCGCCGCAAGCTCGAGAGGGCCCTGCGCGAGAAGCCGCCGGTCCCTGCGCAGCCTCCCGGGCACTGGGTCTCGCCCGAAAGCCGGCAGGCAGCAGCCGTTCAGGTTGCGACGCACAAGTGAAGGACGATTCGCACCGCAGCGGAAGGAGGAGGGAAGCCATGTCTCTCGAGAAAGAAACAGAGAAGTTCCTTCTGGAGCGTGGAGCCATCAAGGTGGGGCTCGCGAGCCGGGAAGCTCTGGCGGGAGGGCCGCCCAGCGCGGACCTGGACTACTCCCTTGCCGGGGCGCGCACGGCAGTAAGCTTCGCGCTGCCCTTCGACCGGGACAAGATCCGGGCGTTCCTGAGCAAGCGGGACCGGCTTCCCCACGAGCAGGACAACCTGAAGACGAACATGCGCGTGACGAGCCTGTCGTGGGAGCTGGCCCGGTTCCTGGAGGAGAGGGGATTCCCGTCCCGGGGCACGTCCGCGAACCTCAATTACCGCAAGGAGATGCCCGACTGGGAACTCCAGATGCACCCGAAGATCTCCCACCGCTACGTGGCGGTGGCTGCCGGCGTCGGCTCGTTCGGCTGGTCCGGGAACGTAGGTCTGGCGGGCTACGGGGCCGCCGTCATTCTCGGCACCTGCCTGACCTCGGCCGCTCTGGAGCCGACGGCCCCGATTCCGGAGCGGGATTCCTTCTGCGATCGCTGCAAGCTCTGCGCGGAGGCCTGCCCGGTGGGGATGTTCGAGAGGGACAGGGAGACCCCGGTCAGCCTCGGGGGGTCTGTCTACGCCCACGCGGCGCGCAAGACCTACCTGCTCTGCCAGATCTGCTGCGGGGGGTTCACAGGCCTGCACAGGTCCGGGAAGTGGTCTTCCTGGTCCCCGGGGAGGTTCGCCCTGCCTGCTGACGAGGGGGAGCTGCTCGGCGAGCTTATGCGGGCCATGGCCCAGTACGGGCAGAGGCCCCGGATGAGCGAAGGGTACGTGAACCCGGCCTTTCAGGGCGCCAACCTGAACATGACCTGCGGCAACTGCCAGATCGTCTGCTGGGGCGACCGGAAGGAGACGGCCCGGAACCTGAAGCTTCTGCACGGCTCGGGCTGCGTCCTGCAGGGCCCGGACGGAACCATGCGCGTCCTCCCGGGCGTAGAGGCGGCGATGGTCTTCGAGGAGATGCCGGCTGCACACAGGAGCCTCTATCGCTGACGGTCGCGACCGCTGCATCGGCTGCGGTCTGTGCGTCACGGCCTGCCCGGCAGAGGCCGTGAGCTTGATCCGGAAGCCGGCAGAACGAAACGGGCAGGAATACCTTGGATAGGCTCCCGGCGGCGGCAGTCGTGTAGGGTACGCGCAGGAGACAGGGAGAGGGAGAGATGATTGCCGAGCAGGAAGAGGCCGCGTTCCGCAGCAGGGGGCGTGCCGAGCACGAGGACTCCCCCGAAGTTGCCCGTGGAAACGTTGCCCTGCACGAGCCCGTTCGTTTTCACCGGCCCGACAGGTAACCCGCATGGTCCACGGCCACTCCGGGCGCGCCTTCCCTGAGCAGGGCGCGGAACTCCTCCGGCAGGGGGACCTTGGCGAGGCTTTCGGCGTCCACGAGCACGTAGACCGTTTCCGCGCCGGCCAGGACCGCTTCCTCGCCCGCGATCCGGAACTCCGCGATCAGGATGAATGAAGTATTGCCCAGGTGCTTGGCGCGCACCGTGACCTCCAGCACCTGATCGAAGCGGGCCGGAGCCTTCCACTCGATCGTCTGCTTGACCACCTGGTAATCGAAGCGGCCGCCGATCAGGGCGTCGCCGAACCCGATGGAGCGCATGAGCTCGGTCGTGGCCAGATCGACGTACTCCGCGTAGCGGGCGTTGAACACCACCTTCTGCGCGTCGCATTCGCCGTAGCGGACGCGCAGGTAGTAGCGGAAGCGTTCCTTCATGGTCATGCCTTTTCGCGAGCGAACGGGGCGTGCCTACAGCACGAGAGGCTTCTAGCCTCACTCGTAGCCGACTGTCAAGCCGTAACCAGAGAGCCGGGCGCAGCAAGCAGCGCCCCTACAACTACAGCGCCGGGGGGAACCGCTGGCCGCAGATGACGGCCTCTATCTCCATCGTTCGAGGGGGATCCCTCGAGCATGACGGCTGCGCACGACCGGGCCGGCTGGAGCGTCCCTTTGTCTTGACAGAATGCGGCCGCCGGACGATCCTTGAGACCTCCCATCCTTCCACCACGGAGGCCGCCATGATCGTCGACAGCCATGTCCACCTCTTCTTCCAGGGATCTGACCCCGAATCCTTCTTCTTCGGCTGCGGACGTTCGGGGATCGCGTTCTTCAACAAAAAGACCGGAGACTTCGACGGAGACGTTTCCTCCCTCCTCAGCGCGAACATGGAGCTCCTGAACGATCCCGACGGCGACAAGCTCGTGGGCAAGATGGACGAGGCCGGAATCGACAAGGCCGTCCTGCTGCCTCTGGATTTCTGGCTCGGCTGTCCCAAGTCCGAGGGAATGGCGATCGAAGAGAAGAACGCCCTATACGCGCGGGCCGTTCGCAGACACCCGGGCAGGCTGCTGACCCATGTCGGCGTGGACCCCCGCCGCGCGAACGCGCTCGAGATCCTGCGCAAGGGCGTGGAGGAGCACGGCGCGATCGGCCTGAAGCTCCATCCCACGACCGGCTTCTATCCGGACGAACCGGTCTGCATGCCCCTTTACCGGAAAGCGCTCGAATACGGCATCCCCGTGGTCATCCATTCCGGGAACGAGCCGGCGCCGCTCAGGATCCGCTTCTCCCAGCCGAAGTACATCGATACGGTGGCGGCCGAGTTCCCGGAGCTGAAGATCGTCATCGCCCACGCGGGGCACGGCTGGTGGCAGGAAGCGATCGACCTGGCCTCGGTGAAGCTCAATGTCTACGTCGATTTCTCGGGCTGGCAGATGGAATACGCGAGCGGACCGGATTACTTCTACGGCCCCCTGCGAGCGGCGATCGACACCCTCGGACCCTGGCGCGTTCTGTTCGGAAGCGACGGATCGATGCTGGACATGATCCTCTCCCCCGCGGGTTGGGTGAAGGCGCTCCGGGAACCGCGCTCGCCCTCCGGGATCAGGTTCCACGCCGAGGAAATCGAGATCATTCTCGGCCGCGCTGCGGCGCGCCTCTACGGTCTGAGGAAATGATCCCCAAAGAGGATGCCGAGCAAGAGGTTGTCGAAAAATGAGTTCCCTCTCCCCCGCGCAAGGGGGAGAGGGTGAGGGGGAAGGGGAGCAGATGCACCCCTCATCCTGACCTTCTCCCCCCGCCAAGGGGAGAAGGTATGCAAAAATCGACACCTTCTATGAATGGAGGTCGCCACGGGCGCGGCCGCGCCCTCGCAACATCCGCACCTGAGACGACCCTCGGGAACGGTCTGGCCCGGCCGCACGAATACGCCGATATCAGTCCTGGTCCTTCTTTTCCACCTTGGTCCTGGACGGCTGCTCCGTCTCTTCGATCTTGTCCAGGACGCGCTCGGGCGCCACGTCCTGCTTGAGCTCCGGCAGCTCACTGTCCTTCGAGGTTTCGATATCCAGCGAGGTCGCCCCGCCTGGCTCGTGTCCTGGGGTCTCCGTGCCCATTCTTGTTCAGGCCTCAGCTCGGATTGACGATGGCCTGCCGCGCATGCTCCCTGCCGGACGCGGTCAATTCCAGCAGCGGCCCGCGCCGCACAACGAACCCGCGGCGCTCCGCTCTCCTGACGACCTGCTCCGCAAAGGCAGGCTGCCAGCGCAGGCTTTGCTCGAGGTGCTCCATGCGGTTCTCCTGCACGGCTTGCGGCAGATCCTCGTGCTGAAACAGGTGGATGGTGAGCATGGTCTGGCCGAAGTCCCAGCGCTGGCGGGCGCGCCTGCGGGCCAGCGCCACCCGGCCGCGCTCCGGGGCAAAGAGAAAGGCCGCCACGAAGAGCACTCCGGCCATGGTCGCCATGGAACCGGCGATGGAAGCGTCCAGCCAGTGAGCCACCCAGTAGCCGGAGATCGCGCAGGCCACCCCCACGAGCCCGCTCCAGACGAGCATCCTGGGGAGGCTGTGGCACAGCAGATAAGCCGTGGCCGGCGGGGCGATCATGAAGGCCACCACCAGGATGGACCCGACCGCATCGAACGCCCCCACGGCGGTCAGGGAAACCAGGCCCATCAAGCCGTAATGGAGCAGACCCGGCGAGAACCCCAGGGCCGCCGCCATGCCGGTATCGAAGGTAGCGAGCTTGAGCTCCTTGAAGAAGACCAGGATGAAGGCAAGGTTGAGCGCCAGAATGGCCGACATCACGTACAGGGACTTCGGCCCCAGATCGTAGCCGAACGCGACCAGCCGGTTGAAGGGGGCAAAGGCCAGCTCTCCGAGCAGCACCGCGTCGGTGTCCAGGTGCACGCTTCCCGCGTGGCGTGAGATCAGGATCACGCCCACGCTGAACAACAGCGGAAAGACGAGCCCGATGGCGGCGTCCTCCCGCACGAGCCCGGTGCGCTTCAACGCCTCCACGAGGGTCACGGTGAGGAGCCCGGTGAGGGCGGCCGCCACGATCAGGAAGGGGGAGGCCAGATCCCCGGTGGCGAAGAACGCCAGAACGATGCCGAGCAGGATGGCGTGGCTGATGGCGTCGCTCATCATGGCCATCTGCCTGAGGACCAGAAACACGCCGCAAATGGAGCAGGCAACGGCCACGACAGAGGCGATGAGCTGGATTTCGATCTGTGCTGCGCTCACGGCCGGCCACCCCGCGCCTGGATCACGCGCCTGGCTTCCTCGAGCCCCCTCTCCGTCAACGTCCAGCTGTCCGCGGCGGTGCGCCGGGCCAGCCCTCTCTCCTCGAGCACCTTGAGGCTCCGGTCCACGCCGCCGTGGCCGAGCGCCATGGTTCTGAGGACCTGGACCGTATGACCCCGTTCCTGGCCCGGATGCTGGCCGGCGAGGGTCCAGAGGTCGGTCAACACGGCTTCCAGCTCGAGCTTCCTGCGGTTCCTCACCTCCCGGACCCGGCTCCACAGCAGCCCGCGGTTCTTGGCCATGAGAAGCGAAATCACGACGAGCGCGCTCACGCACACGACGATGGCAGGGCCCGTGGGCAGCCGCGGCACGAGACTGCTGAGCACGGCCCCGCTGATGCCGGCCAAGGCGCCGAACAGGCCGGAGAGCAGGACCATGCGCCCCAGCCGGTCGGTCCACTGCCTGGCGGCAGCGGCCGGCGCCACCACCATGGCGCTCATCAGCACCACGCCCACGGTCTGCAGCCCGAGCACGATGGCCACGACCAGAAGAGAGGTGAGCAGGACGTCGAGCAGCCGCGTGGGGAAGCCCTGGCTCGCGGCAAAGGGGGGGTCGAAGCAGAGCAGCTTGAGCTCCTTCCACAACAGGAGCACGACCAGCAGGGTCACGGCTCCGAGGACGGCCATGGTGGCCACGTCCCGTCCGAGCAGCGTCGCCGCCTGCCCGAAGAGAAATTTATCCAGACCGGCCTGGGTGGCTTCGGGCCGCCTCTGGATGAAGGTGAGCAGGAGGAGCCCGAAACCGAAGAACACGGAAAGGACCAGACCGAGCGAAGTGTCGTACTTGATGCGCGTGTTCCCCACGATGCTCATCAGCAGGAGCGTGGCGGCCCAGCCTGCTGCCGCGGCCCCCAGCACCAGCACCAGAGGCTCCTTGCTGCCGGTCCACAGGAAAGCCAGGGCGATGCCCGGAAGCGCGGCATGGGAGATGGCGTCCCCGAGCAGGCTCTGCCTGCGCAACAGAGCAAAGGCCCCGAGCACGCCGCTCACCACTCCCATGGTGCCGGCGCCCAGCGCCACGGTGCGCACCGTGTAGTCGCTGACCGAGCTCGCCACGAAGCCGAAAAGATCCATCGCCTCAGCCCTGCCTCACCTCGAAGATTCGCCCATGGCGCCGATATCCTCGGCCAGATGCTCCTCAGGGGTATGATGGGTCAGAAAAGCGACCCTCCCTCCGTAGGCGAGCCGCAGATTGTGCTCGGTGAACACCTCCCGCACCGGTCCGCTGGCGATGCGGCGCACGTTGAGCAGCGTGACCCAATCGAAGTACTCGCGCACGGTCTGCAGGTCGTGGTGCACCACCACCACGGTCTTGCCCGAGCCGCGCAGCTCCTGGAGCAGGCCGACGATGGCCCTCTCGGTGGTGGCGTCCACGCCCTGGAACGGCTCGTCCATGAGGTAGATGTCGGCGTCCTGCACCAGGGCCCGGGCGAGAAAGACCCTCTGCTGCTGGCCCCCGGAGAGCTGCCGGATCTGCCGCTGCACGAGCTCGGACATGCCGACCTTTGCCAGGGCTTCCAGAGCCCGGCCGCGCTCGGCAGCTCCGGGCCGCCGCAACCAGCCGAGGGCTCCGTAGCGGCCCATCATGACCACGTCCAGGACGCTGGTCGGAAAGTCCCAGTCCACGCTGTTGCGCTGGGGCACGTAGCCGACCCGGCGCCTCTGCTCCGCATACGGCCGTCCGAAAACCCGGATGTGGCCCGCCACCGGCTTGACCAGATCCATGACCGCCCGGATCAGCGTCGTCTTGCCGGCCCCGTTCGGGCCGACGACCGCCAGGAGAACGCCCGGCGGCACCTCCAGATCCACGTCCCAGAGCACGGGCTTTTCCTGATAGGCCACGGTCAGGTCCTCCACCTCGATGGCAGGCCCGCCGGCGGGCCGCGGGGGAGTGGTTCCCGAGGTGGGATTGCCGGTGCTCATCATCCGGAGAGTCCTTTCACTCACACTGAAGATTTTCGGGCCGCCGGGGCCGCATGCCTCGACCGCCGTCGGGTCTCTCTCGTCCCGAGGGCCCGGCTCGGGAGGTGCTCGGTGGTCGAGGGAGCATGCTTCATCCTCGACCTTCAGTCGGGAGCGGACCGCGACAGGGCCTTCACGATCGTCTCGATGTTGTACCGCACCATGCCCGTGTAGGTTCCCTCGGGGGTACCGGCCGGGCCGAGCGCATCCGAATAGAGCTGACCTCCGATGTCCACCGCAAAACCCCTGGCCCGGGCCGCCGCCTGCAGGGCTTCGACCGAGCGCCTGGGAACCGAGGATTCGACGAAGATCGCGGGGATCTCCCTTTGCGCGATGAAGGCAGACAGGGCCTGCACGTCGGCGGTGCCGGCCTCGGTGGCCGTGCTGATGCCCTGCAAGCCGCGGACCTCGAACCCGTAGGCGCGGCCGAAGTAGTTGAACGCGTCATGGGCGGTAATGAGCACTCTCTTGCTCTCCGGAAGCTCCCCGGCCCGGCGCCTGACCTCCTCATGAAGCTCCCCGAGCTTCTCCCGGTAGGCATCGGCGTTCGCCCGGTAGAGGGGCGCGTGATCCGGATCCGCATCGGACAGGGCCGAGCGCACCGGCTCGACCGTCCTCATCCAGAGGCTCACATCGAACCAGACGTGTGGATCATGGGCTCCCTGGAACTGAGGCGGCGCCAGCAGCAGAGACGGATCGATCGCGCTCGTCACGGCTACGGTGCGGATGCGCCCGCCCATCTTTTCGAAAACATACGTCATCTTTCCTTCCAGATGCAGCCCGTTGTAGAAGACGATGCGCGCTTCGGACATGCGCCGCACGTCGCCCTCGCTGGCCTTGTAGAGGTGCGGGTCCACGCCCGGTCCCATGAGGGCCCTCACATCGACCCGATCCGCTCCGACGTTCCGCACCAGGTCGGCGACCATACCGGTCGTCGCCACCACCCGGACCTTGCCGTCCTCGCCCTCGCCTCCGGGTCCGCTGCCGGGCGACGGCCCCCCGGCTCTCTCGCAGGCAGGAAGGAGCACGGCAGCGGCAGCCAGCCAGAACGTCCACCTCACGATGTCACCTCCTCCGGGATGCCCTGCACGATGCCCCAGCGTTCTTCCCTATTCGATCAGGGGGTACGACACATGGCAGAATCGTGATATACAAGGATGTCTCATTTTCAGGAGGAAAGAAAGATGAGAAGGCCCTGGGCCATCCGCAGGGACGAGCACGGAATCCCCCACGTGGAAGCCGAGACCGAAGCGGATCTGTTCCAGGCAATGGGCCGCGTCCACGCCGCCGACCGCGGGCTGCAGATGCTCCTTATGCGCATCGCGGGCCAGGGCCGGATCGCGGAGATCCTGGATCCGGGCGACGCCTCCCTGGAAGTCGACAGGTTCTTTCGACGCATGAACTGGGCCGGGAAGACCGAAGGGGAGGCCGAAAAGCTCACCCCCCGGGCGCGGGCCGTCTGCGAGTCGTACTGCGAGGGAGTCAATGCGGTGCTCGCCCGCCGTGTTCCATGGGAGCTCCGCCTGCTCGGCTGCAAGCCGGAACCGTGGACGGTGAAAGACATCCTCCTCCTGTTCCGCGTGGTCGGGTATATCACGCTCGCCCAGTCGCAGGGCGAGATGGAGCGGCTCATCGTGGAGATGGTCCAGGCCGGGATCTCCGGAGAAAAGCTCGAGGAGCTCTTTCCCGGGCGCCTCGACGGCCTGGACCAGGAGCTGGTCCGCAAGGTCCGGCTCGGCCGCCGCATGGTCCCCGCGGAGATCGCCTGGCGCGCCAAGGTCCCTGCTCTCATGGCCTCCAACAACTGGGTCGTCGCGGGCAGCAGGACCGCATCCGGCAAGCCGATGCTCTCCAACGACCCGCACCTGGAGGTGAACCGTGTGCCCAGCGTGTGGTGCGAGATCGTGCTGAAGAGGCAGGGCCGGTACGCCATGGGCGGCTCCATGCCCGGCCTTCCCGGCGTCGTGGTGGGACGCACCTCGGACCTGGCCTGGGGCGCCACGTACGCCTTCCTGGACGCCGAGGACTCCTGGGTCGAGCGGTGCAAGGAAGGCAGGTACTTGCGCGAAGGGGACGGCTGGGTTCCCTTTCAGGTGCGCAAGGAGCGCATTCGCAGGAAGGGCAAGGAGGCGGTGGAGGCGACCTTTTACGAGAATGAACACGGCGTGCTCGACGGCGACCCGAACGAGCAAGGCTTCTACCTGGCCACGCGCTGGGCCGCGTCCGAGGCCGGCGCGCGCTCCATGAACGGGCTGGCGGAGATCTGGGACTGCGGCACCGTCGAACAAGGCATGGACCTGCTGGGGCAGATCGAAGCCGCCTTCAGCTTCGTGCTGGCCGACCGCTACGGGAACATCGGGTTTCAGATGTCGGGGCTCTGCCCGGTGCGCAAGGCGGATGCAAGCGGGCTCGTGCCGCTGCCCGGCTGGAAGAAGGAGAATGACTGGCAGGGCTTCGTGGGCCACCGCGACCTGCCCAGGTGCCTGAATCCCGAGCAGGGCTTCTTGGTCACGGCCAACCAGGACCTGAACCGATACGGCAGGGTCGAGCCGATCAACCTGCCCATGGGTTCCTATCGGGCCGACCGGATCGGTCGCCTCCTCGCGCAGGAAGACCGCCTCGACCCGGAGGCCATGTTCCGGATCCAGACGGACCTCTACTCTCCGCAGGCCGCATCGTTCATGAAGATCCTCGGTCCTCTTCTGCCCGATACGGCGCAGGGAAGAATCCTTCGGGACTGGGATTTCCGCTACAATGCCGATTCCAGGGGCGCCTTTCTGTTCGAGGAGGTCTACCGGGCTCTGGGCCGAGAGGTGTTCGGCAGGAACGGCCTGGGGGAATCGGCAACGGAATACATCGAGCGCGAAACGGGCTTGTTCTCCGACTTCTATGCCAACTTCGACCGCGTGCTGCTGGCCGAGCGCTCGGCCTGGTTCGAAGGGCAGACGCGCGCCGAGCTGTACCGCCGGGCGGCCGAAGAAGCCCTCGCCGTTGAGCCCCGGCCCTGGGGAGAGACGCGCCGCGTGCCGTTGAGCCACATCCTTTTCGGCGGGAAGCTTCCGGGCTGGCTCGGCTTCGACCGCGGGCCGGTCACGATCATCGGAGGCCGGGCCACGATCCACCAGGGCCAGATCTTCCGGAGCGGCGGCCGCACCACCACCTTCTGCCCGTCCTTCCGTATGGTGGCGGACCTCTCTCATGACGAGATGCGCACGAGTCTGGCTGGCGGCCCTTCCGACCGCCGTTTCTCCAAATGGTACTGCTCGGACCTGAAGAACTGGCAGGCCGCCCGGCCCAAGACAGTGAGGCCCGATGGAGCGCGAAACAAGTTCCCGTAGGGGTGTATGGCGATACGCCCCTGCGAGCCCAACTGCCGGATATTGCGAGGCCGAAGGGTCCGTGGCAACCTTCCCGGTTACAGTCGGCTACAGGGAGGTCGCCGCGCTCGCGGGACGATGACTCGGTTGGTGGACACGCCTTCGGCTTAGTCCACCCTACCAGGATGCCCAAAGGAGTGCGGTGGGTGTTCCGGCGAAGAGGCGAGGGCGAGTCGCGGAGGCCGTCCCGCGTCCCTAAGGCCGGGGAACGCAGCGCTGTTTTCTCGTTGTCTCGTCCTCTGGCCCGATTTTCGGGCCAGGCTGGTGCACCCCGTTACCCCCGGCCCGGGACGAGGGACGAAAAGAGGAACCTGCCCGAAGGGCCGTAGTCTCCGACCCTCGGAGAGGTGTCGAAGAACACCCTCTCGAGAGGCTGGTGAGAAATGGCCAGATGCAAGGCAGGCGACGTCCTGAGGAACGAGGCGTACTTGCCGGTACGCCGCAGTGACGAAGGGCGAGCCGAACGCCGCAGATGCCCGTTTATCGACAGCCTCTTGGGAGGAGAAGGGCCGGAGCGTTCTCAAGCCCGAGACGATTGAGGCGGGACACCCACAGTACTCCAGCGCCCGACCTTGAAAGCGCAATTGTGGCCAACATGAAGAGACCGCCGGACAAGAGAGGCCGCTCGATCTTCGCGGCCCAGATGTCTTCCTACGTGCTGATCATCGTCGCGATCACGGTGACCTTCAGTCTGCTCTTCTTCTCGACCGCCAAGAGCCATCTGGAGCAGGAAGTCGGGCGCAAGCTCCAGGACATCGCGCGGATTGCGGCAAGGAACGCTCCCTTCGAGCGACTGGACCTGATCCGGGTCGGAGACGACTCGACCCGCATGGTGCTGCGCTTGAAGGAAAAACTCGGGCAGATACGGGAGGCCACCGGGGTCGAGAACATCCTCGTTTTGCGCGCGGACCGTTCCTCTCTGCTCGACCTTCAGCCTGACAGGCCGATCGGCACGATCTACACGCTCCCCCGTTTGGACGATGCCCTGCTGGCACGGCTCCGAGGAGGGCTCTCGGTCAGCACCGAGAGCTACCGGACCCGCTCGGGAAGGCTGCTCGTCTCGGCCTACGCCCCTGTCATGGATGCGCAGGATCGACTCTTCGCCGTGGTCGGGGTGGATGCGGGCAGCCGGGAAGTCGAAGTGATCGAGCGGATGCGGGCCCGGCTTTACGCGGTTGCAGGGCTGGGGGTGGCCGTCGCCTTCATGCTGGCTCTGGCCCTGGCCCGGACCTGGACCCGACCGATCAGCGGCATGGCCGAAACGGCACAACGGATCGGCCAGGGAGACTATGAGGCTCGCGTCCCTCTGCCTTCCACGGCCGAGCTGCGCGTGCTGGCCGATGCCATCAACTCGATGGCCCGACAGGTCGAGCGCCGGGATGCAAAACTGAAGGAGCTGTCTGCCAGCGTGGCCCACGAGATCCGCAACCCCTTGAATTCCATCAAGTTGCTGATCTCGCTCCTGGAGGAGGAGCTCGAGGAGCAGCAGCAGCGGGTGGCGCAGCCCAAGGCTCTCGCCACCCTGCACCACGAGATCGCGAAGCTCAACCGGTTTCTCACGGAATTCCTCACCTATTCCCGGCCGGTCACGCTGGTCCGGGACGAGGTCGCTCCTGCGGATCTGGCCCGGGCCGCCGCGGACGTGGCACGGGCGGAAGGGGCCGAACGAGGCGTGGACATCATCGTGCGCGCAGAGGCACCGCTTCCCTGCCTTCTGGTCGACCGGGATCGGTTGGAACAGTCCTTGCTGAACGTCGTTCTGAACGCCGTCCAGGCGTGCCCTGCAGGGGGGCGGGTGGAGCTGCGTGTCGGACCCTGCGCGGGCGGCCAGGACGTCGAATTCGTCGTGGAGGACACCGGTCCGGGCATCCCGCAGGAGATCATGGACAGGCTGTTCGAACCTTTCTTCACGACCAAGGACACGGGCACCGGGCTCGGCCTGTCCAACGCGGAAAAGATCGTAAAGAGCCACGGTGGGACCCTTTGTGCTGAAAACAGGCCCCCTGGAGGCGCGCGCTTCGTGATCCGGCTTCCGGCCGGCGGGCGAGGATCGAAGGAAACGTAACATGGCCCATTTCTTGATCGTCGACGACAACAAGACCTCCGCCGACACGCTGTGTGCCCTGGTGGAGCGCAGAGGCCACACGGCGCGTGCTGCCTATGACGGCCCGCAGGCGCTCGCCCTGCTGGAGACGGAGCCGGCAGACATCCTCGTGACCGATCTCAAGATGCCCAGGATGGACGGCATGCAGCTGTTGCGCGCCGTCCGCGACCGCTGGCCGGACGTGGTCGTCATCGTCGTCACGGCCTATGGAAGCGTGCAGGCCGCGGTGGAGGCCATGAAGATCGGCGCCTTCGATTTCGTGACCAAGCCGCTCGACAACAGCGAGCTGCAGGTGAAGCTCCAGAAGGCGGTCGCGCAGCGCGAGATGTCGCTCCAGATGGAACGCATGAGCGCCCGGCTCGGCTCCTACGAGGCCGACGACGCCTACCGCCACGGCATGGGCGAGATCGTCGGATCGAGCCCTTCCATGCGGCGTCTGTTCGAGACCATCGAGAAGGTCGCGCCCACCGATTCCACGGTCCTCATCTTCGGCGAAAGCGGCACCGGCAAGGAGCTCGTTGCCCGCGCCATCCACCTGAAGAGCATGCGCTCCAGGGGGCCCTTCGTCGGCGTGCACTGTGCCGCCTATGCGGAAGGCATCCTCGAGAGCGAGCTTTTCGGCCACGAGCGCGGCGCCTTCACCGGTGCCGTGGCGCGCAAGATCGGGCGGTTCGAGATGGCCGACAAGGGGACCTTCTTTCTCGATGAAGTGGGCGAGGTCCCGATGGGCGTCCAGACCAAGCTCCTGAGGGTGATCCAGGAAAGGCAGTTCGAGCGGGTCGGCGGCACGCAGACCCTGCGCGTGGACATCCGCATCGTTTCGGCCACCAACAAGCATCTCCAGACCGCAATTCGGGAAGGAAAATTTCGTCAGGATCTGTTCTATCGGCTGAACATCTTCGCCATCGACCTGCCGCCGCTGCGGGAACGGAAGGAAGACATCCCCCGGCTGATCGAATCCTTTGTCGCGCGCGAAGCCCAGCGCCTCGGCCATGACGTGGCAGGACCTTCGGCGCGAGCCCTGGAAGCCCTCATGGACTATGACTGGCCGGGCAACGTGCGTGAGTTGAAGAACGTGATCGAGCGGGCCGCGGTCCTGGCCGGCGCAGAGCCCATCGACGCGTCCCACCTGCCGCCCGTGCTCCCGATTCCCTCCACCTCGTACGTCTCTCTGCCCGAGGAGGACGTCGATTTCGACCAGGAGATGCAGAGATTCGAGAAGCGGCTGATCCTGCACGCCTACGAGAAGTCCGGCAGGGTCAAGGCGAGGGCGGCCAAGATGCTCGGCATCGACCGCAATCGCTTCCGCTACAAGCTGGAGCGATTCGGGATCAAGGACGGATGAAAGACGGATGACCGCCGTGCGCTGCCTGCCTGTGGCCCTCATCGCCCTGATTCTCGCGGGAGGGGTTGGTGCGCCGGCCGGCGGCGCCGAAAACGCGATCCGGGCTTGGAAGAGCTGGAAGAGCATCGAGGCTGCCATTGCGCTGCATCCGTTGGACGGACCGGATGATATGCTCGAAAAGGTCGAGATCATCGAGGACCGCGTGGACGCTCTGGACGGCGAAAGAATCCGTCTGCAAACGGAAGCCGCCCAGAACCTCGAGAGACTCCGGGCCCTCCGCATGCAGCGGGAGAGCCTGCAGGACCTGGCAGAGATCAAGCCGGGCGGCGACCCGCAGACACGGCAGCGGCTGCATGACCTGTCCGAGCGGACGCGCCGCGAGGAGATCCTGCTCGAGCTGAGGCGGGAATCCGTAGACGAACTGGAGGAGGAGTTGGTCCGCATGCGCGGCCTGGCTGCTGCCTACCGGGAGAAAGCCGGAAACCTGATGATCCGGGAGCAGGGTGCGCCATGAGACTCACGAATGCCGTCTCGATCACGGTGGGTGTGCTGTGGCTGGCGCAGGGGGGCCTGCCGCTTGGGGCGGCATGCGGGGAGAGTGAAGAAGAACAGGTCGTGTCGGGCAGGCTGAGCGTGGCGGGCAAATACGATTCCAACGTCGACCTGTTGAGCGGGGACCTCCCGGAGGACGCGGAACCGGACGAGGAGATAGACGAAGCCTTCATGACCGAGCTGTCTGCCCTGCTGCTTCTTCAGCCCCGGCTGGCTCCTCCCTGGCGCCTGGAAGTCGAGCTTTACGGGCTCGGTGATCTGCACGTCGAGGCCATGGGCGACAGCTGGTACACGGCTCGGGGCAATCTCTCGCTGGGGTATGGTCTGGGTGCAAGCACGATCAGCCTGCTGAACGAGGGCCGCTACCTTTCGGAGCCGGACGATACCGAATTCGACAATTACCGGAACACGGCCTCCCTTGTATGGACTCATGTCTTCTCGGACCTCTGGCAGGCGCGACTCGGCTACGAAAGCATCGTGCACGTGTATCCGGAGAGCGATTTTTTCAACTACCATGCCGATGGCGGATTCGTCGAGGCTCGAAACACCTGGACGCCGACCTTTTCCACCTACTATGCCTACCACTTCCACTATTACCAGGGCACCGGCGACTCCGGCCCGGACGAGACGCTCGGCTCCCCGGAGTCGAGCAACAGGCACACGGTGGAAGTCGGGTTCGAGTCATTCCTTGCCGGCAAAGGCCCTCTGCTCGGCACCTACACGTTCCAGGCGGACGACAGCTCCGGCAAGGGGGCGGCCCAGATCGGCGAGATCCGGGGTGAGGACGAAAACCTGGAGCCGGAAGCGGAGTTCGACTTCATCAAGCACAAAGGCACCTTGCTCTACTCACACGAGCTGAGCGACCGGCTCACCCTGTCGCTGTACGGAGAGCTGATCCACAAGACCTATTCCGATCTGGCAGACAACGAGGACGGCCATGGTCGGGAAAGGACCGATACCCTTCTTTTGTCTTCCGTCTGGTTGACCGTGCGACTCCACGGTGAGTGGTACCTCAAGCCCCGCTACCTGTACCGGATGAACCAGTCGACCTTCGACTCCGAAGACTTCCAGGATCACATCGCCTACCTGGGTCTGGAGTACCGCTTCTAGCCCCTCCGGCCCGAACGAGCGCGATGCTCGAAATCCAGCAGCGCTGAAGATCCATCGCTGAAAATCCATCGTTCCTTGTACAAATTCTGCTGAATCACACCGCGGTAGGCCCTCTTTCTGCGGGCACGAGGGTTGCTTCATTGGCTCCCCGTGGACTGTCTTCCACGGATCCATAGAGAAAGCAAGAAAAAGGAGAATTCCCATGAAAAGAAGGCTGGCTCTTCTGTCCATGCTCATGTCCCTTTCCGTGGCGGCCTTGGGCTTGGGCTGCGACGACTCTGAAGACGAAGACAACGCTGCGGCCGGCGACGGTGCGAATTGTCCTGAGCCGACTCTCGACATCTCCGTCTGCGACCCCGCAGCCGGGCCCTTCTCGCTGACCATCGACAACGAATTCTTCCCCCTCGAGGCGGGCGCTCAGTCCGTCCTGGAGGGCGAGGACGACGAAGGAGTCGTGATCCGTGTCGAAATCGACGTCCTGGATGAGACCGAGGACGTCGCCGGGGTGACGACCCGCGTGGTGAGGGAGACCGAGTACGAGGACGGCGAGGTGGTGGAGATTTCCAGGAACTGGTTCGCCCAGGCGCCGGACGGGACCGTCTGTTACTTCGGTGAGGACGTCGACATCTACGAGGGCGGCCAGGTCGTCTCGCATCAGGGCGCCTGGCGTGCCGGTGAGAACGAGGCCCAGGCGGGCATCATCATGCCGGGCAGCCCGCAGGTGGGCGACGTGTTCGAGCAGGAGCGCGCCCCGGGCGTGGCCGAGGACTCCTCCGAGATCCTCGCCTTCGGCGAGGCGATCACGGTTCCGGCTGGCCCCTTCGACGACACCCTGACCACGGAGGACTGCGACCCCATCGGCGGCAGCACGGACCGCAAGGTCTACGTGCGGGGCATCGGCCTCGCCATCGACGCGGATGCGGAGCTGATCAGCTATTGATGAGAGCCAGGTAGCTCCTTGAAGTCTTCGGGCCATGTGCACAAGCAGAATCCAGGAGGTGCAGTATGAAACGAATTGCAGGAGTGCGAAAAGGCATTGGCTTGCCCGCCCTTTTCCTGATGGCGATCGCCGTGCTCTGCTTGACGGCCGCCGCCCCGGAGAACGGGAATCAGGCCCCCTTCAGCGAAACGAAGATTTACTTCGAGTACAACTCCACGGCCAACGATCTGGGGGTTCATGTCTTCCTCGATGCAGAGGACTGGAAGACGCTCAGGATCCTCAACCCGAACGGGCGGACGATCTTCAACGTCCAGGGCGGAGGGGGGTTCAGGCAGCTCGGCATGACCGAGCTGTTCTTCGAGGGTGCGGAGCCCGCGCTCGACGAGTTCCCACTTGACGAGCTCCTGGCCCTGTTCCCGGAGGGAGAATATAGGTTCAACGGCACAACGGTTGACGGAGCCGAACTGGAAGGCACGGCGACGTTCACGCACGCGGTTCCCGACGGACCCAAGGTCTCTGCAGTCGTGCGCCCTGACCACACCCTCGTCATCAGGTGGAGGCCCGTTACGGGTCCAGCCGGAATCCTTCCGGATGAAGATATTGAAATCGCCGGGTACCAGGTCATCGTCGAGGAGTTCCAGGTCACCCTGCCGGAAACGGCCACGAGGGTGACGGTTCCGCCGGAATATGTAGCCTCCCTGGGCCCAGGGGAGCACGACTTCGAGGTGCTGGCCATCGAGGAAGGCGGGAACCAGACGATTACCGAAGGTTCCTTCACGATACCCTGATTGTCAGCAGCCAAACGGGTTGGCAAACGGGGCCAGGTACCATATCCCCTCGACGGAAAGGGATGGGCCTGGCCCCCCTGGCTCACGCGTTGGTGTCCGCCCATCTCGTCGCGAGCCGGTTGAAGACGGCCATGGCGAGCGCGGCGGCGAGGCCGGCCAGGGCGAACGGGACCCAGACCCGGCTCGGATCATACAGGTCCCACAGGAGCCGGGTGGTCTCGGCCGGTGTCCGACCCAGCCTGTCGACCAGGGCGGCAAAGGCTTCCGTTCGGCCCGGCAGCTCCTCTACGTGCAGCACCTCGGAAAGATAGCGCAAGGCCAGGCCGGCCTTCTCCCCTGCCCGCTCGTAGATCCGCCCGCCCGCAAAGGACCCGTACCCCCAGCCGACGGCCAGAGGGATGTTGGCGTAGCCCATGTAGAGGGCCTTCTTGTCGGCAGGGGCGATCACGCCCAGGTACTCGTTCATCTTGGGCGAGCACAGCATCTCGCCCGCGGAGAACACGGCGATCCCGGCCACACAGGTCCAGACGAGCGGAGTCGCGCCGGCCAGGTAAACGCCCAGGCTGGCAAGCACGAAGCCCGCGAGCATCGACGTGAGCCGCCTCATCTTCCGGTTCACGTACCAGGAAAGGGGAGCCACGAACAGGATGATCAGGAGCGGGTTCAGGTTGATGATCCATTCCTGTGCGATCTGCGGGCCCCGGGACGCGTCCCGTGAGAGCATGAAGGCCGGCAGGTGCCGCGCCAGGTCGGAGCTGTCCACCCAGTCCACGATGAAGTTGGGCAGCATGTCCCAGAGCTGCATGAGCACCGCCCAGAAGACCGAAGCGATCAGCAGGAAGGCGACCAGGCGGAGGTTGGCGATCTCCCCGGCGGTCGTCACCACGACCTGCCAGGGCCCGGACGACCTGTCCGCGGCCGAATCGACCTCCCGATAGGTGCAGAGCCAGAAAAGGTTCAGGCTCACCAGGGCCGCACACCCGAAGAAGACCATGGGCCAGGCGTAGCCGTACAGGAAGTGGGCCAGCGGGGGCCCCAGGAAGCCGCCGACGTTGACCACCATGTAGAAGAAGCCCCAGCCCACGCCCGAGCTCCGTTCCGTGAGGGTCCGGACGAAGGTGCCCTGGACCGGCGGCTTGAAGACGGCCGTGCCTGCGGCGAGCACCATGCACCCGGCGAAGAAAGGCCAGAAGTCCCTCTGCGTGGCCATGAGCACGTACCCGGCCGCTTTCAGCCCGACCGCAAGGGCTATCTGCTTCTTGTAACCGTAACGGTCCGCAAAGCCGCCCGTGAAGACCGGCAGGGCGGACTGCACGAGGGCCCACCACATGAAGATGAAGCCCTTCTCGCCCTGACTGAAGTGCAGCCCGCCGGGCTCGTCGGCCTGGGCGATGTAGATCGGAATGACCACGCGCACGCCGTAATAGGCGAGACGCTCGATCATCTCCATGATGTTGGCGGCCCAGAATGGCCAGCTGAGACTGCGGGTCTGTGCCCGGAAGGACGACTCTTTCGAGCGGTTCATGATCGCTTAGGGTTCGCGCAAAAATAACTTCGCAGGGGCCGGGCCAACTGTATCCTTTTGGAGAGGGGAGGTTTCGCGCCCAGATTTGGGTCAGATTCGGCCGCGACGATTGAGCGAGACCGCAGGCAT
>JBFLZG010000129.1:0-15970 GCA_040756235.1 bacterium | reverse complement strand
GCTCGCCCCTATGGACTGGCTTACGGCCTGCGAGCCGCCATATCTGGTCATCCCGGCCCATGTGCGGAGCGCGTCCCAGCCGGGATCCAGAAGAGTGCATCAAGAACAGCGGCAAGCACGGCGGCGTGGGGACTGGATTCCGGCCTGCGCCGGAATGACGGAGAAGAGGCTCTGTGTCCTGTTTCGTCACCCCGGCCGCTCGCCCCTACATACCTGTCCGTCTGCGGCGCCTGCGGCGCGCGCCCCGCAGCGTCAGAACGGCTCCCAGCGAGAGGGCAAGGGCCGCGGAGAGGTTCACGGCCGCGGAAAGGTCCGGGCCAGAGCCAACGCCCGAGGAGGCTTCAGCCGCGGCGGCAGCCCCCCAGCCGGGCTGGTCGGGCGTGGCCGGGTTGCAGTCATCGTCGAGGCCGTTTCCCTCGATCTCGACCGCTCCGGGGTGGACCGCCGGATCCGCGTCGTTGCAGTCACAGTCCAGGCCGAAGCCGTCCCCGTCTCCGTCCTGGCTCCAGACGACGCGATCCCGGTCGACCCCGTCGGGGCAGCCGTCGTCATCGTCGTCTTCATCGCAGACGTCCGTCTCGAGGTCCCCGTCCGTGTCCACCGGCTCGCCGCTGATTCCGGCCGCGAGGTTGAGCCTGCCTCCGGTCACGGTCTTGCCCGCGAGCGCGGCGACCGGGTCCACGTACTCCATCAGCAGGCTCTTGATTTCGCAGAGCCCCAAGGAAGGGTTCTTCGCCATGAAGAGAGCCGCCGCCCCGGCCACGCAGGGCGAGGCCATGGAGGTGCCGGAAAGAAAATCGTAATCCTGTGAATAGCCGTACTCGGTGTTGAGGACCACCTCGTAGGTCGGCATGGTGGCGAAGTAACTCACGCCGGGTGCGGCCAGGTCGACGCTCACGGCGCCGTAGTTCGAGAACGACGCGAGCGCGTCGTGATGATCGGTCGCAGCCACGCTCACGATGCTGTCGGAGTCGAAGGCAGCCGGCCAGTTGCCTTCGAGCAGCCCGGGGTGGTCGATGTCGTCGCCGATCTGGTCGAATCCTCCGTTACCGGCGGCACACACGAACAGGATCCCCGCCTCCCCCGCAGCCTCGATGGCCGTCTTCATGGCCTGCAGCGCAACGAGCTGCCCCCAGCTCGCGTTGATCACGCGCAGGTCAGGCTCCGGGTGGGCCGAACGCGTCTTCAGGTCAATGAGGTAATCGATCGCCACGATGGCCATCAGGCTGTTCAGGCCCTCCGAGTTGTCTCCGATCTTGATGGGAAGGAGGCGCGCGTGGAAATCGACCCCCACGCCGCCCTGGTCGTTGGAGGCGGCGGCAATGATGCCCGCCACGTGAGTCCCGTGGCCGAGCGCATCCAGGGGATCGTTGTCCGGCACGGGCAGCAGCAAATTGGCGCCGACGAAGTCCCACCCCTTCCAGTCGTCGATGCGGCCGTTCCCGTCGTCGTCGACTCCGTTCCCGGTCGAGGGGTCGAGCGGGTCCGACCAGGCGTCCTCGCCCGGGTTCGTCCAGACGTTTCCGGCGAGGTCCGGGTGGGTGTAGTCCAGACCCGAATCGATCACGGCCACCACGATCGGGTGAGCGCTGCCGTCTTCCACGTCCCACGCTTCCACGGCATCGATATCGGCGTCCGGCGTGCCTCCGGTCTGCCCCGTGTTGCGGAGCGGCCACTGCGCCGAAAAGTCGGGATCCGGCGGCACCAGCTGGTAGCGGGCGAGCGGGATCTTCTCGGCCCACTCCACCGCCGGATCGAGCGCGAGCCTCGCCAGTGACGCGTCCAGGTCCTGGCCCGGCATCTCGGCCCGAGCCACCGTGAGCCCGACGTGTCGGAGCCGCTCGGTTTCCCGCAGGGAGGCTCGGGCCAGAGCCGCCGCCTGCCCGGCCGGGGTCCCTCGGGCCCTGTACTTCACGATGAGCCGGTCCGGCAGGTAGAGCGGGCCATGGCGTCCTGCCCCGGGCAGCTCAACCGCCCCCGCGGAGCTCGCCAGGAGCACGGCGACCCCGATTCCGGCCAGTACCCGATGGTGAGAGCCGGTCCGGCATGTGCGCTTCCGAGGCTCCATGATCCCTCCCTGCGGTCCTTTCGCGGTCATTGGTCAATTGTTTTATTCGAAATTACTATTTTTCAAAAGGTTGCGTCAACGGCAAAAACACCTTTCCCGCAACCGTCCTCTCCGTTGACAAGGCGGGGCCGCGTCCTCAAACTCCAGGAGTCGACTTTGTTCGATCGAACACAGGCGAGGCATGGAACACATTCTGGACTGGGGCGTAAACATCGTCCTTTGGTTGCAGCAATACAGCCCCTTGCTGGACCTTCCGTTCATCTTCCTCACGCTGCTCGGAGAGCAGAGCTTCTTCGTGCTGCTGCTGCCCCTGCTCTACTGGTGCGCGGATCGGAGGCTCGGTATACGGTTCGCCGTACTCTTCCTCCTATCGGCCTACTTCAACGGCGCGGCCAAGGCGATTGCAGCCCAGCCCAGGCCGTTCGAGTACGACCCCCGCGTCCGCTCCATCTTTCCGGCCGGGGGCCACGGTTTTCCCAGCGGCCATGCCCAGAACGCGGTCGTCGTCTGGGGCTACCTGGCCTCTTCTTTTCGCCGCCCGTGGCTGTGGGCGGCAGCCGGGCTGCTTATCGCGCTCATCCCGCTGTCGAGGATCTACCTGGGCGTTCACTTCCCGACGGACATCCTGGGCGGCTATTTGATGGGAGGGGCCCTGTTACTCCTCTACCTGCGCCTCGAGCCTGCGGTCGAGGCCCGACTCAGGCGCTCGCGGCTGATGCTCCAGGTCCTCGCAGGTCTTTGCCTGCCGGCCCTGCTCATCCTCCTTATTCCCGCGGGAGACGCCTACGGAATCGTCGTCGCAGCCTCCCTCATGGGCCTGGGCGCGGGCTCGGCCCTGGAGGCCCGGTGGGTGCGGTTCGACACCGGGGGCCGGCTGTCCACGCGGGCGCTCCGCTTCCTCGTCGGGATGCTCTTTCTCTTGCCCCTGGGCTGGGCCCTGGAGACGGCCTGCTCGGGGCAGGGAGCGCAGGGCTTCCTGCAGTTCCTGCGCTACCTGGCGCTGTCGCTGTTCGCGGCTGTCGGCATGCCATGGGTATTCGTCCGGCTGGGGCTGGCCGCGAGGCTCTCTGCCCAGAACAGGTGAAGCAGGGTTTTTCGACAGACCGACAGAAGGGGGAAACCCGCCATGCAAACACTCCCGAGAACGCCAGTCTTGCTCGCCTTGGCTCTCCTGCAAATGCTGGGAGCCCTTGCGGGTGCGGGCTGCGATGATGACGGCGACGGCGAGCGTGTCGCCGGCCAGGACTATGCGCTCGAAGTCGTCTCCGGAGGCGACCAGGAGGGGCAGACGGGCAGCACTCTGGCCGAGCCGGTCATGGTGGCTGTCCGCGACGGCAACGGCAATCTGGTCTCCGGGGTGAACGTGCGGTTCGACATCACGGGCGGAGGCGGCAGCCTGTCCGCCGAGTCCGCGGTCACGGACGCGAACGGCCTCGCCTCGGTCTCCTGGGCGTTGGGGTCGCCTCCTGTCTGGAACCGCATGCGAGCGCAGGCAGGAGGCAGCGCCGTGGATGTCCAGGCCTGGGCCGCCCCGGGGGAGCCGCCGTCGCTGGAGCTCGTCGCCCAGGCTCCGACCGGGATGGCCAGCGAGGACCTGGCCTTCTGGCCGGGTCGCGGCCTGCATCTGGGCAAGTCGGGAGGGCTGCTGGTGCTCTCCCAGCCGGGCGCGACCCTGCAGGAATGGACGCTGACGGGCCCGTCGATTTCAGGCCCGGTAGGCAACGCCTTTGGGCCCGGGGGAGAGCTTTTCGTTTGTGAGAACGGGGGTGCCGACGCCGGCTCGGTCAAACGCGTCAGCCCCTCCGGGGTCTGCGAGATCTTCTCGAGCGGGTTCCAGGGGGTGCCCTTCGGGCTGCCCAACGCCGTCGCCGTGCACGGTTCCGGAGACCTGTTCCTCTCCGCCACCTGCGACAACCGGATCTATCGGATTTCCCGCCAGGACGGTACGGCCAGCGAATTCCTCTCGGTGCCGGGCCCGAACGGCCTGGCTTTCGACCCCGAGCAGGGCTTCCTCTACTTCACCACCGAGAACGGGGCTGTCTTCTGCGCCGGGCCGGACTTGCCGGGCGGCCTGTACCGGAGCGCCGTGCGGCCGGACGGACAGGCAGGCCCGATCGAGCCTCTGGCTGAGCTCTCTGTCCTGGCCGGAGACGGACTGACTTTCGACCAGGAAGGGAACCTCTACGTGGTCTTCTCAGGGTTCCTCGACGGCGGTCTGGCAGGCCTCCTGACGAGCGCCGTCTACGTCTACACGCCGGACGGCCGCTTCCATCGCTACTTCGCCGTGGCGCTCCCGGGAGACATCATGACGAACATCGAATTCGGCGCCGAGCCTTTCGACCCTTACAGCCTGTACGCGTACGGGTTCACGGGCAAGGTCTACCGGATTCGGGTGGGGATCCGCGGGCTGCCTTTGACTTAGTGCACGTCGGCGTAACGCTAACGTACTCTTTGAGAACCCGTCGGTCGGCAGCGAGATGGCGACCTCCAAGTACCAACGGACATTGCGAGGACCGAAGGTCCGTGGCAACCTCCCGGTAACATTGAGGTCGCCACGCTTGCGCTCGCGATGTTCGGCTTCTTAGCCCCTCGGTTGCCACGCCTCCTGTTGCCGGCCGGCCGTTCTCGTAGAATACGTTGCCGAATTTATGAACCGAGGTACTTATTATAGCAGCCGCAGATCAGATCTCCCTGAATCCGGCAGCAGGGACCACGATGACGGGAGTGGGCAGGGCCCGCTTGGAGACTTCGTGGATGACCCTGTCGGTCGTGCTCCCCAGGGCCCGGTGTTCGCGCAGGCCCAGGCCCCGGTCCCCCATGACCAGGGCCAGCGCCGCCGGGTTCTGTTCCACGGCCGCCACGATTTCCAGATAGGTCGACTGCTTCAGGTCCCTGGTCTCGACCGTGTACTCGACGCCGATGTTGTCCAGGAGCCCTTTGGCGCGGTCGATGATCTTGGCCGTGGCCTTTTCCAGCTCCTTGACGAAGTGCTTGTCGATGAACATCCAGTAGCCGACTTTCTCCGCCTCGATGACATGGAAGAGCAGAACCTTGGCGCCTAGCCTCTTGGCCAGCATGCCGGCGAACCGGATGGCGTTCTCCGAGGCCTGGGAACCATCCACCGCAGCGAGCAGGGTCTTTTTTTCTTCCATGATCAATGGGCTCCACCTTTAAAGATGAATCCGACGAGCAGGCCGGTTCCGAGGGCGATCACGACCGCGCAGATGCCGTATTGGAGCGGCCGTTTCTGGGCGGCTTCCGCAACGAATGCCTCCAGACCCACTTTCTGGATGTGGATCGTGTCCGTGGCCCTGCCGACCAGTTGCCTGTCACGGATCAGAAAAGACTCCACGATGTAGTCGCCTTCCTTGGCAGCCGCGGGAAAAGTGAAGTAGTGCTGGAAGATCCGGCCCCCTTTGATCTTGATGCGGCCGTCGTCGTCGATCCTGTACAGGTTGGACTTCTTCTTGAGCTTCATGAGGCCGTCGAACAGGGTGTCCCTGTCCTTTTCGTCCGGGGTGCCTTTGGCGATGTCGAGTCGGAGCCGATCTTTGAGCGTCTCGAAGCCGATCCCCAGCTCGCCGGCGAGCTCCGGTGTCAAGACCTGCTCCAGGCGGTCGGAGGCGTGGATCTTGTACATGAACGGCACGTTCTCGACCCGGTACTGCTTGACGTTCATCCAGAAGGGACCGACCCGTCCTGCCACGTTGAGCTTGACCGTTTCGGCCGGGCTCGTGAGCTTCACGATCACCGCATCCGTCGGCGCGCCCGCCATGGTGCCGAAAAAGTGGATCCGATCGCCGTGGTAGCTCACGTCGATCTCGATCACGCCCTTGGTGAAGTCGGTCACCATGCCCCCGTTCGCTGCGGGCGGCTCTTCGGCTGTCTGGGCGAGAGCCACGGCGCCGGCCAGGATGAAGGCTGTCAGGATTGCCAGGATCTTGGTTCTCATCAGTGTCCCCCCCCCGCCGTGGCGAAGCTGACCAGGTTGTCCGGCGCCAGAACGAGGTCCAGCAAGAGCTTGACCATCAGGGCGAGCACAATCATGCTGAGCAGGACCCGGATTTGCTCGCCCCGCAGCCGCTTGGAGGCGCGCACCCCGAACTGGGCGCCCAGAACGGAGCCGATCAGCAGGAGCAGCGCCAGGCCGATGTCGACCGTCTGATTGGTGATCGCCTGCTGCAGGGTGACGTTGGCGCTGGTGAAGACGATCTGGAACAGGTCGGTGCCGATGGCCGTGATCGTGGGCATGCCGATGATGTAGATCATGGCCGGCACCATGATGAAGCCGCCGCCCACTCCGAGCAGGGCGGCCAGCACGCCCACCAGGGAGCCCACGAAGAAGGGGAAGATGGCCGACGTGCGCAGGTGCGACTTGGGGAAGCTCATCTGCAAGGGCAGGCGGGAAAAGATCCCGCTCAGGCGCGGGCCGCTCATCTCCGTGACCGCGCCTCCGGCGGCCGCAGGCCGGTATTTCCGGAGGGAATGCAGGCTTTCCACGAACATGGAGCCCCCCACCGTGCCGAGCATGATGACGTAGACGAGCTTCATGGTGAATTCGAAATTCCCCACGGCCCTCAGGTACTTGACGAAGTGCACGCCGATCGTTCCCCCGACGATGCCGCCGAGCAGGATGATGATGCCCAGCTTCATGTCCACGTTGCCGAGCTTCCAGTGGCCGAAGGCGCCGGAGGACGAGCTGGCCACGATCTGATTGGAATCCGAGGCCGCGGCAACGGCCGGAGGGATGCCGATCATCATCATGAGAGGGGTGAGCAGGAAACCTCCCCCTACGCCGAACAGGCCGGACAGGAAGCCGACCAGCCCGCCGATGCCCACCACGAAGAAGATGTTGATACTCATGTCTGCGATGGGAAGATAGACATTGAACATCCGCCTGCATCTCCTTCCGACAACGGTTGAGGGGGTGTGCCGCCACGAGTAGAATGGCGGTAGGAACCTGCTCGAGCGGGCCGCCTCGGCCGCGCGCGCGCAGTCTATCATGACGCAGGTGAGGACTGCACGCGTGCCGAGGCACGCCGGCAAGAGTTGATCTTTTTAAAACAATGCGCGGATTTTTGCAACTTCCAGGGGCAGAGGGAAGGAGGGGCCTTGCTCACCCGCTTGGGATTCAAGAAGAGAAGCCAGGAGCAGGCCATGCACGAGCTGCGCTGGAGGTATTATTCCTTCAAGGAGCTCCTGAACGCCAACAACGACGCGCTCCAGATCATCGCCGACCTGGAAAACAAGCTCCTCAACCCCGAGTTCCTCACCCTGAGCACCACCCGCGCCAGGTGCACCCAGATCGCGATCGAGGTGTTCAAGATCATCCGCAACCTCCAGGTGATCACCGGCAAGGAACAGCCCGTCCTGATGGCGGCTTTCGAGCGGATCTGCCTGGAAATCGAAAACGAGATCGCCCAGTCGCCGATGACGCACGTGAACCGATTCGTCCTGCCCCTGGATGCGGTGGATCCCGGCATGCGGGACGCGGTCGGGGCCAAGAGCGTCCACATCGCCGAAATGAAGAATCTCCTCGGGCTGCCGGTGCCCGAGGGGTTCGTCATCACCACTCTGGCCAGCCAGCGGTTTTATGAGCACAACCGCTTGAGGAAGCAGATCAACAGCCTCAAGACGGGCCTGGACATTCACAGCGCCGAGAGCGTGAAAACGGTCAGCCGGGGCATCCAGGAGCTGATCCTGACGGCCGGACTGCCCGAGGACCTCGAGGAAGACGTGCGCGAGGCTTACCGCGCTCTTCGGCAGAGACGCGGCTCCCGGCTCCGGCTGGCGGTCCGCAGCAGCGCCATCGGCGAGGACAGCGTGCGGTCGTCCTTTGCCGGCCTGTACGAGAGCTATCTGAACGTGGACGAGCAGGGTCTGCTGGAGGCCTACAAGAAGGTGCTGGCCAGCAAGTACGGCACGCGCGCCATCTACTACAAGGCGAGCAAGGGCATTCGGGACGAGGACATCCCCATGTGCGTCTGCTGCCTCGAGATGGTCGAGGCCAGGGTCAGCGGCGTGATGTACACCCGGGATCCCTTTCAGACCGACCACATATTCGTATCCGCGGGTTGGGGCCTGGGTCCTGCCATAGCATCCGGCGAGGTCAGCCCGGACAGCTACGTCCTGGACAAAGAGAGCGGGCGTCTCCTGGAGAGAAGGATCTCGGGCCAGCAGACGATGCTCGTTTCGGCCTCCGACGCCGGCACCCGCGAGCTGCCCGTGCCGGAGGCCCAGGCGGACAGGGCTTCAATGGGAGAGAAGGACCTGGCCGACCTGGTCGAGGTGGCCCGCAGGCTCGAAGCCCACTACGGGCAGCCCCAGGACGTGGAGTTCAGCATCGATCATGACGGCCGGCTGGTGCTGCTGCAGACCCGTCCTCTGGCCCTGGTGAGGGCTCCGGAAGCGGCGGACGTCTCACGGCTCGAGGTGCCGCCCGAAAAGGTCCTCCTGGCGGGCCGGGAAGCCGAGACCGCCTGCGCCGGAATCGGCAGCGGCATCGCACACAAGGTGAGAGATGCCAGGGACCTCGAGCGGTTTCCTCCGATGGGCGGCGTGCTCGTGGTACGCAGGCTGATGCCCGAGTGGATCGGGCTGATGGGCCGGGTCAAGGCGATCGTGGCGGAGGTGGGCAGCCCCACCGGGCACATGGCGTCGATGGCCAGGGAGTTCAAGGTCCCGATGGTCGTCAACATGCGGGGCGCCCTGGAGCGGGTACCGGACGACAAGTGGATCACCCTGGATGCCACCAACCGGGTCGCCTACCTGGGACGCATCGAGGGGCTGGCCGAGGCGGACCCGGAGCCGCAGACCCCCAGCAAGGGCAGCCCGGCGTACGGGACGCTGGAGGCGGTCCTGTCCCGGGTCGCGCCGCTCCACCTGACCAATCCCCGGGACCGCTCCTTCCGCGCTTCCTCCTGCCGGACCCTGCACGACATCATGCGCTTCAGCCACGAAGAAGCGATCAACAGCATGTTCGCCTTCAATGACCAGCAGAGCGTGCGCAGGGGGCGCGTGTTTCAGCTCAAGATCGAGGTGCCTCTCCGGGTGTTCGTGGTGGACCTGGGGGGAGGGCTTGCGGACGTAGGGGAGAAGCAGCGCGAGGTCTCGCGCCAGAACGTCGCCTCCATCCCGCTCAAGTCCCTGCTCGAGGGCATGATGACCGAAGGGGTCCAGTGGGCCGGCCACGTGCCGATCGGGCTCAGGAGCTTCGTGTCCGTGTTCGCCAACACCCTCTACGACCCGCTGAAGCACGAGAGAGAGCTGGGCGCGAGAAGCTACGCGATCGTCTCCAGGCGCTACGTCAACTTCAGCTCGAGGCTCGGCTATCATTTTTCCACTCTGGATGCCTACTGCGGCGAGATACCCAACAGCAACTACATCACCTTCCGATTCAAAGGAGGCGCCGCCTCCCAGGACCGGCGTGAACGGCGGGCCGAATTCATCGCCCGGATCCTGGCCGCCCATGACTTCTGGGTGGACCAGCAGGGCGACCTGGTGAACGCAAACTACAAGAAGTACCCCCTCGAGGACACGCTGGCCGCGCTGGTCATGCTGGGCAGACTCATGGGCTGCGCCCGGCAGCTCGACGTCGTGATGGAGAACGCGCAGTACGTGGACCATTTCGTGGACCTGTTCCTGCAGGGCCGCTACAACTTCTTCGGCCGAACATGAAAGAGAGGTATCGGGTTTCAGGTGGCAGGTGTCAGTCCCCGCCCAGGACTCCCGGCCGGGGCCGGGGCGAGTCATGCAGGTCCAGGGTGGATCCTGGCTTGGGCCTTGATACCCGACCCCTGAAACCTGACACCTGAAACCTGAGGAGGCGGCGGTGGCTCTCAGCGGGAAAATTCTTCTCGTGGACGACGAAGAGGCCTTCGTGCGACACCTCGGCCGGCGCCTCCGGGCAGAGGGGCTCGAGGTGCGCGAGGCCGCGTCCGGGCCGCAAGCCCTGGACGTGCTGGAGCGGGAATCGTTCGAGGTCGTGATCTTGGACATGCTGATGCCGGGCATGGACGGGCTGGAGGTCCTCAAGAAGATCAAGGAGGTCCATCCCTTGACGGAGGTGATGATCCTCACCGGACACGGCTCCGTCTCATCCGGCGTGGCAGCGCTCAAGATGGGCGCATTTGATTACCTGATGAAACCGTGCGAGCTGGACGACCTGCTCGACCGGATCCGGCGGGCGCGGGAGAAGAAGGAGATCGAAGAGGGCAGAGCCCTCTATGGATGACAGGGCGGCGGCGAACGGTAAGCTCTTGACACCGAATTGCCTGCTTCCCGATACTGACAGTCGCCCGTGGGGCCATGCCAGGCGGCGGCGACGCGGCACACGGCACTCCCGGGCCGGATCACCTCACCCGACGGGCTCCCCAATGAAATGGCTGCGCACGCTCCTCCGGGGGACCAAGGACGGCTCTCCGGAGTCTTCTCTCCGGTCCCTGCAGCAGAAGTTCACCTGCTTCCTGGACATCCTCGAAAACAACAACCGGGTGCTGCACGTCATCAGCGACATGGAGGAGAAGTCCCAGGGAGAGTACCTCTTTGACATCAACTACATCCGCACCAGCCTGCGCGAGATCCGCACGGGCGCGGGCATCATGATCGAGAAGATGAACGCCCTGGGTGGGGAGGAGCGGTACGCGGTATTGCGCGGCGTCCTCGCGGGCATCGAGCGCGAAATCGAGAGCATCCTGCCGGGGGGACGCCCGCTCGAGCCGGACGATTTCACCCTACCCCTGGAAGCGCTCGACCGGCACACAGCCCCCCGGGTCGGCAGCAAGAGCGCCAATCTGGGCGAGATGAAGCGCCTCGGATTGCCGGTGCCGGAAGGGTTCGCCATCAGCGCCTGGGCCTACCAGCACTTCATGGACGTCAACCGCCTGGGATCGAGGATCGCCGACCTGGTCAGCTCGGTGGACTTCAAGCGCTACGAGGACCTCATCCGGGTGAGCCGGGAAGCGCGCGCCATGGTCACGGCCAGCACGGTCCCGGAGGACCTGGCGCGCGCCATCCGGCAGAGCCACGCCCACCTGGTGGCGCGCTCGGGTGCCGGCCGCATGGCCTTGCGCTCGAGCGCCGTCGGCGAGGACACCCTCTTCAGCTTTGCCGGGCAGTACGCCACCTTTCTGAACCTGGCCGCGGAAGACGACCTCGTGGAGCATTACCGGGAGGTCCTGGCGAGCAAGTTCACCCCGCAAGCCATTTATTACCTGCTGAGCCACGACCTGGCCGAGTCCGAACAGGCCATGAGCGTTGCCTGCGTGGGCATGGTGGAGGCGGCCTGCGGCGGAGTCGCCTACAGCCGGGACCCGCTCCGGCCCGAGGAGGACCACGTCCTCGTCCACTCGGTATTCGGTCTGGGCAAGTACGTGGTGGACGGGACCGTCACGCCGGACATGTTCCGGGTCTCCCGCTCGGGAAGGGGTGTGCTGGATCGGCGGCTGGCCGCGAAGCGCGTCCGGCTGGCGGCCAACCCCGAGGGCGGCACGGCCGAGGAACCGGTCCCCGAGGGGCAGCAAAACGCTCCATCGATCGGCGATGCGCATCTCGCGCAGCTCGCCGCGATCGCGACGCGGCTGGAACAACACTACGGCTGCCCCCAGGACATCGAGTTCGCCGTCGACGGCCGGGGCAGGCTCTTTCTCCTCCAAACGCGGCCGCTGCGGGTCATTCAAGGCAGGCCCCGCTCCGGCGAGCTCGAGCTTTCCGTGCGCCCCGAAGTCCTGATGACCGGAGGCACGACCGTCAGTCCCGGGGCCGGCAGCGGTCCGGTCGTGCATGCCTCGTCGACCCAGGACCTGGCGCAGGTCCGGGACGGCGTCGTGCTGGTCGCGCCGCGGCCGTTCCCCGGCCTGATCACGGCCATGGAAAAGGCGAGCGCTCTGGTCACGGAGCTGGGCGGTACGGCGAGCCACATGGCCACCCTGGCACGGGAGTACCGCATCCCGACACTGGTCGGTCTGGAGGGGGCCCGCGCCCTGCCCGCGGGCCGCACCGTGACCGTGGACGCGACGGCAGGGGTGATCTACCAGGGAGCCGTCCCGGAGCTCGTTGAAGCGCGCCGGCCCGAGTACGAGCTGCTGAGCGATACCGGCATCTTCAAGCTCCTGGAGCGCGTCCTCGAAAGAGTATCGCCCCTGAACCTGCTCAACCCCTCGGACGAGTCGTTCGTGCCGCAGAACTGCCGCACCATCCACGACATCACCCGCTTCTGCCATCAGCGTTCGATGGAAGAGATGTTCCACGGCGCGTCGAGCATCGAGAACAAGGATCCGATCAGCCTGCGCCTGAAGAGCGATATTCCCCTTCAGGTGAACATCATTTACATCGACCGCGACCGGGCCGCATTGCGGAGTCGCCGCACTCTGGAGGAGGACGAGCTCGGCTCGGTCCCCATGGAAGCCCTGTGGAGCGGGATCAAGCAGCAAGGGTGGCCGTCGCGCCTGCCTGCGCCCGATTTGAAAGGGTTCATGGCGGTCATGGCCACCACCATGGCCCAAGGGAACCAGCCCGAGTTCTCGGAAAACAGCTTCGCCGTGCTGGGCAAGGAATACATGATCCTCAGCCTGCGCATGGGATATCACTTCACGACCGTGGAAGCGATGTGCGCGAGCGAGCCGAACAAGAATTTCATCCGCATGCAGTACAAGGGCGGCGGCTCCGCCGCGGAGCGGCGCGTGCGGCGCATCTCTCTGGTGACCGAGATCCTCTCCCGCATCGGCTTCGAAAGCGCCCATCGGGCCGACTTCCTTTACGCCACGCTCGCTTACGACTCGGCCGAAGCGATTCGCTCCAAGCTCAGGCTGCTCGGACGGCTCATCATGATGACCAAGCAGCTCGACATGGCCCTCTCCAGCGACGCGATCACACGGTGGTACACAGACGACTTCCTGAAGCAGCTGGGCCTGGCCGACCGCGCGGGAGGTCCGACATGAAGATTTCCCTGGAACGGGCGCGCCGGGCCGCCGATTCGCTCCTCAACTTCCGTCACCTCGTGGTCATCAGCTCGGTGCTGTTCTTCCTCATCATCGGCATCGCCTTCTTCCTCGTCTACCAGAACGCGCGCGTCATGCGCGACCAGATCAACGACGACTTCAACCAGCAGCAGCTCATCCTGGCCCAGCAGGCAGGCTCCCAGATCCACGCGAACCTGGAGGACATCCAGGTGGCCATGCGGAGCCTCCGGACGTGCCTCGAGCAAGGCCCGAGCGCGGCCTGCGGCAAGGAGATGGAGGCGGCCCTCGAGCAGACCGGCCGCAAAGGGCTGGTCGAGATCGGGGTGGCCGGCCGCGGCGGCGCGGTCCTGGAGACCCACACGGTCGAGGGGGACACGCCGATCCAGTCGGGGCCGATCACGGGCGACTGCGGGGGGAGCGGTTCCGGGCAGATGAGGCTGGAAGGGCTCCAGGTGGAGTCCACCAAATCGGGCCGCCCGGTCATCACCGGGCTGCTCTGCACCCGGATCGTCCGGGGAGACGGAACCGAGGCCGTACTCTTCGGCCGGCTCGACGTGACCCGCCTGGTGGGCCTGGTCACGCAAGACATCCGGTCGGGCCGGACCGGCTACGCCTGGGTGATCGACGAGACCGGGATGTTCCTGTTCCACCCGGAGGAGGAGTTCATCGGCAAGAACGCCTTTACGGTCCGCAAGGAGAGAAAGCCGTACATCAGCTTCGTCCAGATCAACCGGATCATGCAGGACCAGATGCTGCGGGGAGAGCAGGGCACGGGCGTCTACGTGAGCGGCTGGCACCGCGGGATCGAACACCAGATGACCAAGCTCATCGCCTTCATGCCGATCAGGAGCGCGACCGTCTCGCCGCCGCACATGTGGTCGGTCGCGGTCGTGGCCCCGATCAGCGAGGTGGCGGAGGCGGTCCACGGCGTCTACATCCGCCACTTCGCCGCCGAGGCGGCCCTGATCGTGGGCATGTTCGTCTTCGGTCTGCTCGCGGTCCTGTATCAGCAGCGCATCTCCAGGGCCCTCAAGGAACGGGTCAAGCAGACCGAAGCCGATCTCCATGAGCAGGAGCGCATCTATCAGCGCATCGTCGAGCAGGCCACGGATCTCATCTACATCCTCGACCCGGACATGCGCGTGGTCCTTCTCAACCGGCACAGCGTGGAGACGTTCCTGCCGCTCCTGGTGCGGGAGCCGGACGGTCAGGTCCCGGCCGACCTCGACATGAACCGGCCGGAGAACTGGACCGGCTGGCGGCTCGATCAGATCTTCCCCGAGAGCGACGCCGCGTTCATGCGCCGGCAGCTCAACCGGGTCCTGGAGCTCCAATCCAACCTCTACTACGAGCACTCCATTTCCGTGCGGGGCCGCAAGGTGCACCTGAGCACGAACCTGATCGCGATCCGGGACGACACCGGCACCATCTATCAGGTCCTCGGGATCAGCCGCGACGTGACGGAAAAGATGGAGATGGACCAGCGCATCTACAACACGGAGAAGCTGGCCTCGATCGGCACGCTCGCCGCCGGCGTGGCCCACGAGATCAACAACCCGCTGGCGATCATCCTGGGGTTCACCGACCTCCTGATGGAGCGCTTTCCCGAAAGCTCCTCGGAGCACGAGGACCTGAAGATGATCGACTACAACGGCAAGCACGCCAAGAAGATCGTCGAGAACCTGCTCGCCTTCGCCCGGATCACGGAGGGCCTGGAAGACACCGTGGACGTCCAGCGGAGCCTTCAGACCGTGATGAACATCGCCAAGAACACCCTCATGACCAAGAAGATCGACCTCGACATGGAGATCCCCGACGCGCTCCCCAGGGTCCGCGGAGACGACCGCGAGTTCCAGCAGGTGATCTTCAACCTGGTGAACAACTCGGTGTCCGCCATGGAGAAGACGGGCGGGCGACTCACGTTGCGAGCCAGTCAGCAGGACGGCTGGGTCCACGTCAGCGTCGTCGATACCGGCATCGGCATCCCGGACAGGATCAAACCGATGATCTTCGACCCGTTCTTCACGACCAAGAAGGTGGGCGAAGGAACGGGTCTGGGCCTTTCCCTCTGCTACGGCATCGTCAAGAAGTACGGCGGCCGGATCTCCTTCTCCAGCATTTCGGCAGAGGACTACCCGACCCGGCCCACGGGGACGACCTTCACGGTCAGCATGCCGGTGCAGAAGACTGAAGAAGCGTCTTAGGAGGTGACATGAAGCAGCGCATCCTGGCCGTCGATGACGAACCTCACATGCTGCGGCTCATCGAAAGGATCATCACGGAGAAGACGCCCTACGCGATCGTCACGACCAGCAACTCCCTGGAGATCCCGAAGCTCCTGGACGAGAGCGTCTTCGATCTCATCATCGCCGATCTGAAGATGCCCGGCATGGACGGGCTCGACATCCTGAGGTGGATCAAGGACAAGCAGCGGCCCGAAGAGCTCATCATGATCACGGCCTTCGGATCCCTGGAGACCGCCATCGAAGCCCTGTCTCTGGGCGTCTTCGACTACATCACCAAGCCGTTCAAGAAGGAGCAGATGATCTTCACCATCGACCGGGCCATGCGCTGGCAGGTCCTGAAGAAAGAGTCGATCCGGCTGGCAGGGCTGCTGGACCGGGAGCCGTTCGCAGAGGCCCGCCGCGCCTTCGAGAAGGAGTACGTCCGGCGCCTGGCCGAGCGCTGCGGCGGGGACCGGGAGACGATGGCCCGCCGCTCCGGGCTGAGCGAAGAGAGCATCCAGAGCCTGCAGGGACCCCTTTCGGCCGACCCGTGAACCGGAACGGCCGTCTCCGGCGGGCGGCTGTGCCCTGTCCGTCATCCCGGCCCAGCGGATTCGCGCAGCGTTGTAGGGGCGACGCATGCGTCGCCCGTCCCGGGATCCGGAAGGGTGCATCCAGAGCAGCGGCAACTTCGAGGGTGCTCCCTCGAGTACGATGAT
>JBFLZG010000128.1:0-14991 GCA_040756235.1 bacterium | reverse complement strand
CGCCCCCCCCCCCCACGGCAGCACATTCACCCCTCATCCCGACCTTCTCCCCTCGACGAGGGGAGAAGGGACGAAGAGTCAGCGCGCGCCAGCCGGATCCGGTAGGGGCGAATAATCATTCGCCCCTACAAATACAACACAGGGACGGGGTGTCCGGCCCCGCCCCGGACCTGATCCGGGGCTCGCCGGAATGACGGAGCAAGATGGCCCCCCTCCTTTTCGCGCGAACGAGATGCTAATATGGTTATTTCACGGCAGCGAGGATCGAGCCCAGTATGGAAACGGAAAGCCAGGAACAGGTCGCCGAGGAGACGAAGAAGCTTCTCTCCGCCCTCTCTCCCGATCAGACGAGCCTCATCACGGTGCTCCAGCGGGTGCAGAAGCTTTTCGGCTATCTCCCCCGGCGAGCCATGCTCGAGGTAGCCTGCGCCCTGGGAATCCATCAGACACAAGTCTACAGCGTCGCCTCCTTCTACAATCAGTTTCGGTTCATCCCCCCGGGCAAGCACCCGGTCAAGGTCTGCATGGGAACCGCCTGTCACATCAAGGGCGGGGACAGTATTCTCAGGGTGTGGGAGACGAAACTCGGGATCCGCGAGGGCGAGGTCACCGCAGACCGGATGTTCAGCCTGGACCGCGTGGCCTGCGTCGGGTGCTGCGCCATGGCGCCGGTCGCCCTGGTCGGCGAGGAAGTCCACGGCTCCATGATGCCGACCCGGGTCGACGGGATCCTCCTGGCCATCCGCCTGTCCGGGGGCGACGGGCAGCCGGAGGGGCAGCCCGGCGGCCGGGGCAAGGAGAATTCGGAGGCCGATTCGGGCCTTCCGCAGATGACGAAAGACACGGACCCGAAATGAGCGCGAACGGGAACGTACGGTCGGAGTTGGAAAGAATCCGTCGGGCTTCCGAGGCCGAATGGGCCGAGCCCGGCAAGGGTGGCCGCCCGGTCCTCATGGTGGGGACCGCGACGTGCGGGCGCGCCGCGGGTGCCCTGGAGACCTTGAAGACCCTGCGGGAAGAGACCGGCTCCCTCGGCATTGACGCGGCGATCGTCGAGGTCGGCTGTAACGGGCACTGCTACGCGGAGCCGCTGGTCACGATCGCGAAGCCCGGATGGCCGCCCGTCCTCTACGGGCCGGTCAAACCCGGGCTGGCGAGCGTGCTGGTCAAGAGGTTCCTGCTCGAAGACGACCCCTGCCTGGAGTACGTGCTCGGCGCTCTGGAGCCCCACGATCTTGTCCCGGCCTTATCGGACTTCCCGAGGAGCGCCCACGAGCTCAGGTTGCTCCTGGCGAAGTGCGGCCGCATCGACCCCATGGACATCCGTTCCGCGATCGCCACGGGTGCCTACGGCGGCCTGGCCGCGGCCCTGGAGAAGGATCCGGCAGAGATCATCCAGGACGTCCGGAGCGCGCAGCTCAGAGGCCTCGGAGGCGCCGGCTACGAGACCTGGAAGAAGTGGAGGGCCTGCCGGGAATCGAGCGAGACGGAACGGTTCGTCATCTGCAACGCCGACGAAGGGGACCCGGGCGCCTTCATGGACCGCTCTCTCCTGGAGTCGGACCCGCACAGCGTCCTGGAAGGCGTGACGATCTGCGCCCGGGCGGTCGGCGCCTGCAAGGGGTACGTCTACATCCGGGCCGAGTATCCCCTGGCCGTGGAACGGGTCCGGCACGCCCTGGCCCAGGCCCGGGAGCTGGGCCTCTCCGGCAAGAACATCCTCGGCAGCGGCTTCGACTTCGATATGAGGGTCTTTCAGGCCGCAGGCGCCTTCGTCTGCGGCGAAGAGACCGCTCTGATCGCGTCCATCGAAGGCAAGCGGGGAATGCCGAGAATCCGGCCACCCTACCCGGCCGAGAAGGGCCTGCACGGCAAGCCCACGGTGATCAACAACGTGAAGACCTTCGCCAGCGTGGCCTACATTCTTACGAATGGCTGGCAGAAATTCGCCTCCATCGGGAAGCGGGCGAGCAAAGGCACCACGGTTTTCGCCCTTGCCGGCAAGATCCTCAATACCGGCTTGGTGGAAGTTCCGATGGCGACGTCCCTAAGGCGCCTGATCTTCGACATCGGAGGCGGCGTGCCCGGGGGCAAGGCGTTCAAGGCCGTCCAGATCGGCGGCCCGTCAGGCGGGTGCCTTTCGGAAAGCCGGCTCGACGTGCCGATCGGGTTCAAGGCCCTCAAGGAAGCCGGCGCCATGATGGGCTCCGGAGGCATGGTGGTCCTCGACGAGGACAACTGCATGGTGGAGACAGCGCGGTTCTTTCTCGAGTTTGTTCAGAAGGAGTCCTGCGGCAAGTGCACCTTCTGCCGGATCGGCACCCGGCAGATGCTGGAGATCCTCGAGGACGTGGTCCAGGGCCGGGGCACCTTCGAGCAGCTGGACCTGCTGGAGTCGCTGGCCGAGGACATCCGGCTGGGCTCCCTGTGCAACCTGGGAAGGACGGCGCCGAACCCGGTCCTGACTACTTTGCGGTATTTTCGTGACGAGTACGAGGCGCACATCCGGGAGGGACGGTGTCCGGCCAGGGCGTGCAGGGCCCTGACCGCCCACTACATCCTTCCCGACAGATGCGAGCGGACGTGCGATGCCTGTGTGGGAAGCTGCCCCACGGAAGCGATCTGGGTGAATCCGAAGCGCATCAAGGTGATTGACCAGGCCCTCTGCATCCAGTGCGGCGCCTGCCTGCAGGCGTGCCCCAGGCAGTACGACGCGGTCGTGAAGATCTCGCCTCTCACCCAACTGCCGGACCGCGGCAAGCGCCCGGAGGAGCAGGAAGCGCCGGAGAAAGGCGAAAAAGGCGCAGGCAGCAGTTGATTCCGGAAGCGGTGACCGGCCCCCGACCTCCGCGGTTGTGTCATAATCAGGTTGTCATTCCCGCGAAAGCGGGAATCCCCACTGTGCCGTGGATCTCGGGACCGGGACCATCCGGAGATTGCGAGGGTAGCGAAGCAACCTCCCGGGCTCAGGGGGTTGCTTCGGTCGCCTTGGGCTCCCTCGCAATTTCCGCTGTATTGCGGGCCGCCACGCAGCCTTGGCCGGGATGAGGAAATATGACACAGAGTCCTGCGCCGGGGGTGAGGAGAAAGGGACCCTTACCGGGCAGGGCAAGCCGGCAAGCCCTGCCATTCAAGCGCATGCGCGCCCCTGCAGGGTCTTGTGGGGGCGCCGCTTGCTGCGCCCGTCCGGCCCTGGCGGGCCACCTCTTGTAGGGGCGACGCATGCGTCGCCCTTTACCGAGGCCGGGCAACGTATCTGGGTTTTCCCTCCCTCTCCCCCGCGCACGGGGGAGGGGTGAGGGGGAGGCAAGACTGAGAAATCCGATGGAATCAAGGGTAACCTTCTACCTGGACGATCGACCCGTCACGGCCAGGGCCGGCGAGAAGATCCTCTGGGCGGCCCTGGATGCCGGGATCTACATTCCCCACCTCTGCGCAATCAGGGAGAGAACGGAGCCGTTCGGCGCCTGCCGGCTCTGTTTCGTGGAGGTGGAAGGCCGGGACGCGCCTGTGACGGCCTGCAGCGAGCCGGTCCGCAGAGGGCTCAGGGTCCGCACCCGTTCCGAACGAGTGGATCGCCTGCGCCGGACCGCCTTCGAGCTGCTCATGAGCCGGCATGATCTGGACTGCCGGAACTGCCCGGCCAACAAGTCCTGCGCTCTCCAGCAAATCGCCAAAGAGCTCAAGATTCCGCTGCGTCCGAAGAGGCTGCGGAAACTTGCCACCGAGATGCCCGTTGACTCCAGCCACCCGGAGATCGTCCTGAACCCGAACCGGTGCGTCCTTTGCGGGAGATGCGTCTGGGTCTGCCGGTCGGTCCTGAACCACGGCGCCCTGGATTTCGTGCTCCGCGGGCTCGAGACGAGGGTCGCCCCCTTCCGCATGGAACCGCTCGCCGAGACCGCCTGCACGGGGTGCGCGAAATGCGCGGACGTCTGCCCCGTGGGCGCGCTGCGCCGCAAGCCGCGCGAAACGTGACGCACATCAAGCGAGAGCGGGCGCAGCAAGCAGCGCCCCTACGAGAAAATACGAGACGTGACCACATGGCGAGCGGATGTTGCGAGGCACGAAGGGCCGCGGCAACCTCCCGGTCACCGGGGGTATCGGCACCTTCGGTTCTTGGCCGCGGTTGGTGGGCACGCTTCGCTTTGCCCACCCTACCGAGTGCTCACCGGCCCGCTCGCTACGGCATGCTTCGTCATCCCGGCCCTGCTGCGGAGCGCGTGGGAGCCGGGATCCAGAAGTCTGCCCCAAGGAACAGGTGTAATCACGGTGTGCAGGGACTGGATTCCGGCCTTCGCCGGAATGACGGTAAAGAGGATGGCTTCGGCGTGCGGAGCACCTCACCTTGTCGTCATCCCAGCCCAGCTGCTAACCGAGTGCTACCGGCCTTTGTTGACGCTCAAGGGAACGGTGGGGCATAGTCCGTCAGAATCAGAAGTGCCGGGAGATGACTGTTGGCGGGCGGGCCAGCGAGGTCGACATGGAATCCTCACGCGACGACATCGGCCGGTTTTTCCATCCCGGGAACATCGCGCTCATCGGCGTGAGCCGGCAATTCGGCTTCGGCCACGGCCTTCCGGCGTTCCTCGCCGGGTGCGGCCTCGGACACAAGGTCTTCCCGGTCAACCCCCATGTCGATGAGATCGACGGGCTGCGCGCCTATCCATCGATCCTGGACGTTCCGGTCGACGTCGACCTCGCGTGCATCCTGGTCCCCTCGCCCCTCGTCCCGGACGTCATGCGGGACTGCCTGCGCAAAGGGGTGCGCGCGGTGATCGTCATGAGCGCCGGCTTCGGAGAGACGGGCGCCGAAGGCGCAGAGCGGCAGGAGGCGGTTGCCCGCATGGCTCGGGAGGCCGGCGTGCGGATGATGGGCCCGAACTGCATCGGCGTGGTCAACGTCCCGGAGCGGTTCGCGACCTGCGAGATCTTGATCGACGAAATGGAGCCCGGGGACATCTCGATCGTGGCGCAGAGCGGCGTCTTCGGGAACATCCTCATGGACGCGACGCAGTCCCAGGGGATCCGGATCTGCAAGGTGGCGACGATCGGCAACCGCGCCGACCTGGACGAGACGGATTTTCTCGAATACCTGGCTGCAGACCCCCGCACCCGCGTCATCGTGCTCTATCTGGAAGGGATCCGGCGCGGCAGGGAATTTCTGGAGACGGCCCGTCGCGCCTCCCTGCGCAAGCCGGTGCTCGCCTACCTGGGCGGCCAGACCGAAGCGGGCCGACAGGCGACCCGGAGCCACACCGGCTCGCTCGCCGGATTCGGGACCCTGGGCAAGGCAGCCGTCCGCCAGGCCGGCATCTGGATTGCGCGCGACCCGGCCGAGCTGCTCGAGACGGCCAGGGTGTTTGCCCTGAGCCCTCCCCTGAAGGGCGACAGGGTCTTCGTCGTCACCGGCTCGGGCTCGCTGGGCGTGATGGCGTCGGACTGGCTGGCGCAGGAGGGGATGTCCCTGGCCCCGCTGGCGCCGTCCGGCATGGAAGCGATACGGCAGCGTTCGCCGGCCTGGATGAACGTCGGGAACCCGCTCGACGTCGGCCCCTCCGGGCTGTTCCGGGCCGGCCTGGAGATGGCGCTCGAGGATCCCGGAGCCGATGCCGTGATCGCGATCCCCGTGATTCCATGGGCGGTAGCGTCCCCTTTGCTCGCAGAGCACGCCAACCGGGTCGCCTCCATGTTCGCGGACCGAGCCCGTCTGGAAGCGGCCATGGCCGACAAGCCGGTGGTGGTCGCGCCCCAGGGGCACCCGGCCTGGAAAGAGGCCTGCAGGGAAATATTCGGACCGCGTGTGCCGCTGGTTTCATCTCCCCAGGGGGCGGCCCGCGCCCTGGGCGCGCTCCGCCGCTACTGGGGGTGGAGGGCGAGGACTGAGGAGATGTGACATGGGAAGACCCCCCTGGGTCGTCGAGCTCATCAAGAAGACCTGGCCGACCCGGTTCGCCTCGGCCAGGGCGGCCAACGTTCCGGTGATCGGCAGGTGGATGGAGCGCACCTTCTTCCAGGGCGACCAGATGACGCAGATCCCGATCAACCGGGACATCGAGGGCGCCGACCGGAGCGTGGCCCTGCCTCTGGCCATCGTCGAGGAGTTCGTGCGGGAGGCATCCGTCCGCGTCATCATGCACGCCTGCATCTGCCGGGACAGCAATCACTGCAAGGGCTATCCCGTCCACACCGGCTGCGTGTTCCTGGGCGAGGCGGCACGCGGCATCAACACCAAGCTGGCCAAACAGGCCGGGGTCGAGGAGACGCTGGGCCACATCAAGGACGCGGTCGCGAGCGGCCTGGTGCCGTTCATGGGCCGCAACAAGCTCGACACGGTCTGGCTGGGCGCGGGGCCGGGCGACCGGCTCCTCACCATCTGTCTGTGCTGCCCCTGCTGCTGCCTGTATGGGATCTATCGTCATTTTCCGGAGCACATGCGCCATTCGATCGTGAAGCTCGAGGGCCTCGAGCTCGAGGTGACCGACCTCTGCACCGGGTGCGGCCGTTGCACGACCGTCTGCCTGAGCGAGGCCATCCGGGTGCCGGGCGCACGGGCGGAGATCGACGAGCAGAGGTGCATCGGGTGCGGCCGCTGCGCGGGCGAGTGCCCGGAGCAGGCCATCCGGGTCTGGCTGTCGCGCCGCGACACCGTGGAGGCCTGCAAGCAAAGGGTCCGTGGCCTGGTGCGCGTGACGTAACCTCTCTTGTCATCCCGGCCCGGGTTCCGCGGTAGCCTTGCAGGGGCGCCGCTTGCTGCGCCCGTCCCGGTCTTGTAGGGGCGAATCATCATTCGCCCCAACGCCCTTCTTCCCGTGCACGGGGGAGAGGGAATGAACTGCATTGCAGGTCGGAGCTCTTCTTGAACCACCACCCCCGCAAACCCCTGCCGCTGAAAACATATGCGTGCCTGCTCCTCCTCATGGCGCTTGCAGGGCTGTTGCGATTTTGGGGGCTCGAAAGAACGGGCCCGTACTTCGTCGATCAGGGCGACTACATGCTGGAGGCGAGGTGGTTCCACGAGGTCGCCCTGAACCTTGCGGATGCCCTGCCCGACTGGGTGCGCGAGCCTCCGCAGGATCCGGCAGCGCAAGCCAAGCAGCTCTTCAGCCGTTCCGAAGGGCACCCGATGATCATGGGCCGGCCCCTCCACGTGCTGCTGGCCGCACTGCCCATGTTCTTCGTCGGGTACAAGGCATGGCTCGGAAACGCCGTGTCGGCCTTTTTCGGCGTCCTCTCCGTTGCGCTCGTGTACCTGCTTTACAGAAAGCTCTACGGCGGCCGGGGAGCGCTGGTGGCTGCCGGGCTCCTGGCGGTGCTCGGCATTCATGTCCATTACTCGCGCAACTTCTTTCCGGAGACCGACTCCACTTTCTTCCTCCTCCTGTCGCTGCTGTTCTACGCCGCCAGCCGCGAACACGCCCCGGGCGCGAGAAACACGCGGCGCCTCCTCGCGAGCGGGATCTGCTGGGGGCTCGCGATCGCCTGCAACGACCGCTGGATCACGGCCCTCCTGGCCCTCTGGCTCATGGAGGCCCACCTCTGGCTCTGGGAAAGGCGCGTCACCCTCGGGCAGGCGCTGCGGAGGTGGGCCGTCCTCAACCTTGCGGTGATGGCCCCGCTCGTTGCGATCGAGCTGCCCTACCTGGCCCTGCGCGTCGCCGCCGGCGCCGCGGGCAAGGCGATGCCGTTCCCGGGCTACTTCGAGATCCTGGCCAAGCACTTCCTCATCGCCCAGGCGATGGCTGCGGCCAGGTTCATTCCGAGCCTTCCCATGAGCGGCTTCCGGTTCGAGGACCTGGCGATCCTTCCCGACATCTCCATCCGCTACAACGGATTCCTCTTCACGAGTCTGCTCGCCGCCGGCCTCATCGTGGCCGCCGCCCGCCGGCGCTTTCCCGATCTGCTGCTGCTGGCCTGCTTCTTCGTGCCGGTGATCCATCTTCACCTGCAGATCTACCACTGCATGCGGCATTACAGCATCACCTTCCCCCTGATGGCGATCCTCTCGGCCCGTGCCCTCGTGGAACTCGGCTCCGGCCTGCCGCCGCGGCGGTCCGGGGGCGACGACGCGGGCGTCCCCCCTGCACGAAACCCGTTCTGGGCGATCCTGTTCCTGATGGCCCTGACGTCCGGTACGCTGGCCTCACTGAGCGCCTCCCGCTTCGACTTCGGCTACCCGGAAGCGAGCCGGCGGATCGCGCAGACGGGCGGGAAGGTGCTCGCCTCGAATGAAAGGGTCTTCCAGTCCTACCTGGGGTCGAGCGCCTGCAGGGCGGTGCCGGTCAGCCGGGAGGAGCTTGCCGGTGCGTGGCAGGAAGGCTACCGCCACCTCGCCGTCGATTTTCTACCGGTCGTCTGGAGACACTTGCAGGAAATCGGAATCCAACATGAAGACGACTTCCGGAGGCTCGACCTGGTCGGCCGGATGACCGGATCGAATGATCCGGCGGCCTCGATCCCCAATCCCGGCAGCGTGTCCCGGGACACGACCTTCGAAGTGCTGTTCCAATACAGGGACGCCTTTGCCGTTGCGGAAAAGGTCCGCCGGGTCGGAGCCGACTCGATCCGGATCTATGAAATCCCGGACCCGGCCCGGTGGCCCGAGCCGACCCCGTCCAAGCCCCGATGAGCGCCTGACCGGTACCCGATGCGCCGATACATCCTCAAGCGACTGCTGTTCATCTTCCCGACCCTGCTCGGGATCACCATGGTGACGTTCGCCATCATTCAGCTCGCGCCGGGAAACCCGGCCCTGCTCAAGATCCACATGACCCGGCAGGGAGGCGTCGCCGATCAGGCGGTCGCGCGGCAAATCGTGGAGCAGACCCGCAAGCTCTACGGCCTGGACAAGCCCCTGGCGGTCCGCTACTGGATCTGGCTCAAACAGGTCGCCACTCTGGAATTCGGCACCTCGTACAAGGACCAGCGCCCGGTGAAGGACAAGATCCGCGAGGCGCTGCCCATCACGCTCCAGCTCGATCTCATCTCCATTTTCCTGTCCTATCTCATCGCCATCCCGATCGGCGTCTACTCCGCGGTGAAGCAGGACACGCCGGGGGACCGCATCAGCACGGTCGTACTCTTCATGCTCTACTCCCTCCCCAACTTCTGGGTCGCGACCCTGCTCATCGTCTACCTGGGCGGGGGAGACTACCTGAACCTGTTTCCGATCTACGGCGTGAGCTCTTTCGATGCGGACCAATGGCCCTTATGGAAACGGCTCGCGGACCGGGCCTGGCACCTGGTCCTGCCGGTGGCGTGTCTGACCTACGGCGGCCTCGCCTCGGTCTCCAGGTACATGCGGGCAGGAATGATCGAGGTCATCCGGCAGGACTACATTCTCACCGCCCGCGCCAAGGGGCTGAGCGAGAAGATCGTGGTGTTCAAGCACGCCTTGCGCAACTCCGTGATCCCGATCGTCACGTTCCTGGCGTTTCTGCTGCCGTCCATGATCGGCGGGAGCGTGATCGTCGAGAGCATCTTCTCCATTCCCGGCATGGGCAAGCTGGGGTTCGAGGCGGTCCTGAGCCGCGACTACCCCGTGATCATGGGCATCGCCACGATTTCGGCCTTCCTGACGCTCGTGGGGATGCTCCTTTCCGATCTGCTCTACGTCCTGATCGATCCCAGAATCAGCTTCGAGGGGCTGTGATGGGAGGAGCGCCGATGCCGGAGCCCGGAGCACCTCCGCGGCCGGGGGCGCCGGCCGCCGAGACCTACTGGGGCCTCGTCTGGAAACAGTTCCGGCGCAAGGGTCTCGCTCTGGCCGGCCTGGGGGTCGTGGGCGCCCTGTTCCTGATCGCGGTGCTCGCGCCCCTGCTGGCGAACGATCGGCCCATTCTGCTGTGGCGGGACGGCAGGCTGAGCTTCCCCTTCCTCTCGTCCCGCCCCGCCCTCAACGGCCCCGGGTTCACGCGCTGGGAGGAGACCCGTGGACCCGGAGATTTTGCCCTCTTCCCGCCCGTCCGGTACACGCCCACCCAGTACAACCTGGACGAAAGGCTCGATCCGCCCTCGGCCAAGCACTGGCTCGGCACGGACGACCGGGGCCGGGACGTGGCCAGCCGGATGATCCACGGGTCGAGGACGTCTCTTTCGGTCGGGTTCGTGGCGGTCGGGATCTACCTCGCGATCGGCGTGCTGCTGGGGGCGCTGGCCGGATACTACGGCGGCTGGATCGACGTGGTGATCTCGCGGTTGATCGAGATCATGATCTGCTTCCCCACCTTCTTCCTGATCCTGGCCATCATGGCCTTCCTTCCCCCCAGCATTTACAATGTGATGTTCGTGATCGGGGTGACCGGCTGGACCGGGGTCGCGCGGCTCGTGCGCGGCGAGTTCCTGCGGCTGCGCTCGCAGGATTTCGTGGTGGCGTCCCGCACCCTGGGAGCCCGGGACACGCGGGTGATCTTCCGGCACATCCTGCCGAACGCCATGGCGCCGGTGCTGGTGTCGGCCACCTTCGGAGTAGCGGGCGCCATCCTGGTCGAGAGCAGCCTGAGCTTTCTGGGCTTCGGCGTGCCGCCGCCGACGCCGAGCTGGGGGGACATCCTGAGCCAGTCCAGGGCGTACATCGATTTCGCCTGGTGGCTCACTCTGTTCCCGGGGCTCGCGATCTTCATCACGGTGACGGCGTACAACCTGGTCGGCGAGGGGCTGCGGGACGCGATCGATCCGCGGCTGAAGACGGGGTGACGAATCCGTCATCCCGGCCCAACTGCGGAGCGCGTGCGAGCCGGGATCCAGGAGTCTGCATCAAGGACACAGCGACCAATTACGGGGAAGCAGGCACTGGATTCCGGCCTGCGCCGGAATGACGAAAAGGCGTTTGGGGGTGAGCTTGCGCACGGTGCTGATCACGGGGGCGAGCGGGTTCGTGGGCGAGAACCTCGCCCGGCGCTTCCGGTCCCATGCGAGCGTCTATCTCGCTTACCGCACGTGCAGGCCGCAGACAGAAGGTGCCGGCATCGTACAGGTCGACCTCTCCAGGAGCGGCAGCTTCTCCCGCGCCGTGGCCTGTCTCGAGGCCGACGCGGTCGTCCATGCGGCGGCCCTGTCCAGCCCGGACGCCTGCGAAGCCGATCCGGAGCTGGCCCGGGCCGTGAACGTCGACGGTACCGGCGAGGTGGCGCGCTGGGCAGCGAGCCGCGGCGCGCGGCTCATCTACTTCTCGAGCGACCAGGTGTTCGATGGAAAGAAAGGGTTGTACGCAGAGCAGGACGCTCCCGGCCCCGTGAGCGTGTACGGCCGGACCAAGCTCGAAGGGGAGGAGCGGGTCATGCGGGAATGCCCGGACTGGGTGGTGCTGCGGCTCGCCCTCTCCTACGGTCCGACCTGGGGCAGGCGCGGCGACTGGGGGTGGAAGCTCCGCCGGGGGATCGAGGAAGGCAGGACCCTTCCGCTTTTCACGGACCAGGTCCGTACCCCCGTCTACGCGGGCGACGCGGCAGAAGCGGTCTTCCGGCTCGCCGGCGGGACCGGGACCGGCGTCTACCACCTCGGCGGCACCGAGCGGTTGAGCCGTTACGCCTTCGGGCAGAAGATCGCCCGCGCCTTCGGGCTCCCGTCGGACCGCCTGGTCCCGGCCAGGATGCAGGATGTCCGGCTCGCGGCCTCGCCGGCCCGGGACGTGTCCCTGGTGAGTGAGAGGATCTGCCGGGATCTCGACCTCACGATCTGCGACGTGGATACGGGGCTGCGGCGGCAGAAAGAGGAGGAAACCGGGTGTCGATGAACGCGACCGGATTCTGGGTGTGCGCCGGGCGTCGCTTCTCCGCCATCCCGGCGTCCGCGGCCGTTGTAGGGGCGCTGCTTGCTGCGCCCTTCCCGGGATCCATGAGCCTGCCCTGAGGAAGGGGTGTAATCACGCGGTGCAGGGGCTGGACCCCGGCCTTCGCCGGGGTGACGGAAAGAAGGAGCTCGATTCGCCCTCGAGGCTGTTTTCGTCATCCCGGCCGACCTGCGGAGCACGTGTGAGCCGGGATCCAGGAGCATGCATCACGGCCAGCGGCCGATCACGGGGTGCAGGGACTGGATTCCGGCCTGCGCCGGAATGACGGGAAAGACGGATGAACACGGTCATGACTGATACCGCCGAAGAAGACCCATTGCTCGAAGTGCGCGAGCTCAGGACCGGGTTCGAGACCGAGCGGGGCTGGGCCTGGGCGGTCGACGGAGTCTCCTTCTCCATCGAGCGCAGGAAGACGCTCTGCCTGGTCGGCGAGTCCGGCTGCGGCAAGACGGTGACCGGCCTCTCGATCCTTCGGCTGGTGCCCAGCCCTCCCGGCCGAATCGCGTCGGGCCAGATCCTGTTCGAGGGAGTGAATCTGCTCGAGCTCTCCGAGGAAGAGATGCGCCGCATCCGCGGCAACCGCATCTCCATGATCTTCCAGGAGCCCATGACGTCCCTCAACCCGGTTTTCACCATCGGCAACCAGATCGCCGAGGCCATCCGGCTCCACCAGAGGGTCTCCCGAAAGGAAGCGCGCGAACGCACCATCGAGATGCTGACGCGGGTCGGGCTGCCTGCGCCGGAGCAGCGCATCCGGGATTATCCGAACCAGTTGAGCGGAGGCATGCGGCAGCGGGTCATGATCGCCATGGCCCTGAGCTGCCATCCCATGCTGCTCATCGCCGACGAGCCCACGACCGCCCTGGACGTGACGATCCAGGCGCAGATCCTGGAGCTCATGGTGAGCCTCCAGCAGCAGATGGGCATGGCCATCCTGTTCATCACCCACGACCTCGGGATCGTGGCTCAGATGGCCGACCACGTGGCCATCATGTACGCCGGGCGCATCGTCGAGCACGCGGCGGTCGGCGACCTCTACCGGCATCCGCGCCATCCGTATACGATCGGCCTGCTCCGCTCCGTTCCCCGGCCGAAGGCCGATCACGTGGGGCGGCAGCGGCTCGCGGCCATTCCGGGCATGGTCCCGGACCTCACCCGGCTTCCGCCCGGGTGCAACTACCAGGAGCGGTGCCCGTATGTCATCGACAAGTGCCGCCTGGAAGATCCGCCCCTGCTGTGGTTCGAGGAGGCGGACGGTCATGCGGGCCGGCGGGGTTCCGCCTGCTGGAGATGGAGAGAGCTTTGAACGAGGAGCAGCCGGTCCTGCTGGAAGCGAGGGATCTCAAGAAGCATTTCCCGCTCAAGTCCGGGATCCTGGGCCGCTCCAAAGACGTGCTCCGGGCCGTGGACGGCGTGAGCTTCATCATACGCAAGGGCGAGACCCTCGGGCTCGTGGGGGAAAGCGGCTGCGGCAAGACCACGCTCGGGAGGACCCTGCTGCGGCTCGTCGAACCGACGTCCGGCTCGATCCGCTTCGACGGCACGGAGATCACGACCCTGCCCCGGGAGCCGATGCGCAGGCTGCGCCGGCAGATGCAGATGATCTTCCAGGACCCCTACTCTTCCCTGAACCCGAGAATGACCGCAGGCGCCATGATCGAGGAGAGCCTGATCGTCCATGGAATGGGGACGCGGGCCGAACGGAAGAAGCGGGTTGCGGAGCTGCTGGAAGTGGTCGGGCTGTCGCCCGGAGTGGCCGGCAAGTACCCGCACGAGTTCAGCGGCGGCCAGCGCCAGCGGATCGGCATCGCCCGGGCGCTGGCGCTCCTGCCGAAGCTCATCGTGGCCGATGAGCCGGTCTCGGCTCTGGACGTCTCCATTCAGGCCCAGATCCTGAACCTCCTCATCGACCTCCAGGAGTCCTTCGGCCTCACGTACCTGTTCATCTCCCACGATCTGCGGGTGGTGGAGCACGTGAGCGATCGGGTGGCCGTCATGTACCTGGGCCGGATCGTCGAGATGGCGCCGAGCGGCCGGCTGTACGCGAATCCCTGCCATCCTTACACCAAGGCCCTGCTGGCGGCGGTCCCGAATCCGGATCCGGAACGCAGAGGCACCCGGGTCTCGGTCCCCGGCGATGTGCCGAGCCCTGTTTCACCGCCCCCGGGCTGCTCCTTTCACCCTCGATGCGCCGGCGCGGCGCAGGCCTGCCGTGGCGAGCTTCCGCCCTATCACGAAGTGGAGCCGGACCATTTCGTGGCCTGCACGCTGTTCCGGAATCGCGAGGAGGAGTGAGGCAGGTCATCCGTTTTCGAGGGAACGCCGGTGCGGGTGAGGGCGCAGGGGAGGTGACGGCGCAACGGAAGCGGGAAGAGTCCGGGGAAAGCAGGGGAGGGGCTTCCGCGAAGGTGCAGGAGCCCCTCCCCTGATCCTGGTGTCCGTGCACCTACATCGCTCGCGGGCAGCCCGGACCGCCGGGGCCGCGAGGGCCTTCCATTCCGCACATCCCGCATCCCTTCATGCCGGGACCGCACCCGCCGCCGCCGTGCCCCCTCATCCCTCCTCCCCAGAAGCCGAAAGCGCATCCCGGAGGGAGGTTCCTGATCTGCTCGGCGGTGAGCAGACTGCGGGCTTTCAGCAGATAGGCGTCCGCCTTCTCGTCTCTCTGGGCCATCATTCTGTTCAGCTCTTTCTGAGCCGCGCCGATGGCATCCTCCTTGGCCTGCGGGTCCCGCAGGAGGGTCGCCAGGTCGAGTCGCTTCTTGTGGATCTGGGAGTCCAGGTCGGCCGTTTGCTTCGAGAACTCCAGGCGCAGGGACTGCATCTTGTTGACCTGCTCCTGGGTCAGGTTCAAGCCCTTCATGCACCACCCCCGGGGGCCAGGGCCGGGCCCTTGTCCCGGTCCAACCTCGGGGCCGGACACAGGCGGCGGAGCGGCAGGCGGGGCCGAAGTCTGCGCCCACAACGAAGCGCCCCCGGAGAGCGCGCCGACGAGCAGGATGATCAAGGCCAGAGCCGTCGCTTTGGCATTCCGTCCGTGTGCGAACGGGACCCGTTTCGTCTCCATGATGTGACCTCCTTTCTCAGGTGAACCTTGTCCTTCCCAATCTCTGTCGCTCGGTCGGCGTTTCCTCTCCTCCCCCCCGAGAGGCTGTCGCTTTTCTCACCTTCTCCCCTCGCCGAGGGGAGAAGGTCGGGAT
>JBFLZG010000127.1:0-16803 GCA_040756235.1 bacterium | reverse complement strand
GGCTCCGGGAGGCTGTTCAGAAATGTCCAGATGCAAGGCGCGCGAAATCCTGAGGAATGAGGCGTACATGGGAGTACGCCGCAATGACGAAGGATGAGCGCAACGCAGCAGATGGGCATTTATGGACAGCCTCCTAGGCTCCCGGCTCCGCCGAAAACGATCGCGAAGGAGCTCGGTCCATGCCGATTGAGATCCCGGCTTCCGAAGAAACCGACAAGACCAAGCTCTTCCTCGCAGCCCTCCAGGGCATCGTTGGTCCCGAGTTCGTGGCCTGGGACCCGGCGACGCTCTACGTCTACTCCCAGGACCTGACCGAGAATGAGCCGCGATGGCCGCTGGGCGTGGTCATGCCCGGATCCGCACGCGAGGTCCAGCGCATCGTGGAGGAAGCCAACCGCTTCGGGATCCCGCTCGTCCCCTTCACCTACGGGCTGAACATGGGAGGCCTGGCGATCCCGGCCAGGGAGGCGGTCATCGTGGACCTCAAGCGCATGCGCGCCATTCTGGAGGTGAATGAAGAAGACCTGTACATCGTGGTCGAGCCGGGCGTGACCTTCGGGATGATTCGGGCCTACCTGGACAAACACCATCCCGGATACCGCTACAGCTACCCGCTGGCGCCGCCTCAGACCTCGGCGTTGAGCAACGCCCTCATGGACGGGCTGAACAACATGAGCATGCGCCACGGAGCCATGTCCGACTGGATCAACGGGCTGGAGGTCGTGCTGCCCACGGGCGAGCTGGTGCGGGTGGGGTCGGCCGCGGTCGTGGACTCCTGGCACGCGCGCGTGCCGCTGCCGGACCTGGCCGGCCTGTTTCTGGGCTGGCAGGGCGCGAGCGGGATCGTGACCAAGGGGGCCTTGCAGATCTGGCCCGTGCCGCCGCTGCGCAGGCGTTTCTTCATCGCCGTGTACGACCCGAGGACCGCTTACCGGATCATGCGAACCCTGTGCCGGAAAGAGGCCTTCGACGATCTGGCGTGCGTGTCCTGGGCGGCGGGCAAAATGCTCTTCGGCGCCCGGGGCCGGCTCGCCCTCTGCCCCGGCGAGCCGACCCTGTTCGTCTATGGGGACCTCTACGCGGAGAACGCGGGCCACATGAGCGTGAAGGAGCAGATCACGGAGGATCTGATCCGGGAGATCAGGCGCGAAGGATTCATCGTCGAGGATCCCCTCGACGTGGACGATCTCGTCCGGATCAATCCCAACTACGCCAAGCTGGCCGAGTTCCCGACCACCCTGGACTTCCTGCTCGACTACGGCCCTGGCGGCATGACCTGGGTCGGATCGTACGGCCCGGGGAAGAACTGGGCCCAGGGGGCCGAGCAGTGCTTCCGCATCCTGGAAGAGGAAGGGTTTCCTCCGGTCCTCGTCTCGCGGCCGATGAAAGGCGGGCATTTCTGGGTCCTGCGCTTCATCCTGCACTTCGACCGCCAGGATCCCCGCGACGTGGCACGGACGCGAGGCACCCTGTCCCGGCTGGCCGATTGCCTGCTCGAGCTCCGCTACGTTCCCTACAAGTCCCCGGCCTGGGCCGTTGAGAAGCTTCGGGAGCGGGACAGCTCCGGGTTTTTCCAGCTCCTGGAGCGGGTGAAGTCCTGCCTGGATCCCAACGGAATTCTGAATCCGGGCCGTTGGGGGCTCTGAAGCATGCTCGAATACCGGGACATCGACCCGTTCATCTCCAAATGCGTGCGCTGCGGCACGTGCAAGGCCGTGTTCGGTCTCTACCTGCCGAGCTGTCCCGCCGGCGAACGTTTCCGCTTCGAAGGCTTCTATTCGAGCGGCAAGATCTGGGCTGCCAGGGGCCTGAAGGAAGGCCTCCTCCGGTGGGACGACCCGGAGCTCCTGAAGAAGCTCTTCGCCTGCACCCTGTGCGGCAACTGCACCCAGCAGTGCCCGATGCAGGTCCGGGAGAAAATGCTCGAAGTCTTCGAGGCCCTGAGGGCCGAGGCGGTCCGCCGGGAGGCCGGCCCGCTGCCCGGCCACAAGAAGCTCAAAGACAGTCTCGTACAATATCGCAATCCGTGGATGCAGCCCCGCAGGAGGCGGACACACGCCCTGCGCGACCTGGGAGTGAAGATCCTGAGCGGAAAGGACCCGGCAAGAGCCGCTGTCCTTTATTTCGTCGGGTGCACGGCCGGCCTCGATCCTTCCCTGGAGCACATCGTGCGGAACACGATCGCCCTCCTGCAAAAGGCCGGGGTGGACTTCGGCGTGCTCGGCGAGGAGGAAGTGTGCTGCGGATCGGTCATGCTGCGCATCGGCGAGCGGGAGCTCGCCCGGGAGATGGCGCGGAAGAACCAGGAATGGGTCCGCAAGCTGGGGGTGAAGACGATCGTGACCTCGTGCGCAGGCTGCTACAAGACGCTCCGTCAGGACCAGGCCGGTCTGGCCCCCATTCCGGCCCGGGTGGTCCACTCGAGCACCTTCTTTCTCGAGCTGGTCGCACAGGGAAGGCTCTCTTTCCAGGGCGCCGATGCGCTCCGGGTGACGTATCACGACCCCTGTCATCTCGGCCGCCACTGCGGCCTGTATGAAGCGCCGAGGAAGCTCCTGAAGGCCCTTCCCGGCGTCGACCTCCGGGAGATGCCGCGCAACCGGCAGAACGCATGGTGCTGCGGGGCCGGAGGCGGGGTTCGCTCGGCCTTCCCCGAGTGGGCCGTCGAGACCAGCCGGCTGCGCGTGGAGGAGGCGGAAGCAACCGGGGCCGACGCCCTGGTCACCGCATGTCCTTTCTGCCTCCAGAACCTCCGGACCGGTCTGCAGGCCTCGCAATCCGGACTGGCCGCCATGGACCTGACGGATCTGCTCGCCGACCGGAGCCGCCGATGAGGGGCCACGCGGTCCTTGCCTCCGCTCCTGACAGCCTCGTGCAGGTTGACGCCGTGGAGAAAACGGGCGACGCATGCGTCGCCCCTACGGCGCTTTTTCTCGAACCGCATTGACCCTCCGAGGCCGGAAAGTCTATTCTTCCTCTTTGGTGCTCCGTGCCGGAGAGACGCGGAAGAAGGCACCGGAAGGCCTTGTTTGCCGGACCAAACAGTCCATGAATGCCGGTCAACCGCATGCCAGGAAAAAGTGAGCCCATGCGCACGAAATTCATCTTCGTCACCGGAGGCGTCCTCTCCTCACTGGGCAAGGGCCTTGCGTCCGCCGCGATCGGCGCCCTCCTGGAAAGCCGAGGGCTCAAGGTCACCTTCCAGAAGCTGGACCCGTACATCAACGTCGATCCCGGCACCATGAACCCGTTCCAGCACGGAGAGGTTTTCGTGACGGACGACGGGGCCGAGACCGACCTCGACCTGGGGCACTACGAACGTTTCTCCCACGCGGTGCTGGGCAAGCCGAACAATTTCACCACCGGACAGGTCTACGAGACGGTCATCAAGAAGGAGCGCAAGGGAGACTACCTGGGGAAGACCATTCAGGTGATCCCCCACATCACCGACGAGATCAAATCGAGGATCCTCTCCCTGGCCGGGGCAGCGGACATCGCGATCGTCGAAATCGGGGGTACGGTGGGGGACATCGAGGGACAACCGTTTCTCGAGGCGATCCGGCAGCTCAAGACCGAGCTGGGCAGGCAGAACGTGCTTTACATCCATCTCACCCTGGTTCCTTATCTGCGGGCCTCGGGGGAGCTGAAGACCAAGCCCACCCAGCACAGCGTGAAGAGTCTTCTGGAGATCGGCATCCAGCCCGATGTCCTGATCTGCCGCACGGAGCGGTTTCTGTCCAAGGAGATCAAGTCGAAGATCGCTCTCTTCTGCAACGTGGACAAGGACGCGGTAATCACGGCGAAAGACGTCGAGACCACCTACGAAGTGCCGCTGCTCTTTCACCAGGAGGGGCTGGACGACAAGATCATCGAGCTCATGAACATCTGGACCGGAGCTCCGCACCTGGAGAAGTGGGAAGAGATCGTGCGCCGGGTCAAGGAGCCCAAAGACCAGGTCACGGTCGGCATGGTCGGCAAGTACGTGGACCTGGTCGAGTCGTACAAGAGCCTGAACGAAGCGCTCGCCCACGGGGGCATCGCCAATTACTGCCGTGTGAGGATCCAGTTCATCGACTCCGAGGAGTTGGAGAAGCAGAAGGTCGGGAATCTCCTGGCCGGCCTCGACAGCATCCTGGTTCCGGGAGGGTTCGGCGACCGGGGGATCGAGGGCAAGATCCTGGCGGCTTCATTTGCACGCAAGCACAGGATCCCGTTCCTGGGCATCTGCCTGGGGCTGCAGACCGCCATCATCGCTTTTGCCCGCGACGTGTGCGGGCTCGAGCGCGCCAACAGCACCGAGTTCGACGGGGACTCCCCTCATCCCGTGATCCACCTGATGCCGGACCAGGCCGGGATCGCCACGAAAGGCGCCACCATGCGCCTTGGATCCTATCCGTGCGCGCTCCGGGAAGGTACGCTCGCTCATCGGGTCTACGGTTGCACGGAGATCTACGAGCGGCATCGGCACCGCTACGAGGTCAACAACGACTATCGCGAGGTCCTGTCCAGCCACGGGCTCCTCCTCAGCGGGTTGAGCCCGGACCAGAGGCTCGTGGAGGTCTTCGAGCTCAAGGACCACCCCTGGTATCTGGGCTGCCAGTTCCACCCCGAGTTCAAATCCCGCCCCATGAACCCCCACCCGATCTTCCGCGAGTACATCAAGGCGGCTCTCGAGAACCGCCGGCGAGCAGGAGAGCCCGGAGCCTGATAAGGAGTCGTAGGGGCGACGCATGCGTCGCCCGCTGGCGAGCTGCCCGGGAGGCCGATTCCCCTCACCGGATGCCCCGGTCGTCCAGAGCTGCGAGGATCTCTCCGATGACCTGCTCGTGCGTCTTGCGGTCGCAGGAAACGCGCAGGTCGGCATAGCGTTCGTACAGGGGCTTTCTCTCCGCGTACAAGGCGGCCAGATCCTGTCCGGGCGCCAGCACGATGCCACGATTGTGCATGTCCCTGAGGCGCCGCCTGAGGAACGGCAGCGAGAGCTCGAGCAGGACGACGAGTCCCTGCCGTTTGAGATGCGCCATGGCCCTCGCCCCATAGACCACGCTGCCCCCTGTCGCGATCACGTGGCGGCTCAAGCTGAGGGAGAGAATGCACTCCTGCTCAAGCCTCAGGAAGAAGGCGATGCCGTGCTCGTTCAGGATCCGCTGGAGAGGCTTGCCCTCCCGGGTCTGAATGTGGATGTCCGTGTCCAGGAACGGCCGGGTGAGGGCCTTGGCCAGCAGAACGCCCAGGGTGCTCTTACCGGACCCCGGCATGCCGATGAGGATGATGTTCCCGTTTTTGCGGGATCGGCCCATTGGCAAATCCCTCCCGATGTGCTAATTCTCTTTTTTCCATGCGCAGCCTGCGGGGTTCCGCCAGAAGCGCCTCCCTCCGGCGGCCAGCGGCGGGCACCCGAGAGCCACTAGAAATCGTTGACCTCAACCCATCTGCCGGAAGGAGAACCCCATGGCGAAAAAAGTCATCATAGACGCAGACGAATGCGTGGCGTGCGGCACCTGCGTGGAGATCTGCCCTGACGTCTTCAAGCTCGAGGAAGGGGCCGATCACGCAGAGGTCCTCAAGGACTCGATCGGCTCTTCCGAAGAAGATGCCGTGCAGGAAGCCATCGACAGCTGTCCGACGCAGTGCATTCACTGGGAAGAATAGCATCGGCATTGGCCGGTGTCACAAGAAGGGATCCGAGAGACTTTGCGGGTCCCTTCTTGGCGTCCGGCTGCGCAAGAAGGCGCATCGCAGGTGCGGAAAACCAAGATCATCTGCACGCTGGGGCCTGCCACCTCCGGAAAGAGCCAGATCGAAGCGCTCGTCCGTGCCGGTATGGACGTGGCCAGGCTGAATTACTCGCACGGAAGGCCCGCGGAGCACCGCAAAACCATCCGCAAGATCCGTGAAGTCTCGTCCGCCCTCTCCCGCCCGCTCGCCGTGATGCAGGACCTTGCCGGGCCCAAGATCCGCATCGGAGACCTGCCGGGCGGGGAGATCAGGCTCGAAGCCGGCCAAACGGTCCGGCTCGTGACAGAGCAGGACCACGGTGCCTCCATACCCGTCTCCGCTCCCGCGGTCATCGAGAGCATGCAGCCGGGGGACCCGATCCTCCTGGCGGATGGCCAGATCGAGCTCAAGTCCGAGGAGGTGCGGCCCGACCAGGTCCTCTGCCGGGTGGTGACCGGGGGCGTCCTGACGTCCCGCAAAGGGATCACGCTGCCCACGCGTTCGCTGGACGTTCCCGCATTTACGGAGAAGGACCGCGCGGACCTGCGCGCGGGCATGGAAGCCGGGGTGGACTACGTGGCGCTCTCCTTCGTGCGGGACGAGAGAGACCTCCGGAGCGTGAAATCCTTTCTGTCTCAGAGCCGGGCACAGATCCCGCTGATCGCGAAGATCGAGAAGCACGAGGCTTTGCAGAACCTGGACGGGATCCTGGCGTCGGCCGATGCCATCATGGTGGCGAGGGGAGACCTGGGTGTGGAAATCCCCCTGGAGGAAGTCCCGCTCGTGCAGAAGCGGCTGGTGGAGCAGGCCAACCGCTCGGGCAAGCCGGCCATCATCGCCACCCAGATGCTGCGCTCCATGGTGGAGTCGCCGAGGCCGACCCGGGCCGAGGCCCTGGACGTGGCCAACGCGGTGCTGGACGGGGCCGACGCCGTCATGCTCTCGGAGGAGACCGCGGTCGGGCGCTACCCGGTCGAGGCTGTTCGGTACATGGCGCGCATCGTCGAGAAGGCGGAAGGGATCCTGAAGCGGTCCTCCTATTGGGAGATGCCGGTCGCGAGCGATTCGGAGGCGGTCGGCCAGTCCGTCTGCCGCCTGGCCGACGAGCTCGGAGCCAAGGCGATCGTTGCGCCCACCCAGTCCGGAAACACCGCCCGGGCGGTGTCTCGATTCCGGCCGGTGCAGGACATTCTAGCCTTCAGCCCTGACCCCGGGGTGGTCCGCAGGCTGTGCCTTGTCTGGGGTGTTCGCTGCCGGGAAGTGCCCCGGCTGGAAGATACCGACGACATGATCCAGAAGGCTTGCGAATTCGCACGGGCGACCGGAGCGGTCAGCACGGGAGACCTGGTCGTCATTGCGGCCGGGGTGCCGGTTGGAAAGCCGGGCCTCACCAACCTCATCAAAGTCGCCCGGCTCTAGGAGGCTGTCCATAAATGCCCATCTGCGGCGCCTGTTGCGAGCGAAGCGAAGCAATCCCCCGATACCTTGCTGCGGCGGTCAGGTGCAACCAGGAGTTTACTCGTCGCTCGGGCTCCTCGGAACGAGCCTCGGGACTTCGTGCGCCTTGCATCTGGACATTTCTGAACAGCCTCCAGGAACCGAGTTCTTGGACAGGGTCCTAGCTGGCGCCGGACGGCCGTCCCGGAGCGGAGGGCGGCAACCCCGGAGACCGGAAACCGTCTTGACCGTGCACAGGTTAGAGAATACTATTTGCATACGGGAACACTAGGCTAACGAGAAGACCTGCCTGAGTCGTCACGCCGCTCCCAAGCAAGCCTTTCAAGCCCAGCAGCACCCGGGGATCTCCCATATGAGCATGAGCGCACAAAGTCCTATCTACATGGATCACATCGCGGCGACTCCCGTCCTGGCCGAAGTCCTGGAGGCGATGCTCCCCTGCTACCGGCAGGACTTCGGCAACCCGTCCAGCATGCACAGCCTGGGGGAACGGGCCGAGGCGGCCCTCGAGGAAGCCCGCAAGCGGGTCGGGGAGTTGATTCACGCGCAGAACCCTTCCGAGATCGTCTTTACGTCCTGCGGCACCGAGGCCAACAACTTCGTCCTGAAAGGCATCGCCTCGGCCTATCAGAACCGGGGCCGCCACATCGTGGTCTCCTCGATCGAGCACTTTTCCATGATGCACGCGGTCAAGGCCCTGGAGAGGACGGGTTTCCAGATCACCTATCTGCCGGTCGACGAGCACGGCCGGGTGGACCCGAGGGAAGTGGAGGAGGCCATCACGCCGCAGACGATTCTCGTCTCGGTCATGCATGCCAACAACGAAGTCGGAACCGTGCAGCCGCTTGCCGAGATCGGCCGCATCACCCGGGCAAAGGGCGTGGTCTTCCACACCGACGCAGTCGCGACGGCGGGCTTGATGCCGGTCGACGTGCAGGCCCTGCAGGTGGACCTTTTGAGCCTGGCGGCCAACTCCTTTTGCGGCCCCAAGGGCGCCGCGGCCCTGTACGTGCGCAAGGGGATCCGGATCCACCCGCTCCTGGACGGCGGCATTCAGGAGAAGGGCCGAAGGGCCGGCACCGAGAACGTGCCGGCCATCGTCGGCATGGGGGTGGCCGCGGATGTGGCGCGCCGCGAGATGGAGGCCCGGACGGTCCATGCGCGGACCCTGCAGCAAAGACTCCAGCAAGGCATTCTGGAAAGGATTCCCCATGTCCGCCTCCTTGGGCACCCCACCCAGCGCATGCCTCACATCGTCAGTGTGCTGGTCCAGTACGTCGAAGGGGAGTCCATGCTTCTGTTCCTGGACATGGAGGGCATTCAGATCGCCAGCGGATCGGCCTGCATCTCCCGCAGCCTGAAAGTCTCCCACGTCATGCTCGCCATGGGGATCGATGCGGCCCTGGCGCAGGGGAGCCTGCTGTTCAGCCTGGGGCAGGACAACACGGCTGAGGAGGTGGACCGTATCCTCGAGGTGCTCCCGCCCATCGTCCAAAGGCTCCGCGACATGTCCCCCCTGTACAAGAAATCGCAAAACACCCCTCGAGAGGATGGTGAGAAATGGCCGGATGCAAGGCAGGCGAAGTCCTGAGGGATGAGGCGTAGCAAAAGGATTGCCGGCGGGACCCCGGCCTGCGCCGGGGCAGGCTCTCCCCGCCTCCACGCGCCATGAGCCGAACGCCGCAGATGGCCGTTTATCGACAGCCTCTGACGTGCAGGAATGAAGTGAGGATCTCCTCAGAGGAGCGAAAGCCCATGAAGTACAGCGCCAAGGTCATGGATCATTTCTCGAATCCCCGCAACGTGGGGACCCTGGAGAGCGCGGACGGGATCGGCGAGGTCGGGAATCCGGCGTGCGGCGACATCATGCGGTTTTTCATTTCCGTGAAAGAGGGGAAGATCGAGGACGTCAGGTTTCAGACCTTCGGCTGCGGAGCGGCGATCGCGGTCTCCAGCATGATCAGCGAGATGGCCAAGGGCAAGACCCTGGAAGAAGCGCTGGAGATATCGAACAAGGATGTGGCCGAGGCGCTGGACGGCCTGCCCACCAACAAGCTCCACTGCTCCAACCTCGGTGCGGATGCCCTGCACGCCGCCATCCGGGACTACTACGGCCGCAACGGCGGCATCGGCAAACGGGCCGCCGAGAGTGCGGTGCGCAAGGATCCTCACGGCGGCGAGGGTTGCCGCTGCCCCTACTGCGACCTGGAGAACCCCGCGGGCGTTCCCATATGCAAGAGCTGCGGCTCGAGACTGTAGCAGGCGTCAGTCCTGCGAACGACGCAGCCGCGCCGTCATTCCCGCGCACGCGGGAATTCCCCCTGTTCCTCGAGGGCCCGGCTCTCTTCCGTCACCCCGGCGAAGGCCGGGGTCCAGGCCCTGTCACCCGGTAACAACCGCTGTGCATGATGCACCCTTCTGGATCCCGGCTCGCACGCGCTGCGCACCGGGGCCGGGATGACGAGATAGCGCACGGCCTCACATGCCGGAATCCAGCTGCACCCGGCGGATCCCGGGACGGGCGCTCCAGGGAGATCAGCTTGAGGAGGCTGGCCCAAAATGCCCAGATGCAAGGCAGGCGAAGTCCTGAGGCTTGTTCCGAGGAGGCTGGGCGACGAGGAAACTCCCTGTCGCGTCGGCCGCCGCAAGGATCAGGGGGATTGCCTCGCGTCGCTCGCAACAGGCTTCGCAGATGGGCGTGTTTCGCCAGCCTCTACTTGAGCCCCAGGCTGTTGAAGATAATGCCGTGGTGGACCTCGGAGACCCCTTCCGTGATCGTCAGCACTCTCGAGTCGCGCCAGATCCTCTGGATCGGGTACTCCATCATGAACCCGTAACCGCCGAAGAGCTGGATCGCTTCGTTGACGATCTTCTGCGCGGTCTCGCTGCAGAAGAGCTTCACGATGGAAGCTTCCCGGGTGCAGTCCCTGCCCTGATCGTACATCCAGGCCGCCTTCCAGGTGATCGTGTGCATGATGTCGATGTTCATGGCCCAGTCGGCGAGCTTGAACTGGTTGACCTGGAACTGGATCAGCGGCCGGCCGAACTGGATGCGCTCCTGCAGGTAGCGCGCGGTCACGTCGTAGGCGCCGCGCGCCACGCCGGCGCACCGGCCCCCGTAGGAGATCCTACCGCCGACCAGGGTCTTGACGATCTGCCCGAACCCGCCTTCCCGGCCGCCGAGGAGCTGCTCCCGGGGGATCCGGCAGTCCTCGAACACGAGCTCGGCCGTATCCGCGGCGCGGAGCCCTGCCTTCTCGAGCTTGCGTGACACCTGGAAGCCCGGCGTGCCCTTGTCCACCAGGAAGAGGCTGATCCCCTTGCCCTTGCGGCTCGGGTCCGTGTAGGCCGCCACCAGCACGTAGTCGCAAAGGGACCCGTTTGTGATGAAGGTCTTGGTTCCGTTCAGGACGTAATCGTCCCCCTGACGCACCGCGCGCGAGGTGATGCTCGCGGCATCGGAGCCCGCGTTGGGCTCGGTCAGCGCGAAAGCGCCGATCTTGTCTCCGCGGATGGCCGGGACCAGGTACTTGTTCTTCTGCTCTTCCGTGCCGAAGTCGTAGATCGGGCTCGTGGCGAGCGTCGCGTGCGCGAGCAGGCCCGAGGCGATGCCGCTGGAGACCCGGTTGAGCTCTTCCATGTAGAGGCATTCGGAGATCTTGTCGGCCCCGGCCCCTCCGTACTCCTCCGGGTAGCGGCAGCAAAGGAACCCGAGCTCACCCAGCTTCTTGAAGAGCGAGACGGGAAAGGCCTCCTTCGCTTCCGCCTCGTCGACGAGCGGAGCGATTTGCTTGTCCACGAACGACGCGATGGTCTGCCAGAAAAGCCGGTGCTCTTCGGTGAGGTCGAAATTGAGTGACATGTGGGCTTTCCCTCCGCGTGGCAGCGATCGGGTGTCTACCCTTGTAAGGGCGAAAGATCTTTCGCCCCTACATTTGACAGGCCCCCTAAACGAGCTTCCGGATGGGCTTGGCCGGAACTCCCACGGCCAGCGTGTGGGGCTCGATCGTTCCCGTGACCACGGAGTTGGCGCCGATCCTGCAGAAGTCTCCGATATCGGCTCCCTTGAGCACGGTCGTCTTGCTCCCGATGTAGACCCCGATGCCGATTTTCACGCTCTCCAGGATGTTCCGGGCCTGCGGATCCCCATAGAACCAGTATTCGTCGGTCTGGATGTGCACGTGCTCTCCGTCCATGACGGAACAGTATTCGCCGAAGATCGTGTACCGGCCGATCTCGATGCTCTTGCCGCAGTGAATGACGCAACGGATGCTGAATCCGCAAGCCTTCTCGAGGTAGAGCCTTCCGGAGACGTGGGCCACCCCTTGGTCCCGTATCTCGGTTCGTTCACCGAGGTAGATCTCTCCGTCCCGAAGCTCGACGTAAAGGCCATGGCCGAGGTGGGCATCTTTGAGGAGGGTGATCTTGTTGCGCTTGCCCCGGAGCACGACCCGGACGTCTTTGCCGATCCGGCAGTCCCTGGCGAGCTCCATCTCCAGCTCGGATCGGCCCAACAAGGCCTGGAGCCGAAGTCGCGCGATGAAAACCAGCCGCCTCCAGGCCAGCAGCCAGCGCTCGACCGGAACCATCAGGACCCTCCTGGCGCGTCTGGATGGCGAATATCGCGTCTCGTGGGCGTTCCGAGAGCCGTGCAGTGCAGAGGGGCGAAAGATTTTTCGCCCCTACAGCTCTCCTAGGAGCCTGTCCAAGAATCAGGCTCTTGGAGGCTGTTCAGAAATGTCCAGATGCAAGGCGCGCGACAATTCCGCAGGACAGCGGAATTGGACGCATCATCCGTCAGGATGATGCGCCCGGAGGGCGAGCGCCATGGACGGCGCGAGTCAAATCCTGAGGAGTGAGGCGTACATGGGAGTACGCTGCAACGACCCCGGCTTTCGCCGGGGCAGGCTGCCCCAGGACCTCCACGACGCATGAGCGCAACGCAGCAGATGGGCATCTATGGACAGCCTCCTAGCCCAGCTCGATCAGGGGGGTCCCTTGTCGGACTTCGGCCCCCTTGTGGACCAGAACGCTCTTCACCGTGCCGGACCGTGGCGCGTGGATCTCGTTTTCCATTTTCATGGCTTCGAGCACGAGCATGGGGTCGCCCGCGGTGACCGCCTGGCCTTCCCGCACGAGGACGCTCAGGATGATGCCGGGCATGGGCGCGCAGATGGTCTCTCCTCCCGCGGCGCCGGTGCGGACCGGAGACGACGGCGGATGAGCAGGAGAAGCCTCCGGAGCAGCAGGAGAAAGGGGGCAGTCCGCGGCGGCAGGCACGGGGCCGTCCGAGGGGGAAGCCGGGTAGCGGCTCGCCTCCGGAGCCGTGACAGTGGAAACGGGGATGACGGGCAACGCCGCCATCCGTCCGTCCGGCATCGGCGCAGCGGCCGATCCCGCCGCCTTGACCCGGTATTCGGTTCCGTTCACGCGGACCGCCGCTTCCCGACCGTCAAAGGAGAGGATATCGACAACGTACGATCTTCCGTTGATCCGGTACTCGTAACGCCTCATGGCCTTGCGCTTCCCGTGGGGTTGGCGTTTCTCCTGCTCCCGAACCCGGCCCAGGCATCGGCTCGCCGGTGGCACTCCTGCCTTCCCAGGGTCTTCCAGGAGCTGTCCCGCTCCCCGGCGGCCGGAAGAAGGCTCGACTGCGGGCCCGCTCCGGGGGCGTGCGCGCTCGCCTCCGTGCCGGATCGGCTGAGCGCGAGCGCGATCACGGCGGCAACTTCCTCAGGTACGTCGTCCGCGGCCGCCTGACCTGCAGAGTGCGCCCGGAGCGCGGTGTTCGACTGTCCGCAGGGGGCGGCAGCGGGGGCTCTGTGCGCGGCCGCTGCCCCGTTTCGGATCCTCCTGAGCAGCAAGCCCGAGAGCTGCACGGCCGTCATGAGAACGGCCAGGACCAGGATCTCCGCCCAGTTGATCGAGCTCCAGTCGAACATTGCCATTGGCTTATGGTTCTGCCCGAGCCACAGGCAAAAGGCTCAACGGAGAAGGGCAATGGGGCGAAACGGTCCTGCTTTCACCTTTGCCGCTTCCCTTTCACCTTCCGACGGCATGCTCTTGCGGTCAGGCTGGTGGAAAGAAGGAGTGCTGATAGATTTTTACCACAGTCGCACCGGGACATTCAAGCAAGGGCAGCGCGCCATCCTTCCCGGATGACGCCGGAGCGGGCATCTGTTAAACTTCAACGAGAACAGACCTGACTATGAGGTAAGGAATATGGCGGATCAGGAGCAGGAACAGGAAGGGAAGGAGCCGAGCTTCGCGGAGCTGTTCGAGTCTTCTCCCTTCACCCCTAAACAGGACTTCCGGCCCGGCGACACCGTCGAGGGCGAGGTCGTCAAGGTCAGCCAGGAAAGCGTGTTCCTCGATCTGGGCGGGAAAAGCGAAGGGATCGCGGATCTCGCGGAGTTCCTCGATGAGCAGGGGAATCCTGCGGTCTCGGTTGGGGACCGCCTGGAGCTGAAGGTCACGTCGGTGGCCGAAGGCATCCTGCTCAGCAAAGCGCTCAAGGTCAGAGGGGCGGAGGCCCTGGAGCTGCTTCGGGACGCTCAGCAGGGAAGGATCCCGGTGGAGGGTCGGGTCACGGCCGTGAACAAGGGCGGCCTGGAGGTCGACGTCTCCGGCCACCGCGCCTTCTGCCCGGTGAGCCAGATCGACCTGGGCTTTTGCGAGAACCCGGCCGAGCACGTGGGTGCCCGGTACATGTTTCGAGTTCTCGAGATCAAGGAGCGGGGCAAGAACATCGTCGTTTCCCGGCGAGCCCTGTTGGAAGAGGAGCGGGAGCGGCAGGCCCGAGAAACCCTGGAGTCGCTGAAGCCCGGGGTGGAGCTGGAGGGAAGGGTCGTACGGCTGATGAATTTCGGCGCCTTCGTGGACATCGGAGGCCTGGAAGGGATGCTCCATATTTCCGAGATGGCTCACTACCGGGTCGCCCAGCCTTCGGACGTCCTCCAGGTGGGCCAGACCATAAGGGTCGTGGTCCTGAGCGTGGACCGGACCTCCTCGGAGGGGCGGCCCCGCATCGCGCTGTCCATGAAGGCGCTCGAGCCGAGCCCGTGGGAGCAGGGGCTCGAGCTCCGGGAAGGCCAGATCGTCCGGGGCAAGGTCACCCGCCTGGCCGACTTCGGTGCTTTCGTCGAGCTGGTTCCGGGCGTGGACGGGCTTGTGCACGTCTCCGAGATCAGCTATGAGCGGATCCGACACCCGAACCAGGTCCTCCAAGTCGGCCAGGAGGTCGAGGTCCGCGTGCTGGAGATCGATCGAGAGAGGCGCCGCGTGTCGCTCTCGATGAAGGAGGCTGCGGGCCGGGAACCCGAAGCGGCCGGGGACGCCGCGGGTGGCGCCGCCCCGGGATCGCGGCCCCAGGCAGGGGCGGTCCTCACCGGGATCGTGGAGAGGATCAAGCCTTACGGCCTCTTCCTGCGCCTGCCTCAGGCCGGGCCCGGCGTCCGCGGCCTGCTGCCAGCCGAGGAGATGGGCCTCCCCCCCAAGACCGATCTCAGGAAGAAGTTCCCGGAAGGCACCTCCCTCAAGGTGCAGGTCCTCGATCTCGATGAGCAGGGCCGCGTCCGTTTGTCGCTCAAGGCGCTGGAGAATCAGGAGCAGCAGGCCACCTATCAGCAGTACGTCGGGGGCAAAGGGAAATCGTCCGGCATGGGGACCCTCGGCGACCTCTTGAAGGACCTGAAGATCCCGGTCAAGAAGCCCTGAGGTTCGACCCTGGCCCCTGCACAGAGGGTGTCGAGAGACACCCTCTGGAGAGGCTGTTCAAAAATGCCCGGATGCAAGGCAGGCCAAGTCCTGAGGCCTGTTCCGAGGAGCGCCAGCGACGAGGAAACCCCCGGATACCGCTGATTGCCGCTGTATTCTGTCAGGGAGATTGCTTCGCTTCGCTCGCAACAAGCTCCGCAGATGGGCGTTTTTCAACAGCCGAGTTCATTCTTCGCCGGTCCAGCAATACAGGCAGAGGTGTTCCCGCGGCAGTCCGATCGCCTCCACCATGTCGGTCAGTCGCTGGTAGCGAAGGGTCGTCACGTTCAGATCGCGACGGATCCAGTCGACCATGTCGGCGTACTTCCGGCTCTCCTCGTCCAGGTAGGCGTCGACCGACTCGAGCTCCTTCCCTTCAATGGCCGTGATCGCCCTGCGGGCGGCCAGCTCGTGGACGGACCGGGTGGCCCGCAGGAACTTGCACGGGAACATGAGGGGCGGGCAGGCGGGCCGGATGTGGATCTCCCTGGCCCGGCCTTCCCAGAGCTTCTGTACGGTCAGATTGCGAAGCTGCGTTCCCCGGACGATCGAATCCTCACACAGCACGATCCGGTTCCCTTCGATCACGTCCCGAACCGGCAGCAGCTTCATCTCCGCCACCAGATCGCGGATTTCCTGCGAAGGCGGCGTGTAGCTCCTGCCGTAGCCGGGCGTGTACTTGACCAGAGGCCTTCGATAAGGGATGCCCGCTTGCATGGCGTACCCGATGGCATGCCCGGTGCCCGAGTCCGGAACGCCGGCCGCGAAATCCGCCTCGACCTGGTCTCCCCGCGCCAGGGCCCTGCCGCAACGCTCGCGCACGGCCTCCACGGAGACGCCCTCATAACAGGATGCAGGGTATCCGGTGTAGATCCAGAGGAAGGCACAGACCCGCTTCTTGTCGAAGCCGGGCCGCATCTGCTGGAGTCCGTGGGGCTCGATGTAGAGGATCTCTCCCGGCCCGATGTCCCGCTCGATGCGGAACCCGAGGTTGGTGAACGAGCAGCTCTCGCTGGCCACCGCCCAATCACCGCCCCTGCGGCCCAAAACCAGGGGCGTCCGGCCCCTGTTGTCGCGCGCCGCATAGAGGCCTGCCGCGGTGAGCAGCAGGATCGAACAGGAGCCTTCCACGCGCCCCAGGGCCGTCGCGAGCCCGTCCACCGGGTTCTTGCCGGAGGCGATCATGCGGGCCACGATCTCGGTGCGGTTGATCCCGCCGTCGATGATCTCGGAGAACGCGGCGCCCTGCTTGTGGAGCTGTTGGATCAGCGCCGGCGCGTTGAGGAGCCGGCCCATCGTGGCGACGGCGAAATCTCCGAAGTGGGTGGACATGAGGATGGGCTGCGGATCCAGATCGCTGATTACGCCGATGCCGAGCTGACCGGTCATGGACCGGTACTCGTCGGCGAACTTGGATTTGAACTGGGCGAGCCGGATGTCGTGGATACGGCGGTGGATGCGGCTGCCCACGACCACCATGCCGGCCATCTCGGTCCCCATGTGCGAGTGATAATCGGTCCCGTACAGGAGCGTTTCGTTGCAGTTGCCGGTGGATACGACGCCGAACAAGCCGCTCATCAGCGATCCCTTTCCATGTGCGGTATACGGTCAAAAGGACCCGGGGCCGAAGGGCCCCGGGTTCGCCTCATCCTACCCAGGGGCTCGCGGGCGGTCAATCGGGTTTCGGTGAGCCGCGCCCCTCTCGAACCGGCCCAAGGGCGCGTCATCCCCGGCCAAGGTCGCATGGAGCGGGCGGAGCGAGGAGCCGAATTGTTGCGGACATTGCGAGGGAGCCGCCGGCGACCGAAGCAACCTCCGGACCCAGGGAGGTGGGGTGGCGACGCCCGCCATCGACCCGTAAAATAAACCGGC